>NZ_JBFBCB010000002.1:0-325045 GCF_040682975.1 Streptomyces sp. NPDC051051
TACGGCGACGAGATCGGCATGGGCGACAACATCTGGCTCGGCGACCGCGACGCCGTCCGCACCCCCATGCAGTGGACACCCGACCGCAACGCGGGCTTCTCCTCCTCCGACCCGGGGCGCCTGTACCTCCCGACGATCATGGACCCCGTCTACGGGTACCAGGTCACCAACGTGGAGGCGTCCATGGCGTCGCCCTCCTCGCTGCTGCACTGGACCCACCGCATGATCGAGATCCGCAAGCAGAACCCCGCCTTCGGCCTCGGCTCCTTCACCGAGCTGCCCTCCTCCAACCCGGCCGTCCTCGCCTTCCTGCGCGAGTACGAGGACGACCTCGTCCTGTGCGTCCACAACTTCTCCCGCTTCGCCCAGCCCACCGAGCTGGACCTGCGTCGCTTCGACGGCCGCCATCCCGTCGAGCTGTTCGGCGGAGTCCGCTTCCCCGCGATCGGTGAACTGCCTTACCTGCTCACCCTCGCAGGACACGGTTTCTACTGGTTCCGGCTCATCCGAGCCGCATCCCGCGTCGGCCGGCGCCTGTGAGCGTGCGCCGAGGGAAGGACGCGTCACCATGCAGAAGACCGCATCTCTGAGCCCGGGCAGTGCCGTCGGCGTCCGCTCCACGGGGACGCTCGGGGCACTGCTGCGCGAGTGGCTGCCACGGCAGCGCTGGTTCGCCGGCAAGGACAGGCCCCTCAACGACCTGCGTCTGCTGTCCATGACGGAGCTGTACCCGGGCTGTCTGCACCTCCTGGTGCAGACCGGCCAGTCGGGGGTGCCCTCCCCGGGCGGCACTCCCCCGCCCGGCGACTGCTACCAGCTGCTCCTGGGCATCCAGGAGCACCTGTCCCCCCGACTCGGCCGGGCCCTGATCGGCAAGGTCGAGGAGGGGGCGCTGGCCGGACTGACCGTGCACGACGCGTTGCAGGACCCGCGGTCGGCGCATCTGCTGCTGGAGCGGCTGCGGCATCCGGGGCCGCTGGGCCCGCTGTCCTTCGAGTCCGACCCGTCGGCCCACGTGCCGGCGGGGCTGGCGCCCCGACTGCTGGAGGCCGAGCAGTCGAACACGTCGCTGGTCTACGGCGACGCGTTCATCCTCAAGGTGTTCCGGCGGATCCAGCCCGGGGTGAACCCGGACCTGGAGGTGCCGGTCGCCCTGGCGGAGCAGGGGTGCGGCCGGGTGCCGGCGCCGGTGGCCTGGTACCGCACGACCCATCCGCAGGAGGCGACGCTCGGCGTCCTCCAGCCGTTCCTGCCCGACGCCTCCGACGGCTGGACGCTGGCCCTGGACGCGCTGGCCCGCGGGGAGGACTTCACCCGGCAGGCCCACGTGCTGGGCGGGGCCACCGCCGAGGTGCACCTCGCGCTGGCCGCGGCCTTCCCCGCCGGACCGCTCGGCGACAACGCGCGGACGGCGGCCGGGATGACCGAGCGGCTGGAGGCCGCCGCCCATCACGTGCCGGCCCTGCGCCCCTACGTCCCCGGACTCACCAGCGCCTTCGGCGCACTCGCCGCCTGCGATCCGGGCCCGCCGGCCCAGCGCATCCACGGCGATCTGCACCTGGGCCAGGTGCTGCGCGCCGGACGCGAGTGGTTCGTCATCGACTTCGAGGGCGAACCGTCCCGGCCGCTCGCCGAGCGGCGCAGCGCGCACTCCCCGGTCCGGGACATCGCGGGCATGCTGCGCTCGTTCGACTACGCCGCCCGGCAGCGCCGCCCCTGGCGTCCCGAGTGGGCCCGCCGCTGCCGGGAGGCGTTCTGCGCCGGGTACGCGGAACGCGCGGGCTGGGACCCTCGCAAGAAGCACGCCCTGCTCCGTGCCTACGAAACCGACCGTGCCGTCTACGAGGTGCTGTACGAGGCACGGCACCGTCCCGACTGGCTACCCGTACCCATGGCGGCGATCGAACGACTCGCCGTCCGAGGAGGCTGACCGATGGCTCTGCGTGACTCTTCCCTGCCCGAGTCGGCCGGCCCCCGCCCGCCGGTGGCGCCCACGCTCGACCCCGCCGACCGGGGTCGTCTGCTGGCGGGCGCGCACCACGACCCGCACGCCCTGCTGGGCGCCCACCCGGTGCCCGGCGGCGTCCTGTTCCGGGCGCTGCGCCCCTTCGCGCGCTCGGTCGCCGTCCTGGTGGACGGCGAGCGCACCCCGCTGGTGTCGGAGGGCGACGGTCTCTTCGCCGCCGTGCTGCCGCTGAAGGAGATCCCCGCGTACACGCTGCTGGTGGCGTACGAGGGTGACGAGTGCGAGGTGCACGATCCCTACCGGTTCCTGCCGGCGCTGGGCGACCTCGACCTGCACCTCGTCCGGGAGGGCCGGCACGAGCAGCTGTGGAAGGCGCTGGGTGCCGAGCCGATGACCCACCAGGGCGTCGCCGGCACCCGGTTCACCGTGTGGGCGCCGAACGCCCGGGGGGTGCGGGTCGCCGCGGACTTCACGTACTGGGACGGCACCGCCTTCCCGATGCGCTCCCTCGGGGCGTCGGGGGTGTGGGAGCTGTTCCTGCCCGGGGTCGGCGAGGGCACCCGGTACAAGTTCGAGATCACCTCGCGCCACGGGCACCGCTTCCTCAAGGCCGACCCGATGGCCCGGTGCGCGGAGGTCCCGCCGGACACCGCGTCGATCGTGCACGCCTCGCACTACCAGTGGGACGACGCCGAGTGGATGGCGCACCGGGGGGACGTGCCCGTGCACGTGGCGCCGTTCTCGGTGTACGAGGTGCACCTTCCCTCCTGGCGGCCGGGGCTGACCTACCGGCAGCTGGCCGAGGAACTGCCCGCCTACGTCAACGACCTGGGCTTCACGCACGTGGAGTTCATGCCGGTCGCCCAGCACCCGTTCTCCGGTTCCTGGGGCTACCAGATCACCGGCTTCTACGCCCCGGCCTCGCGGCTCGGGTCGCCCGACGACTTCAAGTACCTGGTCGACGCGCTGCACCGGGCCGGCATCGGCGTGATCGTGGACTGGGTGCCGGCGCACTTCCCCAAGGACGACTGGGCGCTGGCCCGCTTCGACGGGGACCCGCTGTACGAGCCCGGAAACGCGCAGCGGGCCGAGCACCCGGACTGGGGGACGTTCGAGTTCGACTTCGGGCGCACCGAGGTGCGCAACTTCCTGGTCGCCAACGCCGTCTACTGGTGCGAGGAGTTCCACATCGACGGACTCCGGGTGGACGCCGTCGCCTCCATGCTCTACCTCGACTACTCGCGGGACTCCGGGCAGTGGACGCCGAACGTGTTCGGCGGTCGGGAGGACCTGGACGCGAAGGCGTTCCTCCAGGAGATGAACGCGACGGTCTACCGCCGCAACCCGGGTGTCGTGACCATCGCGGAGGAGTCCACGGCCTGGGAGGGCGTGACCCGGCCGACCGACAGCGGCGGCCTCGGGTTCGGGCTGAAGTGGAACATGGGGTGGATGCACGACTCCCTGGAGTACATCGCCAAAGAGCCGGTGCACCGCAAGTACCACCACCACGAGATGACCTTCTCGATGGTGTACGCCTACAGCGAGAACTACGTGCTGCCCATCTCGCACGACGAGGTCGTGCACGGCAAGCAGGCGCTGGTGTCGAAGATGCCCGGCGACTGGTGGCAGCGGCGGGCCAACCACCGCGCCTACCTCGCCTTCATGTGGGCCCATCCGGGCAAGCAACTCCTCTTCATGGGGCAGGAGTTCGCCCAGGGCGCGGAGTGGTCCGAGGCACACGGCCCGGAGTGGTGGCTGCTCGACGAGGGCTACGGCGCCGAGGCCGACCACCGCGGGGTCCGGGACCTGGTGCGCGACCTCAACACGCGCTACCGCGCCACCCCGGCCCTGTGGCAGCGGGACACCGACCCGGGCGGCTTCCGCTGGGTCCTCTGCGACGCGGCCGAGGACAACGTCTTCGCGTTCCTGCGCTACGACGCCGACGGCGTCCCCCTCCTCGCGGTCAGCAACTTCTCCCCCGTGGTACGCCACGACTACCGGCTGGCCGTACCGGACGACGTCCCCGTCTGGTACGAGGCCCTCAACACCGACGACATGCGGTACGGCGGCAGCGACGTGCGTCTGCTCGACGGAGCGAAGCCGGAGAACGGGGAGATCACCCTCACCCTCCCGCCCCTCGCGACGATGTGGTTGACGCCCGGGGCCGTGTGAACCGGGCCCGACAGGGCAGTCGAGTGCGTACCACCTGCCAGAGAAGGGCTGCATCACGTGCGCACTGTCGGAGTCGAGGAGGAACTCCTCCTCGTCGACCCGGAAACGGGAGAGCCGCAGGCGCTCTCCGCCGCCGTTCTCGCCCGTGCCACCAGGGACCGGGCGGAACAGGACGTCTTCGAGAAGGAACTCCACAACCAGATGCTGGAGTTCGCCACCCGGCCGCAGTCGGGCATGGACGAACTCGGCGAGGAGATCGTCCGCATACGCGCGGAGGCGGCCCGGCACGCCGGGGAGATCGGGTGCACCGTGGCGGCGCTGGCGACGTCGCCGCTGCCGGTGCGCCCCTCCGTCGGCATGAACCGGCGCTACCAGTGGATGGCGGAGCAGTACGGCATCGCCACCCGTGAGCAGCTCGTCTGCGGCTGCCACGTCCATGTGTCGGTGGAGTCGGACGAGGAGGGCGTCGCGGTCCTCGACCGGATCCGGCCCTGGCTGTCGGTGCTGCCGGCGCTGAGCGCCAACTCGCCGTTCTGGCAGGGCAACGAGACGGGGTACAGCAGCTATCGCAGCCGGGTGTGGCAGCGCTGGCCGTCGGCCGGTCCGACCGAGCTGTTCGGTTCGGCGGAGCGCTACCACCAGCGGGTGGCGGACATGGTGGCCACCGGAACCGTCCTCGACGAGGCGATGGTCTACTTCGACGCCCGGCTGTCGGCCCGCTATCCGACGGTGGAGGTCCGGGTCTCGGACGTCTGCCTGCGCGCGGACACCGCCGTGCTCGTCGCCGCCCTGGTGCGCGGGCTCGTCGAGACGGCCGCCCGCGAGTGGAGGGCTGGTGTGGAGCCGGTGGACCACAGTGTGAGTCTGCTCCGGCTGGCGGGCTGGCGGGCGGCCAAGTCCGGCCTCACCGGCGATCTGCTGCACCCGGCGACCATGCGGCGCGCGCCCGCCGAGGCGGTGGTGGGGGCCCTGGTCGATCATGTGTCGCAGGCGCTGGCCGACCACGGGGATCTCGAGCGGGTCCGCGCGGCCTGCGCGGACCTGCTGCGGCACGGCAACGGCGCGATGGTGCAGCGCGAGCTGTGGGAGCGCACGGGCAGCCTGCGCGAGGTCGTCACCGGCTGCGTACGGCACACCCAGAGCTGACGCATGCGGTTCCGCGGCCCGCGCGGTCACGGTCCGGCGGCCGCGCGGTCAGAAGATGAGGATCAGGGCGTAGGCCAGGAAGAAGGCCGCGACCAGCACGGCGACGACGATGATCAGGGTGAGCGGGCCCTTGGCCCAGCCCGTGGGGGGATTGTGGGTCTCCCGGGGTCCGGCCCCGGGCATGCTGCTCTCCGCCGGCGGGGTCTCGCCCGGCGGCACGCCGCCGCCCGGTTCGAGGCCGGTGCTGCGTTCCGGGTCGGGGTCAGGATTGCTGTAGGTCATGTGTCCCGAGTCCCCGGACCAGCGGCCCGCCAACAGTCCGCCGCCGAGATCATCCGCGCGGAATAGTTGTGCGTTCCCGGCCACAACCGCCCCTGCCTGAGCTACATTCGACCACCGTCGATAACAGTCCTCGTCGACGGAGTCACAGCCCGTACCTGTCAGGAGCAGCGCATGCGCGACGTCGCCCTCGCTCCCACCGCCGCCTCGCCCCTGACCGGAGGGCTCGCCGACAGCGTTTTCGAGACAGCCGCCCGTACCCCGACCCTGCCGGTGCTCGCGCGCCGGTCCGCCCCCTCCGGGCCGTGGGAGGAGGTGACGGCGGTGGAGCTGCGGGACGAGGTCGTGGATCTGGCCAAGGGGCTCGTCGCCTCGGGGATGTCGCCGGGCCACCGGGTGGCGGTCATGGCGCGCACCCGCTACGAGTGGACGGTGCTCAGCCACGCCCTGTGGGCGGTGGGCGCCGAGGTCGTCCCCGTCCATCCGACGTCCTCGCGCGACCAGGTCGAGTGGATCCTGCGGGACGCGGGCTGCGTGGGAGTGATCGTCGAGGACGAGCAGAGCGTCATGACGGTCGGCTCGGTGTGCGCGACGCTGCCGACCCTGCGGCACGTCTGGCAGCTCGACGCAGGAGCGTTCGAGGAACTCACGCGGCGCGGCGAGGTGATCCCGCAGACCACCGTGGACTCGCTGCGCCGGATCGTGCTGCCGGACTCCACCGCGGTGATCGCGTACACCTCCGGCACCTCGGGCCGCCCCCTGGGCTGCGCGCTCACCCACCGCAGCCTGGCCTCGCCCTGCGACACCCTGCTGGCCGGCTGGAGGGACACCGCGGGGCCGCCCGGACAGCAGCCTTCCGTCCTCGCCTTCCTGCCGTTCTCCCACGTGTACGGGCTGATGATCCAGGGGCTGTGCCTGCGCGGCGGGATCCTGATGGGCCACGAACCGGACCTGAGCGGGGACGCCCTCTCCGAGGCTCTCCACTCGTTCCGTCCGACCCACCTGTACGGGGTCCCGTCGGTCTTCGAGAAGATCTACAAGAACTTCCTGCGGGCGGCCCAGGAGGCGGGCCGCGGCGCGCTGTTCGAGCGGGCCGCGGGCACCGCCCGGGACTTCGCGGCGGCCGTCGAACGGCAGCGGCTCGGCCGGGGCTCGGGCCCCGGCCTCGACCTGCGGCTCCAGCACGCCCTGTACGAACGGACGGTGTACCGCAGACTCCGCGCCGCCCTGGGCGGCCGCGTGCACCGGGCGACGTCGGGCGGCTCACCGCTCCACCGCGACCTGTCCCTCTTCTACGAGGGCATCGGCATCTACGTCCACGACGGGTACGGCCTGACGGAGACCAGCGGGGGGATCACCATGCAGCCGCTCGGCCGGGAGAAGTCGGGGACGGTCGGGCAGGCCCTGCCGGGCACGGAGATCCGGATGGCCGACGACGGGGAGATCCTGGTGCGCGGCCCGTCGCTGTTCCAGGGCTACGTCAACGACGACGCCTCCACGCGGGCCACGTTCCGGGGCGGCTGGCTGGCCACCGGAGACCTCGGCCACCTGGATCCCGACGGCTATCTGACCATCACCGGCCGCAAGAAGGACGTGATCATCACCAGCAGCGGCAAGAGCGTGGCCCCGACCGCGCTGGAGCAGCGGCTGCGGCTGCACCCGCTCGTCCACCAGGCGGTGGTCGTCGGCGACGACCGGCCCTGCGTGGGCGCGCTGATCACGCTGGACCCGGAGTTCCTGGCGCACTGGCGCCGCAACCTGCCGCCGTACGGAGGTGACCGCTCCAGCCGCGAGGCGCGGGAGGAGAACGCGCTGCGGGAGGAGGTCGGGCGGGCGGTGGCCGCGGCCAACAACGCGGTGTCCCGGTCGGAGTCGATCCGGGTCTTCCGGGTCCTGCCTGAGCCGTTCGACCAGGCCAACGGATTGCTGACGCCGTCGATGAAGCTGCGCCGTGACTCGATCGTGCGGCACTACGCGGCCGAGATCGAGGCGATGTACCAGGCCCGCGTGCGGGTGCGCCGGGAGAACCCTCCGGCGGAGGTGCTGAGCTGGGACGACGCCGACGACGTGTTCCGCTGACGTACCGCACGCCCCTGGCGTGGGTCGGGTGCGGCGCGCGTAGGCCGCGCCGCCCAGGGAACCCTGGGGAGTGGCGACGAGAGAGCGGCACGAGAAAGGACGACGGTCCCGGACAGAGGGCCGCACGACGACATGGCAACCGAGCCCCGTGGTAACGACTCACCGGCCTCCTGGACGATTCCGGGCCGCACCGCCCATTTCGCGGGTGACCCACAGGACGTGACGGGTGCGCGCCTGGCCGCGGAGGAGTTCCTCCGCACACTCGCCCGCGCGGCCCCGCCCGCGGCACCCGAGTGTTGGCACGACATCGTGCTGATCGTGACGGAGTTGGCCTCCAACGCCGTCCAGTACGCGCCGGGTCCCTTCTCGCTGCACCTGCGGCCCACCTTCGACGGGGTGCACGTGACGCTGCACGACACCAACCCCACGGTGCCGGCCCCGCGGCCCTTCCACCCCGACGCCGGGGGCGGCGGCATCGGCTGGCACCTGATCCACACGCTGTGCAGCCAGGTGAGCGTGGTGTCCGCGGGTGAGGGAAAGGACGTGCACGTCTTCCTGCCGTGGTGACCGGGGCTCAGCCGCCGGCCCGTCCGTCAGGGGGCCTCGGTCCTGATCGGTACGAGGACGGTGACGGTCTTCCCGCCGGAGGGGCGGGGACGGATGCGGATGTCGCGGGCCAGCCGGAGGATCAGCGGCCAGCCGTAGCCGCTGCCGTGGTCGCCCACGGGAAGGATGCCGGGGCCGTACGCCGCCTCGGGTACGACGTCGCTGTGGTCGTGGACGGACAGCCGTACCCCGTCCCGCCCCGGGGTCGCCTCGAAGCCGGCCGTGTCGCCGCGTCCCAGCCGGCGTCGACCAGGCCGCGGACGCGGGCCCGTGCGGACGCGGCGGTCGTCACCCGGGCGGTGTCCGCCGCCCGGGTGGGCAGGAGTTCTTCTCCCCTCATGGCACGAACCTCACGACACGAACCTCATGGAAACCGTGGCACGGTCACGCGGTCGTCGTCCCGTGCGGCATCAGCCGTCGATAGTAGTCGGCGACGGCCGTCAGATAGTCGGGGTCCATGGTCTCGCTGTCGGTCCGGAAGCGCGGCGCCTCCTTGACCTCGTCCACGGTGCAGGCGACCGAGACCTTCCGTTCGGCCTCGTCGACGGACGTGACGACGCCCACCGGGACGACCGCGCTCCTGCCGAACAGCCAGACGCCCGTGTCGACGACCAGGTGCCACATGCCGTGGTGGCCGTCCTCCCGTTCGACGTGCCCCAGGGTGCCGTCGGTCCCGACCACCCCGTACCCCGTGAGGTCCTGTCCTTCGACATGCCCGCTGTCCGACGGGTAGGACCAGATTCTGTCGATGGTCACGCTGCTCCCTTCTCGCGTTCCACAGCCCTGATACCCGGCCGTCGCGGGCGCATTCGGAGGGCTTGCGCCGCCGCGGCCCCCGACTCGTGCACGCCGCGGGGACGGTGGCGCATCCGTCGCGGCATGAGCGGGGGAAGCGGGGGCAGACGGAGCGCGTCGTCGGACGGCTCGACGGCCCCCGCGCGGTTCAGCGGGCCCCCACGAACGAAAGCGAGCGGCATGAACGCCGTGACGGCACAGGAACGAACGGCCACGGCGGAGCGACGGTCCACCGGCGACCCGCAGGCAGGGGTTCCGTTCGTCGACGTGCCCACCGCGGTCGGTCCGAGGGACCCGCGGGAACTCTCCCGCCCCTTCTTCGAGCGGCTGGCCGTCCTCGAGGAGGGCACGCGCGAGCACCAGTACGTGCGCAACACCCTGATCGAGATGAATCTCTCGCTGGTGCGGTACGCGGCCTCCCGCTTCCGCAGCCGGGGGGACTCGATGGAGGACGTCGTCCAGGTCGGGACGATCGGGCTGATCAAGGCCATCGACCGGTTCGAGCTGGCCCGCGAGGTGGAGTTCACCTCGTTCGCCGTGCCGTACATCGTCGGCGAGATCAAGCGGTTCTTCCGCGACACCAGCTGGGCCGTCCACGTGCCGCGCCGGCTCCAGGAGGCGCGGGTCGAGCTGGCCCGCGCGACCGACGAGCTGCGGACGCGGTCGGGCCGGATGCCCACCACGCGGGAGCTGGCGCAGCTGATGTCGCTGTCGGAGGAGGAGGTCATCGAGGCGCGCAAGGCCGCGAACGGCTACACGTCGGCCTCGCTCGACGCCGCCCTGACCTCCGGTGGCGACCCGGAGGGCGAGTCGGCGCCGGCCGACTTCATCGGCGCGGAGGATCCGGCCCTCGAACTCGTCGAGGACTTCCACTCGCCGGCCCCCCTGATCGCCGCGATGGACGCCCACGACCGGCGGATCCTGCACCTGCGGTTCGTCGAGGAGCGGACGCAGGCCGAGATCGGCAGGGAACTGGGCATCTCGCAGATGCACGTCTCACGCCTGATCAGCCGCATGGTGGCCCGGCTGCGGCTCGGTCTGCTGGGTTCCGAGGTCGCCTGACGAGCCGCGCCCGCACGACAAAAGTCAAGACGGGTACCCCGTTTCCGGTGGTGCATGCATGGTGCGCACCCGGTGAATCTTCTGTGCGCCCCGGGTGACGCGACACTTTGTTCCGCCGTAGGCCCATGGGTTAGCCTTCGGCGGATTTATCTCTTCGCGCACATCCGTGAACTGCGGAAATGGACGCACGACCGGAGAGTGCCGTCTTCTTGGGACGGCCCGGTTCCGAGCCCCCGCCGGGGGGGCTCCTGGGGAGCGGAACGAGGGTACGCATGACCAGCAACGCCACCGAGGCCGCCGAGGCACCGGGCGACCAGGAGCTGAGGCGCCTCCTGGCCGGCTTGACCGCCGTGCGGGACGGAGACTTCGGCACCCGGCTGCCCGCCGACGGCGAAGGCCTCATGGGCGACATCGCGACCGTGTTCAACGGCATGGTCGACCAGTTGTCCGTCTTCACGTCCGAGGTCACGCGCGTGGCCCGCGAGGTCGGCACCGAGGGAACCCTCGGCGGCCAGGCCGAGGTGCCGGGGGTGTCGGGCACGTGGGCCGACCTCACGGACTCCGTGAACGCCATGGCGGGCAACCTGACGACCCAGGTCCGCGACATCGCCCAGGTGGCGACGGCGGTGGCCAAGGGCGATCTCTCGCAGAAGATCGACGTGCCCGCGCGCGGCGAGATCCTCGAACTCAAGAACACCATCAACACGATGGTCGACCAGCTCTCCGCCTTCGCCGACGAGGTCACCCGCGTCGCCCGCGAGGTCGGCACCGAAGGACGCCTCGGCGGCCAGGCGCAGGTGCCCGGCGTGGCCGGTGTCTGGCGCGACCTCACGGACTCGGTCAACTTCATGGCCGGAAATCTGACCGCCCAGGTGCGCAACATCGCCCAGGTGACCACGGCGGTCGCCAAGGGCGACCTGTCGAAGAAGATCGACGTCGACGCGCGCGGCGAGATCCTCGAGCTCAAGAACACCATCAACACGATGGTCGACCAGCTCTCCGCCTTCGCCGACGAGGTCACCCGCGTCGCCCGCGAGGTCGGCACCGAAGGACGCCTCGGCGGCCAGGCGGACGTCAAGGGCGTCAAGGGCACCTGGCGGGACCTCACCGACTCGGTCAACTTCATGGCCGGGAACCTGACAGCCCAGGTGCGCAACATCGCCCAGGTGGCCACCGCGGTGGCCAAGGGCGACCTGTCGAAGAAGATCGACGTCGACGCGCGCGGCGAGATCCTCGAACTCAAGAACACCATCAACACGATGGTCGACCAGCTCTCCGCCTTCGCCGACGAGGTCACCCGCGTCGCCCGCGAGGTCGGCACCGCGGGCAACCTCGGTGGACAGGCCACGGTCCGGGGCGTCTCCGGCACCTGGAAGGACCTCACCGACAACGTCAACGTCATGGCGTCGAACCTGACGGGCCAGGTGCGTTCCATCGCGCAGGTGGCCACGGCGGTGGCGCGCGGCGACCTGTCGCAGAAGATCACCGTGGAGGCCAAGGGCGAGGTCGCCGCGCTGGCCGACGTCATCAACACCATGGTGGACACGCTGTCGGCCTTCGCCGACGAGGTCACCCGCGTCGCCCGCGAGGTCGGCACCGAAGGACGCCTCGGCGGCCAGGCCCACGTGCCGAACGTGGCGGGCACCTGGAAGGACCTCACCGACAACGTCAACTCCATGGCCAACAACCTCACCGGCCAGGTGCGCAACATCGCGCTGGTGACCACGGCGGTGGCCAAGGGCGACCTGTCGAAGAAGATCGACGTCGACGCGCGCGGCGAGATCCTCGAACTCAAGACGACCATCAACACGATGGTCGACCAGCTCTCCGCCTTCGCCGACGAGGTCACCCGCGTCGCCCGCGAGGTCGGCACCGAAGGACGCCTCGGCGGCCAGGCCGAGGTGGAGGGTGTCTCCGGCACCTGGAAGCGCCTCACCGAGAACGTCAACGAGCTGGCCGGCAACCTCACCCGCCAGGTGCGGGCGATCGCGGAGGTGACGAGCGCCGTCGCCGAGGGCGACCTCACCCGCTCGATCACGGTCGAGGCCTCCGGGGAGGTCGCCGAACTCAAGGACAACATCAACTCGATGGTGGGGTCCCTGCGCGAGACGACGCTCGCCAACCAGGAGCAGGACTGGCTCAAGACCAACCTCGCCCGGGTCTCCGGGCTCATGCAGGGGCACCGCGAGCTGCCCGTGGTGGCCGAGCTGATCATGGACGAGCTGGTGCCGCTGGTCTCCGCCCAGTACGGCGCCTTCTACCTCGCCGAGGAGGGGGCCAAGGGTCCGGAGCTGCGGCTGGTGGGTGCCTACGGCTACCCCGACGACGACTCCCGCCCGACCCGGATCCCGTTCGGCCGCTCGCTCGTCGGCCAGGCCGCGCGCAGCCGCCGTACGATCATGGTCGACGACCTGCCCGCCGGGTACGTCGTCGTCTCCTCGGGGCTCGGACAGGTGGAGCCCAGTGCGCTGGTGCTGCTGCCGATCCTGTTCGAGGGGCAGGTGCTCGGGGTCATCGAGCTGGCGTCGGTCACCGCGTTCAAGGAGATCCACCGGGACTTCCTGGAACAGCTCAGGGAGACCATCGGGGTCAACGTCAACACGATCGTGGCCAACGCCCGCACCGACGAGCTGCTCGGCGAGTCCCAGCGGCTGACGGCCGAACTCCAGACACGGTCCGCGGAGCTGCAGTCCCAGCAGGAGGAGCTGCAGCGCTCCAACGCCGAGCTGGAGGAGAAGGCCTCGCTGCTCGTGGCGCAGAACCGGGACATCGAGGCGAAGAACCTCCAGATCGAGCAGGCGCGGCAGGAGCTGGAGGCGCGCGCGCAGCAGCTGTCGCTGGCGTCGAAGTACAAGTCCGAGTTCCTGGCCAACATGAGTCACGAGCTGCGCACGCCGCTCAACAGCCTGCTGATCCTGGCCCAGCTGCTCGCGCAGAACCCCTCCCGCAACCTGACGCCGAAGCAGGTGGAGTACGCGGGCATCATCCACTCCGCGGGCTCGGACCTGCTCCAGCTGATCAACGACATCCTGGACCTGTCGAAGGTCGAGGCCGGCAAGATGGACGTCTCCCCGGAGCGGGTGCCGCTGCGGCAGCTCATCGAGTACGTCGAGGCGACGTTCCGGCCGATGACGACGCAGAAGAGCCTCGACTTCTCGATCAGCACGGCCGCCGGCGCTCCGGCCGACCTGCTGACGGACGACTCCCGGCTGCGCCAGGTGCTGCGCAACCTGCTGTCCAACGCGGTGAAGTTCACCGAGCAGGGCGGCGTGGAACTGCGTATCGAGCCGGTGGCCGCGGAGGAGGTGCCCGAGGGCGTGGTCCGCGGCGGCACGGTGGTGGCCTTCCGGGTGAAGGACACCGGCATCGGCATCCCCGAGCAGCAGCTCGAGACCATCTTCGGGGCCTTCCAGCAGGCCGACGGCACCACGAGCCGCAAGTACGGCGGCACCGGCCTCGGACTGTCCATCACCCGGGAGATCGCCCACCTGCTCGGCGGTGCCGTGACGGTGGACAGCGCGCCCGGCAAGGGCAGCACGTTCACGCTGTACCTGCCGGTCGCCCGCGGGGACTTCGAGGAGGTGCTCGCCGGCGGCCGGCCGGTGGAGCGCGACGGCGACGACGACGGGGCCTCGGCGGCCACCGCGCACCCGCTGGGCCTGCCCGCGCCCTCGGGCACGACCCGGCGTCCGCGCCGGCTGCTGGTGGTGGAGGAACGGCCGCGCGGGCTGCTGACGCTGGTCGCCGAGAGCGTGGTGGCCGACGTCGCGGGCGGGCGGGAGGACGGTGCCCCGCCGCCGGTCGACGTCGTCACCGCGGTGGGCGCGCAGGAGGCGGCGGGGGCGCTGGCCGCCGAGCCGTGCCACTGCGTGGTCCTGGAGCTGGGGATGCCCGACGCGGAGGCGTCCCGCTTCCTGGAGGCCCTGCAGGGCGACTCGGCGCTGACCAACGTGCCGGTGCTCGTGCACAGCGGTCACCGCGCGGACTTCGCCCAGGAGGAGGCGCTCCGGTCCTGGTCCGCGGGCCGGCCGCTGGAGTTCCTGTCGAGCCTCGACGAACTGCGGGAACGCATCACGCTGCACCTGTCCGCCGAGGAGCCGGGCGACGTCCTCGCCCTGGTCCGCCAGGACGAGCCGCAGCCCATGGCGCCGCAGCCCGTCGACGACGCCGTGGTGGGCCGGACGGTCCTCGTCGTCGACGACGACGCGCGCAACCTGTTCGCGCTCAGCGGCATCCTGGAGCTGCACGGCATCCGGGTGCTGCACGCGGAGAACGGCCGCGAGGGCATCGAGGCGTTGCGCGCCAATCCGGACATCGCACTGGTGCTGATGGACGTGATGATGCCGGAGATGGATGGGTACACGGCAACGGCGGAGATCCGCACCATGCCGCAGTACGCCGACCTGCCCATCATCGCGGTGACCGCGAAGGCGATGCCGGGCGACCGGGAGAAGAGTCTCGCCTCGGGGGCCAGCGACTACGTCACCAAGCCCGTGGACACCCATGACCTCATGTCCTGCGTCCGCCGCTGGCTGACCGCCTGAGGGCAGCCCGCCCGTCCGAGCACCAGGCGCACCGGCCGAGGAGTCATCGCACCGTGAACATGTCCGAAGAGCAGCCCCAGCGGGCCGGGGGTCCGGCCGGTCCGGCCGAGCCCGAGTCCCCGGCGACGCCCGCCTCGGCGCGCGGCGCGCACCCCGTCGCGCCGGCCCGCGGCCCGATCGCGTCACCCGCGGCCCCCGCATCGCCCGGTGCGGCACAGGACCTCGCCGACGAGCCCGGGCCGGCCGACGAGGGCCCGGCCGCCGCACCGCTCCCGGAGGCGGCCGCGGGCACCGGTGGCACGGCGCGCGGGCACGCCCCCGCGGCGGCCGGCCGGGAGGAGGAGCCCTCCCCCGTCGGACGTCTGGCGGCCACCGTGAAGCGGCTGCAGCGCGAGGTGCGGGCGGCGCAGGCCGAGGCCGAGGGACGGGCGCTGGTCGAGCTGGCCAAGGGGATCCTCGTGGAGCGGCTCGGCTGCGGGCCCGCGGAGGCGGCCCGGCAGCTCACCGAGCTGGCCGGGCAGGCGGGGATGACACCGCTGGAGTTCGCGGTGGACGTCATCAACCAGGCCGCCAGGGACCGGGTCTCCGAGGTCACCGACGCCTTCCTGGCTGCCGTCACGGGGCACGTGGCGGCCGACGAGTCCGCGGCCGTGCGGCTGCGGGCGGCCGAGAGCGGGGCGCTGGCGGCCCACGACACGCAGGCCGTCGCCGACTCGCTGCTCCAGCACGCGCTGGAACCACTGGGTGCGATGGCGGTGGCGATCTGGGCGGCGGGCTCCGACGGCTCGCTGACCCTCGCCGGCAGCGCCGGCTTCACCCCCGTCGAGGCCGCCCGCTGGCACTACGTCCCGCCGGACGTCGCCACGGTGGCCCGGCTCGGCCTCACCGAGCACGCGGGCCAGTGGATCGGCTCGCTCGCGCAGACCGGGCTGCCCACCATCGGCCGCCAGGCCCACCCGGAAGGCGGCCGGGTCGCCGTTCCCGCCGGGACCGGCGGCCGGATCCACGGTGTCCTGGAGATCGCCTGGCCGTCGTTCCTGGAGCCGCAGCCGCCCCAGGTGGTGCGCCAGGTGGAGGCGCTCGCGGAGCTGTGCGCGCACACGCTGCAGGCGTACCCCCACGCCCAGGCCGCCGACCAGGAACCGCGGGTGCTGCCGGACGCCGCCGAGCTGATGGACCTCGCGGACGGACTGCACGACCCGGCGCTGGTGCTGGTGCCGGTCGTCGACGCGGCGGGGCGGCTGGTGGACTTCCGCATCCAGCACGTCAACGACCACTTCCTCGACCCGGCGGGCCGGCCGCGGGCCGTGGTCAACGGCGCCCTGTTGCTGGAGGCCTACCCGATGGCGGCCGGCGACAGCGACCTCTTCCAGCGCATCGAGCGGGTCCACGCGACGGGCGAACCGTTCCGGGCCCGCCGTATGAGCCTGACCGCGCTCGTCGACGAGGTGCCGCTGTCGGCGGTCGCGGACCTGAGCATCAGCCGGCACGGCACCTGCGTGCTGCTCATCTGGCGCATCGAGGACGAGACGGCACGGCTGGCGAGCCTGTTGCAGCACGCCCAGCGCCTCGGCCGGATCGGCGGCTTCGAGGAGAACGTCCTCACGGGCGAGACGACGTGGAACGGACAGCTGTACGCGCTGTACGGGCGGGAACCGTCGAGCCCTCCGGTGCGGCTCGAGGAACTGGGGGCCCACGCCCACGCGGACGACGCGATCCCCATCGGCCGCTTCCTGCGCACCCTGCTGCACCACCTGCGTCCGGCGTCCGCCGCCTTCCGGCTCCAGCGGCCCGACGGGGTGACCCGGCACGTGCGCATCGTCGCCGAGCCGGTCCTGGACACCGACGGCCAGCTGGTGTCGGTACGCGGCGCGTACCAGGACATCTCCTCCCAGCACTGGACGGAGGTGGCGCTCGCCGCCACCCGCGACCAGCTCGTCCAGACCGAGCAGCAGGCCAGTGAGCGCAGCCGGCTGGCGCTCCAGCTGCAGAACGCGATCATGCCGCCCACGCGGGCGCCGCTGGACATGGCGGGCCTCCAGGTCGCGGTCCGCTACCGGCCGGCCGAGGAGGAGCACCTCGTGGGCGGCGACTGGTACGACGCCGTCGTGCTGCCGTCCCGGCTGGTGCTGCTGTGCGTCGGCGACGTGGCCGGGCACGGCATCGAGGCGGCGACCAGCATGGTCGTCCTGCGCAACGCGCTGCGCGGTCTCGCCGTGACCGGCGCGGGCCCGGGGCAGCTGCTGTCGTGGCTGAACATCGTCGCCCACCACCTGACGGGCGCGGTCACGGCGACGGCGGTGTGCGGGCTGTACGACCCGGTGCGGCGCACCCTGCGGTGGGCCAGGGCGGGCCATCTGCCGCCGGTGCTGGTGCGCGGCTCGGGCGCCGCCCCGCTGCCCCTGCTGAGCGGGATGCTGCTGGGCGCCGTGCCGGAGACGTCGTACGAGGAGGCGGAGATCGAGCTGGCGGCGGACGACACGCTGCTGATGTACACCGACGGTCTCATAGAGCGGCGGGACCGGTCGGTGGAGGAGTCGCTGACGCAGCTGCTGAGCCAGGCGCGCTCGGTGGCGCCGTCGCTGGACCAGCAGTTGGACCGGCTGCTCACGCACAGCAGGTCCGACACGGACGACGACACCTGCATCGTGGGCATCAGGCTCGGTTAGGGCCGGTCCGGCGGATCGCGCCGGACGGGCCCCGGACGGTTCACCCGGCCGAGGAGGCATGCCCGTCCCGTTCGGGGGTATCCGCCGGTGCGCGGCGTGAGGCCGGGATCCGCAGGGGGTGAGTGCGGTGCACGGGCCGAGCCGGTGCACCGCCGGTGTTCCGGCCGCGCGGCGCAGCCGTCCGCCGGTGCGCAGAGCCCGGACCGTAAGTTTTCGGAGGTACTCGTGTCCATTGCCCAGAACCCGCTGTCCGTCGAGGTCACCCTGCCCCGCGAAGACGTGGCCCTGGTCACGGTCGAGGGTCATCTGGATCTCGACACCGCGACCGAGTTCCAGGCCCATCTGGCGAACCAGCTCCACCACGGCCGGCGCCATTTCCTGCTGGACCTGTCGGCGGTGCCGTTCATGGACTCCTCCGGCATGAACATCATCCTGCGGGTGTACCAGGAGGCGCGGGAGCTGCCCGGCAGTGTGCACGTGATCGATCCGACACCCGCCGTGCGCCGGGTCCTGGATCTCACCGGCGTCAGCATCACCGTCCCCATCTCCGACAAAGTGGACGACGCCCTGGCCCTCATCGACCGCATGCAGCCGTCGCCCGAGGCCCCGTAGAACCCCGGCCGGCCGTCGGCCGCGCCCCGCGTGCACACCGGGGGCGCGGCCGGCGGCCGGCCGACAGTTGCCATTTGACAACTATGCGGGGCGGACAAGAGAGTGAGCGAGGCCGGCGGCGGGCGCCGCGGTGTCGCGGCGCGCGTCCGGCCGCCACGGACGAACGCCGTCGCGCACCGGCCGGTTTCCGATACGCGACGGCAGGAGCAGAAAGGAGTGACGCAGTGCCGGAGCAAGAAGCGGCCGCACCGCAGGAGACACCGACGGAGGAGGTCGGGGCCTTCCTGAGCCGCCGCCGGGAACAGATCGCCCAGCGCTGGGCCGACGAACCCCTGTTCCGCGCCGTGTTCACCGTGTCGCGCGACGAGGCGGTGGAGGCGGGCCGAAGCGTCGTCGACGCCCTGGCCCAGGTCACCGCCTCCGGGCGGGTGGAGGACTCCGACAGCGCCGGCTTCACCGTCGTGCGCGAGCAGCTGGCGCGGATGTCCGCCTCCCGTTCCCGGTCCGGGATGAGCACGGCGCAGGTCTCCGGCGAGGTGGACGCCCTGCGGGCACCGGTCGTGAACCTGCTCGTCGCCGATCTGCCGGACACGCCGGCGGACCACGTCCGGGAGTGCACGGAGATCCTGACGGTCCTGATGGGGACCCTGCGGCTCGTCGTCATGGAGACCGCGCTGACGGAGGTCCAGTCCCTCATCGACCGGCAGCAGATGCAGCTGCTGGAGGTCGCCACGCCGGTCATCAGGCTCTGGGACGGCATCGTCGCCGTCCCGCTCATCGGCACGCTCGACAGCGCGCGCAGCCAGGTCGTGATGGAGACCCTGCTGGAGGCGGTCGTCGACCAGCAGGCCCGGTACGCGATCCTCGACATCACCGGGGTGCCGACGGTCGACTCGCTGGTCGCGCAGCACCTCATGAAGACCGTCGCGGCGGTACGGCTGATGGGCGCGGAGTGCGTCGTCTCGGGCATCCGGCCCGCGATCGCGCAGACCATGGTGCACCTCGGACTCGACCTCGGCACCGTCATCACGCGGGCCGGTCTCGCCGACGCCCTGGCCTACGCCCTGCACGGGCTGGGCGCCGACATCGTGCAGGCGGCACCCGGCGGTGCGGGCCCACGGTGAACGACGACTTCTCCCGCGTCGGCGGGGCCCCCGTACCGGTGCTCAGGCTGGGCGACGTCCTGCTGGTCACCCTTCAGGGAGATCTCTACGACGGGGCGGCGGAGCAGCTCAGGCAGGACATCGTGGAGTCGATCGCCCGCAGCCGGGTGACCGGTGTGGTCATCGACATCTCCGGCGTCGAGATCGTCGACTCCTTCCTCGGGCGAGTGCTGGCCGAGATCGCGGCCAACGCCCGGCTGCTGGCCGCGCAGACCGTGGTCGCCGGGATGCGGCCCGCGGTCGCGCTCACCCTGGTGGAACTCGGGCTGACGCTGCCGGGCCTGCGGACCGCGCTGAGCACGGAAGTGGCCCTGGAACTCCTCGGGCGGACGGACGCCGCGACGGCCGACGGCCCACGCCGGGAGCGTCGGTGAGCGGGACGGCCGCGGGCGTCGAGACCCGCCTGCCGATCCGCTCCGATCTGGACCTGGTGTGGGTACGGCAGCATGTGCGGCAGGCGGCCGCCGCGCTCGGCTTCGGCCTGGTGGAACAGACCAAGCTGGTCACGGCCGCCAGCGAACTGGCCCGCAACACGCTGGTGTACGGCGGGGGCGGAGAGGTGCGGACCGTGCCGCTCTCCGACGGCCGGGCCCGGGGGCTGCGGCTGGTGTTCTCCGACTCCGGTCCCGGCATCCCGGACGTGGAACAGGCCCTGCGGGACGGCTTCACCTCCGGCGGCGGGCTGGGCATGGGTCTGGGCGGCGCCCGGCGGCTGGTGCACGAGTTCGCCATCGACAGCACCCCAGGTGCCGGTACGACGATCACCGTGGCCTCCTGGGCGGCCCGGACGCCCCGGCCGCGCGAGGAGCCCTGATGCCCCGGGTGTGGGACGTGCCGGTGCACGACTCGACGCGCGTACGGGACGCGCGGGTGGCCGCCGAGGAGGCCGCGGCGCTCGTCGGCCTCGACGAGGGACGCACGGCGGCGGCCGCGCTGGTGGCCACGGAGCTGGCCACCAACCTGCTCAAGCACGCCCGCGGCGGCCAGCTGCTCGTCGACCTGGTCCCCCCGCCGGCCGGACGGGGCGGGGTCGTCGTGCAGATAACCGCCGTGGACCACGGTCCGGGCATGGCCGACGTACCGGCCGCGTTCGGCGACGGATTCTCCACGGCCGGCTCGCTGGGCGCCGGGCTGGGAACGTGCCGGCGAGTCTCCGACGGCTTCGACCTGCACAGCGTGCCGGGGCGCGGCACGGTCGCGCTGGCCCGGCTCGGCGCCGCTGCGCGGACCGACCCGGACGATCCGGCGGCCGCCCGGGCCGGCGGGGTGAACATCCCCCTCGCCCGCGCCGAGTACTCGGGGGACGCCTGGACCTGGGTGCGGGCCGGCGACCTGCTGACCCTGATGCTCGCCGACGGGCTGGGCCACGGTCCGGAGGCGGCCCGCGCCTCCACGGCGGCCGTGGACGAGCTGCACCGCAGCGCCCATCTCCCGCCCGCCGAGATCCTGCACCGCCTGGACATCGCGCTGCGCGGCACGCGGGGCGCCGCCGTCGCGGTGGCGCAGCTCGACGTACCGTCCGAACGGCTGCGGTTCGCCGGGATCGGCAACGTGGGGGCGCGGCTGCGCGAGGGCGACTCCTGGCGCCATCTGCTCTCCCGGCCCGGCATCGTGGGCGTGCACCGCCCCACGGGGCTGCCGGAGACCGTGGTGCCCTGGGCCGCCGACCGGTTGCTGGTCCTGCACAGCGACGGGCTGCCCAGCCGCTGGGTGCCGTCCGCCGACCCCCGGTCGGCGACGGCCGATCCCGCGGTGACGGCGGCGGTGACCGTGCGCGACGCCAGCAGTTCCGCCCGCCCGGTGCGTGACGACACCGCCGTGGCCGTCCTGTCCCCGACACCGCCGGACCGCCCATGATGCGCACCTGGCAGATCACCACCGTCACCGACGCGGCGCGCGCCCGGATCGCCGCGGCTCGGCTGGCCGCGGCGTACGGCGTCGTGCCGCTGGAGCGGACCCGGCTGGCGGCCGCGCTCAGCGGGCGGCTGCGCCAGTGTCTGACCAAGGGCGGCAGCTGGCGGCTCGGCCTGGAGTCGGCCGAGGGCCTGCTGCGCGTCGAGGTCGCCCCGCTGCCCGCCGCCGCGGAGCCGCCGTGGCACTTCTGCGTGTCCTGCCCCGAGCCGGCCGACCCCTCGGTGTTCGCCGGGGTGGCGGACGACACCGGTGTGCTCGCGGAGGCCCTGCTCGGCGCCGACGAGGACACCGCCCTGGTGCTGGACCGGCTCGCCGAGCAGGAGGAACTGGTCGCCTTCCACCGGGACGAGCTGCACCAGACCAACCAGGGCGTCCTGGCGCTGCACGCCGAGCTGGACGCGGCCGGACGGTCCCAGCGCGAGGCGTTCGCCGCCGAGCGCGCGGCCCGACAGGAGGCGGAGCGGGCCCGGCGCAGGCTGACGTTCCTCGCGGACGCCAGCGCGGTGCTGACGGCGTCCCTCAACCACGAGGAGATCGTGCGCCGGCTGCCCGAGCTGCTGGTGCCCGAGTACGCGGGCACGGTCGACGTCTGGCTCTTCGACACCGAGGACGACCGGCAGCCCCCCTCCCCGCGCCCGGCGGCCGCGGTGGTCGCCGCCCGGACCGGCCGCCCCCAGTACGCCGCCGGACATCCCGGCGGGCTGCCCGGCGTCGACGACCAGCCGCCGTCGGCACTGCACCCCGACCGGCCGCTGCTGTGCGTCCCGCTGCCGACCCGCAGCGCGCCCCTGGGCGTGCTGACGCTGACGCCGCCGGGCGAGCGCTGGGACCCCGACGACGCCGTCATGCTGATCGAACTGACCAGGCGGGCCAGCATCGCGCTGGACAACGCGCGCCGCTTCGAGCACAACCGGGACATCGCCGAGACCCTCCAGCGGGCCCTGCTCACCGATCTGCCGACCACTCCCGGCCTGCGCCTGGCGGCCCGCTACCTGCCGGCGACGTACGGGCTGAACATCGGCGGCGACTGGTACGACGCGTTCCGGCAGCCCGACGGCAGCCTCATCACCGTCATCGGCGACGTCACCGGACACGGACTGCACGCGGCCGTCATGATGAGCCAGCTGCGCACCGCGCTGCGCGCCTACGCCGTCGACGGCGGCAGCCCCGGTGTGCTGCTGACCCGGCTGCACACCTTCCTGCACCACCTCCAGCCCGACCTGTACGCCACCGCCGTCATCGCCCGCTTCCAGCCCGGGGAGCCGGTGCTGACGTGGGCGGCCGCGGGGCATCCGCCGCCCGTGCTGCGCGGCCCGGACGGGCGGGTGCGCACCCTGGGCGCCAAGCCGGGGGCGATGCTGGGCATCCCGCTGCACCAGGAGATCGCCGACCACACGGTGCCACTGGTGCCCGGGTCGACGCTGGCGCTCTACACCGACGGGCTGGTCGAGCGGCGCGCGCAGGGCATAGACCCGGGCATCGAACGGCTCGCGGCGGCCCTCGGCTCCTTCCGCACCGGCGAACTGGACGCGAACCTCGACGGCGCGGCCGACCGCATCCTGGACCCGATGCTGAGCGACTCCGAGCGGGACGACGACGTGTGTCTGCTGCTGTGCCACATCGACAGCGTCGCCGGCGCGACGGTGCGGGCCGGCTGACGGCGGCGGGTCCACCGTCCGCCGGTCGTCGCCCCCCCGTCGTAGGGGGTCGGCGCCGGCTGTGCGGCTGGAGGGGCCGGGGCGTAACAGGCCGTTGTACGGGTACCACGGGGCACCGGGAGAAACGTTCGTCTGCATGCTCCGTCCGGCTGGCGCAACCGCTTCGGTCGCGGTGGGATCGGCGGTGTGCGAAGAGGCCGTCCGGCGGGCACCCGCACAACGTCGAGGCAGACCGCCTGGAGCCGCAGAAAGGGATGGACATCGTGACACGACCCAGGATCCTGGTGGTGGGCGCGGGCTTCGCGGGAGTGGGGTGCGTTCGACGCCTGGAACGCAAACTCGCCGCCGCGGAGGCCGAGGTCACCCTGGTGACACCGTTCGCCTACCAGCTCTATCTGCCGCTGCTGCCGCAGGTCGCCTCCGGGGTGCTGACCCCCCAGTCGATCGCGCTGTCGCTGCGCCGCAGCAGGAAGTACCGCACCCGGATCATCCCGGGCGGAGTCATCGGCGTGGACCTGCAGTCGAAGGTCTGCGTCATCCGGACCATCACCGACGAGATCGTCAACGAGCCGTACGACTACATCGTGCTGGCACCCGGCAGCGTCACCCGCACCTTCGACATCCCGGGGCTGACCGACCACGCCTTCGGCCTGAAGACGCTCGCGGAGGCGGCCTACCTTCGCGACCACGTCATCAGCCAGCTCGACCTCGCCGACGCCAGCAACGACCCCGCCGAGCGGGCCGCACGGCTCCAGTTCGTGGTGGTCGGCGGCGGTTACGCCGGCACCGAGACCGCCGCCTGTCTCCAGTTGCTCACCCACAACGCGGTCAAGCGCTACCCCAGGCTGGACCCGAGCCTGATCAAGTGGCACCTGATCGACATCGCGCCCAAGCTGATGCCGGAACTCGGCGACAAGCTCGGGCGCAGCGCGCAGGAGGTGCTGCGCAGGCGGGGCATCGAGGTGTCGCTGGGGGTGTCCATCGCCAAGGCCGGGCCCGAGGAGGTCACCTTCACCGACGGCCGCGTGGTGCCGACCCGCACGCTGATCTGGACCGCCGGTGTCGTGGCGAGCCCGCTGATCGCCACGCTCGGCGCGGAGACGGTCCGCGGACGGCTCGCGGTCACCTCGCGCATGGACCTGCCCGGCCACGACGGGGTGTTCGCGCTCGGCGACGCCGCGGCCGTCCCCGACGAGACCAAGGGCGTGGAGGGCGCCGTCTGCCCGCCGACCGCCCAGCACGCGATGCGGCAGGCCAAGGTCGCCGCCGACAACGTCATCGCGCATCTGCGCGGCCGGGCGATGCGGCCGTACGCGCACAAGGACCTCGGGCTGGTGGTCGATCTCGGCGGCACCGACGCGGTCTCCAAGCCGCTCGGCGTCGAACTGCACGGGCTGCCCGCGCAGCTGGTGGCCCGCGGGTACCACTGGGGGGCGCTGCGCACCGGAGTGGCCAAGGCGCGCGTGCTGACGAACTGGACGCTGAACGCCATCGCCGGTGACGATTTCGTCCGCACCGGCTTCCAGGCCCGGCGGCCCGCCAAGCTGAAGGACTTCGAGTACACCGACACCTATCTGACGCCCGAGCAGGTGCGGGCCCAGGTGGAGAGCGGGCGCCCCGGGGCCGGCTGAGACGGGCGGGAGGGTACGGCGGCGTGAAGGCGGCGGCACGGGCGTGGGCGGCGGGGGTGCGGGACCGGGGCATGGCATCCGATCCCGGGCTGCTGCGGCTCGCGGCCGGCCTGCGGACGGTCGGCGCGATCACCCTCACGCTGGCCGTGCTGTCCCTGCTGGACGCGGACGTCACGCATCTGGTCGCGGGGGCCATCGCGGCGATGGTCGCCACGTTCGCCGTCCGGGAGAAGCAGCGGGGGCCGCAGGCGGTGACCCTGGCGCTGGGGCTGCCGGTGGCGCTGGCCTCGGTGTCCCTGGCGGCGCTGCTGAGTTCGCACGTGGTGGCCGGTGACGTCTTCTTCGTCGTGCTCATCTTCTGCGCGGTGTACGGACGCCGGTTCGGCGACCGGGGCACCGCGCTCGGGCTGATCGGCTTCCAGGTCTACTTCATGTCCCTCTTCGTGGGAGCCACCCCGCGTCTGCTGCCGGGGCTCTGGGGGGTCCTCGCCCTCGCCTTCGCGGGCAGCGCGCTGGCCCGGTTCGTGCTGGTGCCGCAGACTTCGGCGGGGATCCTGCTGCGGCTGCGGCACGCCTTCCGGGCGCGGCTCGCGCAGCTGCTCGACGCCCAGCTGGAACTGCTCGACGCCGGCCCGGACGACGTGGAGAAGTCACTGGCGCACGTGCGCACGGGCACCGCCCGGCTGCACGAGACGGCGATGATGATCCAGGGCCGGCTGGAGGAGGGCACGCCCGACGAGGCGACGGCCCGGCTGGTGCAGCGCCGGATCGCCGACGCGGAGATCGCCGCCGAGCGGCTCGGACTGCTCCTGCTGACGGCACGCGGCGCCGAGCGCGCGGACACCCTGACCCTGCACCTGCCGGGCGCGCCCCTCCCCGAACGCGGGCGCCTGCCGATGCCGGAGGAGGAGGCGACGGACGTGCTCCGCCGCGATCTGCGGGCCCTGCGCCTGCTGGTCCGGCGTCCGGTCGCCGACGGCACCGGGCTCGCGCAGGTCCGCAACCGCCTGCTGGGCTACCGCGACGAGGAGCACCTGCCGCCCGCTCCCCCGGCCGTGCGGGACGTCTTCCGAGGCGTCGGTGAGAGTGCCCGCGCGGTGCTGGGGCTGCGCCTCGCGCTCGACGGACCGCAGGACGAGTCCGACGACAGCCCCGAGACGGCCCGCTCCCGGGAGGAGCTGGACGCGGAGGACGCGGCGATCGGCGGGGAGGAGTCCGACGAGGAGACCGCGGAGAAGCCCACGGGGCTGCGGCGCCCCACCACCCGCGCGGCCGTCCAGGTCTCCGTCGGCTCGGCGCTGGCCATCGTCGGCGGCGAACTGCTGTCCACCCACCGCTGGTACTGGGCGGTCCTCACCTGCTGGATCGTCTTCATCAACACCGCGTCCACCGGGGAGATCCTGGTCAAGGGCTACCGGCGGCTGCTCGGCACCGCCCTCGGCGTGGTCGCGGGGATCGGCCTGGCGGGACTGGTCGGCCACCACACGTGGACGGCGTTCGCGGTGGTGCTGCTGTGCGTGTTCGCGATGTTCTACACGGCGCCCCTGTCGTACACCCTGATGTCGTTCTTCGTCACCGCGGCGCTGGGCGTGCTGTACACGCTGCTGCACACCTACAGCCTGGACGTGCTGGTCCTGCGCGTGGAGGAGACCGCGCTGGGGGTGGCCAGCGGGGTGGTCGCGGCGGCGCTGGTGCTGCCCGTGCGCACGGACCGGCGGACGGACGAACTGCTCACGACCGTCCTCGACCGGCTGACCGACGTCACCGGGGCCGCCGTGGAACAGCTCAGCGGCGGGCCGCCGGCCGAGCTGCTGGACCGGGCCCGGGAACTGGACCAGGCCCTGTCCGACCTGCGCTCCGCGATCCAGCCGCTGACCCACCCGGTCACCCCGCTGCGGACCCGGCGGGACACCGCCCAGTACGTCGTGGCCCTGCTGGAGACCTGCGCCTACCACGCCCGGTCACTGGCGGCCACGGCCGAGCTGCTGCCCACCCACCCCTCGATCGCGGCGGACCCCCGGCTGCGCGGCGCCGGCCGGCGCATCCTGCGCAACATCGACGCCATCGCCGCACGCGTCGCCGACGACCGCAGCACCGCCGAGGTCCGCACCGGCCCCAGCGTCGCCTCCCTCCTCGACCCGGGCACCCCCGGCACCCCCCGCTACGGCCGCGTCACCGACCGCGTCCTACGTCACCTGCAACGCCTGGACGAAGCGGTCGCGGGCCTGGCCCGGCCGCTGGGGGTCCCGGTGGCCTCACCGGCGAGGTGAGGCCGGGCCCGCGCCCGACGGCGGCTGAGGGCCCGAGCCCCGGCGTCGAGGGAGGGGCGGGGGAACGGGGGCCCGGGCAACGGGGCAGTCGGGCCGAGCCCCGGACGAGCCGCCGCGGCGGCTCCCCCACGGACAAGGCACGGGCGCCCGCCCCGGCGCCGGTCGGCGTCGGGAGCGGGCGCCCGGGCGGGGCCGCTGAGGGGCGGGGTCAGAAGTCCGTCGGCAGGCCGCTCGCCGCCGCGATGCCCCGGAGTGCCTCGGTGTCGTTCTGGCGCTGTTGGATGCAGCCGGCGATCTCGGCCAGGCGGCCCGGATCGGAGGCGGTCTCCGCGTCGGTGACCACGCGGACCGGGCCGGTTCCGTCGACCTGGATCTCGACGAGCTGGTTGTCCAGTCGGCCGGTGACGGCCGTGGCGATGACCAGGGCGGCCTCGTCACGGATCTCCTGGGGCAGCTCCTCGGTCTCCTGCGGATCGAGCGCGAAGTCGAGGGTCTCGGCGGATTGTTCGTCCAGGGCGCGCAGTGCGGGTGAGACGACCTTGAGCAGCATCGCGAAGTCCTCGCTGTCCATGCGGACGCGCAGGAGGTCGAGGTACATGTCCACGGGCCGTCCGTCCGGCGGGAACTCGGATTCGTTCATTTCCCCCGGGTTCCCTCCGCCGGCGCGTTCAGACCTTCCGCCAGCGAGCCATCGCGAAGGAGAACAGCCCGAACAGCACCAGGCCGACCGCCACGCAGGCCAGCAGCCACGGTCCGGCGGGCGTCTCGGCGAAGGAGCGCAGGGTGTCGTCGAGCCCCTTGGCCTTGTCGGGCTCGTAGTCGACGGCCGCACGGACGGCGAAGGCGCCGGCCGCCGCGAACACCAGGCCGCGCGCCGTGCCGCCGCCCACCCCGGTGACGTCCACGAGGCGGCGTACCCGCGCGGACATCTGGCCGAGCCGCAGGTGCTTGTGGTACTTGCGCAGGAGGGCCCGGACGCCTGTCCAGATGCCGCCGACGATGATCCCGACACCGGCCGCGCCGACGATCCACCGGCCCCCGGGAAGCTCGAGCACGCGGGCGGTGACGTCACGCGACTGCTCGTCGCTCGACCCTCCCCCGTCGCCCGATCCGGCGGCGAAGGCGAGCACGGAGTAGGCGACGAAGGAGTAGAAGACGCAGCGGACGAGCGCGAGCAGACGCTTCTTCGCCTTGCGGCCGTCCGGTCCGACCGAGCCGAAGACCACCTCGGACAGCCGCCACAGCGCCATGCCGACCAGCCCGATCCCGAGGGCCCACAGCAGGACGGAGCCGAAGGGCTGGTCGGCGATCTCGGCGAGGGCGCCCTGGCGGTCGGCCTGCTTCTTCTTGTTCTCGCCGAAGGCGATCCGGAGGGCCAGCGCCCCGACGAGCAGGTAGATCACTCCGCGCGCGGCCAGTCCGGCCCGCGCGGCCCCCTGCGTGACCGAACCCCGCGCGGCGCGCTCGGCCTCCATACGGCCGTTGCGCGCCAGGGCACTCGCGTTCATGTCAACCTCCTGGAAGAGTCTCGGAGACCCGGATGCCCCGGCTTCGGCACCGCACACACGGGCCGCACACACGGGCCCCACGCGGGCCACACACCCGGGCCGCACACCCGGGCGCCGCACGCGCGGGCCGTGCTCTCAGGCGCCACGCCCTCAGGCGCCGTACACACGTGCGCCCCGCCGCGGGGGGCCGCGGCGGGGCGTCGGGGGCCGGCCGGTCAGGCGTACACGTGCGGCCCGTCGCCGGTGCTGCGGCCGGCGGTGGTGGTGTCGGTGTCGGTGGCCGCGGCGAGCCAGCTCCGGGCTACTTCCAGGGCCCGGGTGACCTCGCGGGTCCCGGTGGAGACGCACAGCGTGTAAGCAAGGTCCTGCGCCCGCGTGTCGACCGCGGTGGATCCGCCGGCCGTGGCGGCCTCGTACTCGGCGACGAGGGTGCGCAGGACGGCGGGGTGAGGCATCAGCATCAACGACTGCTCCTGGTCCGGAACGGGTGGGATACGTACGGCCCTCGGGCCGGTTCAGCGGCGTTCGCCCGGTCGCCCCAGGGCTTCCTGGCGCACCTGGGCGCAGCTGCGGCTGATGAGCCGCGAGACGTGCATCTGGGAGATGCCGAGCCGGTCGGCGATGCGGCTCTGGGTCATGTCCTCGAAGAAGCGCATGTAGAGAATGGCCCGCTCGCGCTCCGGCAGCCGGCGCAGGCTCTCCTTGGCGGACTCGCGGTCGACCACGATGTCGTAGGAGGTGTCGGGCCCGCCGAGGGTGTCCGCGAGGCTGTAGCCGTCGTCCCCGGCGGGGAGTTCGGCGTCCAGCGACAGGGTGCTGAAGCTCTCCAGGGCCTCGAGGCCCGCGGCGACCTCGTCCTCGGTGAGTCCGGTGTGGGCGGCGAGGTCGGCGGTCGACGGCTCGGGGGCGCCGGGCGTCTGGGCCAGCTCGCGCCGGGCGACGCGCACCTTGTTGCGCAGTTCCTGCACCCGGCGGGGGACCCGCAGGGCCCACATCCGGTCCCGGAAGTGCCGCTTGATCTCCCCGGTGATGGTGGGGACGGCGTAGCTCTCGAAGGCCCCGCGTTCCGGGTCGAAGCGGTCGACGGCCTTCACCAGGCCGAGTGCGGCCACCTGCCGGAGGTCCTCGATGGCCTCACCGCGGTCGCGGAAGCGGCCGGCGATGCGGTGGGCCATGGGCAGCCAGGCGGTGACGATCCGGTCGCGTACGGCGTCCCGCTCGGGACCCTCCTCCATCGTGGTCAGCCGGATGAAGAGGGCGGTGGTGTCGGGAGCGTCGTCGTGGGTGCGACGGGACTGGGCGGTGGTGTTCGAGGCTGATGCGGCGGGACGGGTTGTCGCCATGTCGATGAGCATGCGGAATCGCTCCTGAACGGTGGAGTCAGGGGGAATGACCATGGGAAGGGCCGCTGCCGTCCGAGGCGCCGGAGCGCCCCGGAGCGGTCGTACCGCTCCCCTGGGCGCGCCTCCGGTCCGAAGCACGAACGTCCATCTGCCCTGGGTCCGGAGGAACAAACTCCGGTGTCGGGAAACCTCTCCGGACGACCGGTGCGGCCGTGGCAGCGGGTCCGGACACGGGGCCTCGGCGACGATCAGGCGGCGGTCGGGGGCGGCGGCCGTGGCAGGGGACGGCAGCGGGTCAGGAGACGGGGACGACGACGGTGATGCGCTTGCCGCCGGACGGCAGGCCGGACACCCGGACGTCGCAGGCCAGCCGGCAGACGATCGGCCAGCCCCGGCCGCCGGGCCGGCGCCGCCCCTGGTCGTCGAGCGGGTCGGCGACGACGGGCAGCCGGTCGCTGCGGTCGCTCACGGAGACCCGCACGGCCCACCCGTCGATGTCCACGTCGAAGTCGGTGATGCCGCCCCCGTGGAGGATGGCGTTGGAGGTGAGTTCCGAGGCGACGAGCAGCGCGTCGGAGACGGCTTCCTCGTCGTAGGGGCTGCCGGTCGCCCCGCCCCGTCCGTCGAGTGCGCGCCGTATGGCGCTGCGGACGTCGGACGGCCGGCAGGGCCCGTCCCCGTGGCAGTGCACCGGGGGCGGCGCGTCGGCGCCGTGCGTGCCGTCGATGCGATCGGGCCGGTACGCGCGGTCCGGCCGGTCGGTCCCGTCGGTCTTGCTGGTTCGGTCGGTCTTGTCGGTGCGGTCGGTCCGGTGGTTCGCGTTCGCACGCATCCTTTCGCTCTCCTGACGTCCTCGACTGGTCTGGTGGACCCTCTCCCCCCGCCGGCCGGGCACGGCCCTCTCATTCCGGCTGGCCCCCGAAAGCCCGGCCAAACCTGCCTTTCCGGGCATTCCACGGTATTCGGCAGGTCGTCGACGACGGCCAGGGGCGGTCATCCGGGGGAACGGGGTCATCGACGGGCCTCCCGGGGGTAGGCGGAGTGCATGACGGATGTCGTGGACTCGGACGAACTGCTGCGGCGCATCCAGCGCGCCAGGGCCTGCGCGCGCGAGGAGCTGCGGAACCTGCGGTCGCGGAGCGAGGATCTGGGGCGCACCGATCCCGACGCGGCGCGCGAGGCGCACCTGCGGAGCCTGGCGTACGAGGCGGTCCTGGACGTGCTGGACGAGATCGTGACCCCGGGGCATCACGCGGGCGCCACCTGACCGACGGTTTCCGCGGACGCCCGATTGGCGGGCGACGGTGCGGGCACCCGGCTCCCCATGTCGGTCGATCACACGCGCGCACCCGTACTGGAAGCCCTCGTCGAGTACCACCGCCAGGGGCGGCTGGCGTTCTCGCCGCCCGGACACAAGCAGGCGCGCGGCGCCGACCCCGACGTACGGGCGGTGCTGGGCGACGCGGTGTTCCTCGGTGACGTCCTGGCGTCCGGCGGGCTCGACGACCGGCTGACCCGGGATCGGGTCCTGGAACGCGCCGAGGAGTTGATGGCGGACGCCGTCCACGCCGAGCACACCTTCTTCACGACGTGCGGGAGTTCCCTGTCGGTCAAGGCCGCGATGCTGTCGGTGGCCGGGCCGCACGAGAAACTGCTGATCGGGCGGGACGCGCACAAGTCCGTGGTGTCGGGCCTGATCCTCGCCGGGATCGAACCGGTGTGGGTGGAGCCGCAGTGGGACGCCGAGCGGCATCTGGCGCATCCGCCGTCCGCCGCGAGTTTCGAGAAGGCCTTCGAGGTCCACCCCGACGCGAAGGGCGCCCTGGTCACCAGCCCGACGCCGTACGGCGCCTGCGCGGACCTGCGGGCGATCGCCGAGGTCTGTCACCGCCGCTCGCTGCCGCTGGTCGTGGACGAGGCGTGGGGTGCGCATCTGCCCTTCCACCCGGAGCTGCCGTCCTGGGCGATGGACGCGGGTGCCGACATCTGTGTCACCAGCGTCCACAAGATGGGCAGCGGCCTGGAGCAGGGCTCGGTCTTCCACCTCCAGGGCGATCGCGTCCCGGCGGAGCTGCTGAAGACGCGTGCGGATCTGCTGGGCACGACCAGCCCGTCGGTGCTGCTGTACGCCGGGATGGACGGCTGGCGGCGGCAGATGCGCCTGCGCGGCGAGGAGTTGATGGGCACGGCCCTGGAGCTGGCGGCCGAGGTGCGGGCGGCCGTCGAGCAGATCGACGGCATGCACGTCGACGACCGGGCGGACTACTGCGGTCCGGGCCTGGCCGACGACTTCGATCCGCTGCCCGTCGTCATCGACCTCGAGGGGCTGGGCGTCTCGGGTTTCCAGGCGGCCGACTGGCTGCACGAGCACCGGTCGGTCGACGTCCATCTGTCCGACCACCGACGGATCGGCACCCAGATCACCCACGGCGACGACCGGGCGACGACCGGGGAGCTGCTCGCGGCCCTGAAGGACCTCGCGCGTGCCGCGCCGGACCTGCGGCCGGCGCCCCGCACGCAGGTGCCGCCCCCTGCCGAACTCCGTCTGGCACAGGCGCTGTTGCCGCGGGACGCGTTCTTCGGTCCGGCCGAGCACGTCCCGTTGCCGAAGGCGGCCGGCCGGGTCGCCGCGGAGATGATCACGCCGTATCCGCCCGGCATCCCCGCCGTCCTGCCCGGTGAGCGGCTCACCGAGCCGGTGCTGCGCTATCTGCGCTCGGGGCTGGAGGCGGGCATGAACCTGCCCGACCCGACGGACCGGCGGCTCGACACGATCAGGGTGGTCGCGCGCGACGCGGAGTGAACGGAGCGGGGCCGACGGGCGGGGAAGTGAAACAGGTCACGTGACCGGGTTTTGGTTGCGCGAAAAGCGTCGGAATGGTTTACGGTTCATTCAGTGGTCGCGGAGTCGAGTTCTTCTCCTCTGCATGCCGCATGCGACGGCCCTGGCTGGCTTCCCCCGTCCAGCCAGGGCTTTCGCATGCCCGCCCGCGAAACCTCCCGCCGCCGAGGTGCCCGGGGCGCCCGCAGCGGCTGAAATGGGCATAGGGCCTCGAGGCCTCAGGGAACACCCCGGAACCATCGCCGGCGAGGAGCCCCGTGCCATGACCAGAGCGACGAAGCTGCTGACCGCCCTCCCCCCGCCCCAGCGCCAGCGCCTGATGACCCTCGCCCGCGAGGTGTCCTTCCCGGAGGACACCAGGATCTTCGAGGCGGGCGGCACGGCCGACCGCTTCTGGGTCCTCCGCTCCGGGGCGGTCTCCCTGGACCAACAGGTGACGTCCGTACAGCGAGTCACCGTCGCCAGTCTGGGCGCCGGCGACCTGCTCGGCTGGTCCTGGCTCTTCCCGCCGTACCGGTGGGACTTCGGCGCGGAGGCGTTCAGCCCGGTCCGCGCCTACGAGTTCGAGGCCCGGGCGGTGCTCAAGCTGTGCGAGGAGGACCCCGCACTCGGCCTCTCCCTGGTCCGTATCGTGGCCGAGATCCTCGCCCACCGCCTGGAGACCACCCGGGGCAGACTGATGGAGCAGTACGGCATGAACCGCCGCAGGATCATCTGATCCGGACGACGGAACCTAGACCCGGTAGCGCCGCAGGGCCGGTACCGCGCACGCCAGGCCCAGCATGACGGCGACGACCAGCAGGCCGCCGCCCGTCATGGCCGTGCGCGGGCCGAAGGCCGCGCCCGCCGTGCCGTGGAGGACGTCCGCCAGGCGCGGGCCGCCCGCGACGACGACCGTGAAGACGCCCTGCATGCGGCCGCGCATCTCGTCGGTGGCCGCGGACAGCAGGATGGCGCCGCGGAAGACCATGGAGACCATGTCGGCGACGCCCGCCGCGGCCAGGAACACCACCGCGAGCCACAGGCTGCCGCTCAGCCCGGAGCCGGCGATCGCCGCGCCCCAGGCGACGACCGCGCCGATGACCATCCAGCCGTGCCGGCGGGCCCGCGAGAAGGTGCCGGAGAACAGCCCGCCCAGCACCGCGCCGAGGGGGACGGCCGCGAACAGCAGGCCGAGCGCGAGGCCCTCGCCGTAGGGCGCGTAGGTCTCGGCGGCGAGCTGCGGGAAGAGGGCGCGGGGCATGCCGAAGACCATCGCGACGACGTCGGCGAGGAAGGACAGCAGCAGCACCTTGTGCCGCGCGATGTAGCGGAACCCCTCCAGGATCTCGCGCAGTCCCGCGCGCCGGACGGCCGAGCCGTCGAGCGGCGGCAGCGCGGGCAGCCGGGCGACGGCCCACAGCGTCACGCACAGGGCGAGCGCGTCGAGCAGGTACAGCTCGGGCAGGCCGATGACGGGTATCAGGGCACCCGCGAGGAGGGGGCCGGCGACCAGGCCGGTCTGCATCACGGTCGAGCCGAGGGCGTTGGCGGCGGCCAGCTCGCCGGCCGGGACGAGCCGGGCGATGGAGGCGGTGCGGGCCGGCGCGTTGAGGCCGAAGAACGCCTGCTGGGTGGCGAGCAGCACCATCAGCACCGCGACCGAGTCGAGTCCGGCGGCGGCCTGGAGCCAGAACAGCACGGAGGTCACGGCGATGCCGGTGTTGGTGATCAGCAGGAGCCTGCGCCGGTCCATGCTGTCGGCCACCGCGCCGCCCCACAGCGCGAACACCACCAGGGGCAGCAGTCCGGCGACGCTCGCGTAGCCGACCCAGGCGGAGGAGCCGGTGATGTCGTAGATCTGCTTGGGTACGGCGACGGCGGTGAGCTGGCTGCCGACGGCGGTGACGACGGTCGAGGACCACAGCCGGCGGTAGGCGGGCCGGCGCAGCGGGCGGGTGTCCATCGCCCAGCGGCGCCAGCCGCGCCGGACTGCGTCCGGCGGGTCCTGCGGGTCCGGCGGGCGGCCCGGCTCGGAAGCGGTCCGGGCCGCCGCTTCGGTTCTCGCCTCGGGTGCGTCGCTGCTCTCGCTCGTGTCCACGGAGTCCCTGGTTGCTCGATACATCTTTCTGGTCCGGGGGTCACTATCGCAGCTCGGCCTGTGGCGGCGCGGACGCTCAGGCGCCGGCGATCAGGGTGGCACCGAGGGTGATCATCGTGGCGGCGACGAGTCCGTCCAGGACGCGCCAGGCGCCGGGCCGGGCCAGGAAGCGGCCGAGCAGCCGCGCCCCGAAGCCCAGCGCGGCGAACCAGCACAGGCTGGCCACCGCCGCCCCCAGGCCGAAGGTCCAGCGCAGCGGGCCGCGGTCGGCGGCGGCGGTGCCGAGCAGGAAGACCGTGTCGAGGTAGACGTGCGGGTTGAGCCAGGTCATCGCGAGGCAGGTGAGCACCGCCCGCCGCCGGGAGCCGGCGGCCTCGCCCGCCGTCTCCAGGGCGCCGCCCGGCTTGAGCACCCGGCGGGCGGCGAGGGCGCCGTAGCAGAGCAGGAAGGCGCCGCCGAGCCAGGCGACGGCGGTGAGGGCGCCGGGCCAGGCCACCACCAGCGCGCCCACCCCGGCCACCCCGAGGGTGATGAGGACGGCGTCGGACAGCGCGCAGATCGCGACGACGGCGAGGACGGCGTCCCGGCGGATGCCCTGGCGCAGGACGAAGGCGTTCTGGGCGCCGATGGCGACGATGAGGGAGAGACCGGTGCCGAAGCCGGCCGCCGCGGCGGCGAGGGAGGTGGACATGACGTCCACGCTAGGGAGTGAATCACTGCGGTACCAGCTAAGGATTCTTACCTATCATTAGCGATCGTGATGACAGATCTTCCCCTCGACCAGGTGCGCACCCTGCTCGCCGTGGTCGACGAGGGCACCTTCGACGCCGCGGCCGCCGCACTGCACGTGACGCCGTCTGCGGTCAGCCAGCGGGTGAAGGCGCTGGAGCAGCGCACCGGCCGGGTCCTGCTGCTGCGCACCAAGCCGGTGCGGCCGACGGAGTCCGGGGAGATCGTCGTACGGTTCGCCCGGCAGCTGGCCCGGCTGGAGCGCGACACGCGGTCCGAGCTGGGCATGAGTAGTGCCGGAGAGCCGACGCGTGTGACGGTGGCGGTCAACGCGGACTCGCTCGCCACCTGGTTCCTGCCCGCCCTCACCCGCGTACCGCGCGAGCCGCCGTTCTGCTTCGAACTGCACCGGGAGGACGAGACGCGGACGGCGGAACTGCTGCGCGAGGGCCTGGTGATGGCCGCGGTGACCTCCCTGCCGGACGCCGTCACCGGCTGCTCGGTCAGGTCCCTGGGCTCGATGCGCTACTTCGCGGCCGCGAGTCCCGACTTCGCCGCGGCGTTCCTCGACGGCGCGCCGCTGGGCGAGGGGCTCGCGCGGGCGCCCGTGGTCACCTTCGACCGCCGCGACGACCTCCAGGACGCGTTCGTACGGCGGTTGCGGCGCGGCCCCGACGGCGCGAGCCGGCTGCGGCACGCCGTGCCGACCTCGGAGGGCTTCCTCGACGCGGTGGTGGCCGGGCTCGGCTGGGGCATGGTGCCCGAGTTGCAGGCCCGGAAGCTGCTGACGGCCGGGCGTCTGATCTCCCTCGTACCGGAACGTCCCCTCGACGTCCCCTTGTTCTGGCAGCAGTGGAAGCTCGACTCCCCCGGCCTGGCCGCCGTGACGACCGCCGTCGCGGAGACGGCGGCGAAGACCCTGCGGGGCTGAGCGGATGGCCGGGGCCGCGGCCGCCGATCCGGGCGGCGCGGTTTCACTTCGACCCTGCCGGTGACCCGATCAGGAGCAAGTATCCGGAACCGCACACGACTTCGATCGCAGGTGACTTCGATGGACGACTGGCGACAGAGCGCCGCGTGCCGCCATGAGGACCCGGAACTCTTCTTCCCGATCGGCACCTCGGGTCCGGCACTCCTGCAGACCGAGCAGGCGAAGGCCGTCTGCCGGGGCTGCCCGGTGCGGGACCAGTGCCTGGAATGGGCGATGGAGACCGATCAGGGCCTCGGCGTCTGGGGCGGCACGAGCGAGACCGAACGGCGCGCCCTCAAGCGGCGCATCAAGGCACGCCGCAGTTCGTGATCCCCGCGGGGGCGGGCCGGTTCTGACCGGCCCGCCCCCGCGGCAGGCCCGCTGCGGAGCCCTCTCCTCGCGCGCCGCGCCGACCGTGCCACGAGGCCCCCGCCGGCTCAGCCGTCCCGCGGTGCCGTGGCGGCCGGCAGCCGCAGGGTGAACACGCTTCCGGCGCCCGGTGTGCTCGCCGCCCGTGCCGTGCCGCCGTGGGCGGCGGTCAGGTGGCGGACGATCGGCAGGCCGAGGCCGCTGCCGCCGGTGCGGCGGCTGCGCGACTTCTCGGCGCGCCAGAACCGTTCGAACACGTGGGGCAGGTCCTCGGGGGCGATCCCGGTGCCGGTGTCGGTCACCTCCAGCAGCACCTGTGCGCCGTCCGCGCGCGCGGACAGCGTGACCGTCCCGCCGGCCGGGGTGTGGCGCACGGCGTTGGTGACGAGGTTGCCGAGCGCCTGCCGCAGCCGCACCGGGTCGGCGTCCAGCCAGGGGCCGCCGTCGGTGCCGGTGCGCAGGGTGACGCCCGCGGTGTCGGCGGCGACGCGGTGGGCGGCGGCGACCTGGGCGAGGAGTTCGTCGGCGGGGACGGGTTCGCGGTGCAGGCGCAGGGTGCCGGCGTCGGCGTCGGCGAGGTCGCGCAGGTCGTCGATGACCCGTTGCAGGACGAGGGCTTCCTCGTGCAGGGCGGCGAGGAGGCCGGCATCGGGCTCGACGAGGCCGTCGCGGGTGACCTCCAGCCAGCCCCGGATGTTGGTGAGCGGGCTGCGCAGTTCGTGGGCGACGTCGCTGACCAGGGCCTTGCGCTGGGTTTCCAGTCGTTCGCGGCGTTCGGCCAGGTCGTTGAAGGCCTCGGCGAGGATTCCGGTCTCGTCGCGGGTGGTGACGGGCACGCGCGCGTGCAGCTCGGGCGGCTGCTGGGCGGCCTCGGTGAGGGCGCGCAGGGGCCGTACCAGACGGGTGGCGACGACGGCGGTCACGGCGACGGTGACGGCGAGGACCAGACCGGCCGCGCCGACGACCTTCGCCTTGTTCGCCGGGGACATGTCCCAGCGGGGCGCGGCGCCGTTGTCGCCGCCGCCGAGGAAGAGTTCGGCGACGGGGGCGACGTACGGGTCGAGCTGGGCGCGGCGGGCGTCGTCCAGGCAGCGCTGTGCCGCGCGGGCCGTCGGGCCGTCCCCCTTGGACACGAAGCCGGAGGACGGCGTCGGGGTGCGCTGGTCCGCGCCGACGAAACCGCCGAGGGCGAGATGGGTGTCGGGGTCCAGCCCCGCCCCGGTCAGACAGCCGCGGGCGCCCTGCCGGAGCGCGTCCAGCGCCTTCTCCTCCGTGGGGGTGGCGGTGTTGAGCAGGCCGTCGGCGCACGGTTCGGGGACGTAGCCGTCCTCGACGGCGTCGTCGGCCGGACGCAGGACCGGGCGGCCGCTGGGGAGGCGGACGACCGTGGTGTCGATGCCGTTGCGCAGGAAGCAGTTCTGCCGTTTGCGGGCCAGCGCGTCGAGCCTGGCGCGTTCGGCGGCGGTGAGCCGGTAGGGGCCGACGACGCGCGGGTCGGTGCCGCTGAGCTGGGCGCCGGGTTCGCTGGAGGTGTCGGTGCGCAGGGGGTCGACGGTGGCGGCGGCGCGCGGTGGCAGGGAGGTGCCGCGGGGTGCGGAGTCGGCCAGCAGGATGCGGTCGGCCGTGGTCAGGGCGATGCGCCGGCCGGTCTGCGCGGACAGGGCGCGGACGGTGGCCGCTGCGCCGGTCCAGTCGGGATGGGTGGCGGCGTACCCGCTGAGGCGGGCGAGGATGTCCATGTCGTCGGCGAGCGCCTGGCCCTGTTCCTCCCGCAGGGCGCGGGTGGTGGTGGTCACCGCCAGCCAGGCCGTCGCGGCCACGGAGCAGACGGCGATCAGGACGGACGCGATGAGGAGCCGGACCAGCAGGCGTTTGCGCAGCGGTATGCGGGGGCGGGTGCCTTTCACGTGCGGGCACCGCTGAGTTTGTAGCCGACGCCGAAGACGGTGAGCAGCCGGGCGGGTCTGCGCGGGTCCGCCTCGATCTTGCGGCGCAGGTTCATGATGTGCACGTCGACGGCCCGTTCGGTGGAGGAGCGGTCGTAGCCGCGGGTGCACTGGAGCAACTGCCGCCGGGAGAAGACCCGTTCGGGCTCGCCGACCAGCGCGAGGAGGATCTGGAACTCGGCCGGCGTGCAGTCCACGGGCTTCCCGTCGCACCGCACCTCGTGCCGCGCGGGGTCGACCGCGATCCCGGCGGCCCGTACGACAGGGTCGTCCCGCCGGCCGGCGGCGGATCCGCTGCGCCGCAGGACGGTGCGGATGCGGGCCATCAGTTCGCGCGGGCTGTACGGCTTGGTCATGTAGTCGTCGGCGCCCAGTTCCAGGCCGAGCAGCACATCGTCCTCGGCGGCGCGGGCGGTCAGCATCAGGACGGGGATGTCGTCGTCCCGGCGGAGCACCCGGCACACCCCGAAGCCGTCGATGACGGGCAGCATGAGGTCCAGTACGACGAGGTCCGGCCGGTCGCGGCGCACCGCGTCGAGCGCGGCCGAGCCGTCGTGCACGACGGTGGCGGTGTGGCCCTCGGCGAGCAGGGACCGGCGGATGAGTTCGGCCTGCATCGCGTCGTCCTCGGCGACCAGTACATGTGCGCACACGCGGCCGTTTCCTCCTTCTGTGTCCGTGGGTGGTCGGCGGTCGGTCGGGTCAGCGGGCCAGGGACGCCCGGTCGCCCATGACGACGACCGGGTGGCGGGCGGGGTCGAGGGCGAGGAGCAGTTCCCTCATGTGCCGCTCGGCGATGCTGACGCAGCCGTGGGTGGGCCCGCCGTGGTCGACGTGGATCCAGATGCCCCCGCCGCGCCCGGCGCCCAGCGGCCGGGTCCAGTCCAGGGGTGAGGTGCCGGGCTTGCGGTTGTAGTCGATGGCGATCACGTAGTCGAAGGACCCGGCCAGCGGTTCGCCCTCGAAGCCGGTGCCGGGCGCGGTGAAACCGCCGGACGAGCGGTCGTACGGCAGCCGGGTGCCGGGGTCGGGCAGCCGTCCGCCGGCGTCGCTGAGGCCGAACACGCCGACGGGTGAGCGCAGGTCCCCGGCCAGGTGGTGGTCGGTCCAGCCGCGCAGGGCGTTGTGGGCGGGCCAGGCCGGGCCGGGCTGCCAGCCGGTGCCGGTGCGGTGGTACAGGACGACCTCGGAGAGCGGGGAGTCGGGGCCTCGTCCGGTCACCACGACCACCTGGCGCGCGGCGGCCGGCACGGCGGCGCGGGTCTTCGGTCCGAGGCCCGGCAGCTGCCGCGGGACCGTCCGGGCGGCGGCCCCGGGCGTGGGTGGGCCCGGGGCCGCCGGGGTGGCCGCAGGGCCGGCGGCCCGGTGGTCGGGAATGGCGGCCGCGCCGCCCCCGCATCCGGTCAGCAGCAGGGACGCGGCGAGCAGCGCGGCACGGGCGCGGTGCGTGATCATGACTCGACCTTGGCCGAGAGGTGTGAGGAACCGGTCAGGTTCTCAGGGTCGGTTGGGCTTTCCCTGAGCGTACAGCCAGGTCCTGAACAGGTTTTCGAGGTCCTTGCCGGACACCTTCTCCGCCAGGCGCTCGAACTGGGCGGTGGTGCCGTGGCCGTTGCGGTGGTCGGACGCCCAGGCGCGCAGGACGCGGAAGAAGGCGCGGTCCCCGACCGTGGTGCGCAGGGCGTGCAGGGCCATGGCGCCGCGGGCGTAGACGGGCGTGCCGAAGATGTTCGCGCCGCTGCCGGGGTCGCCGGGCGGGAATTCCCACAGGCCGTCGCTCGCCGGGCGGGCGTACAGCGTGTCGAAGGCGGCCTGGGCGCTCGCGCCGCCGTGCTGTTCGTCGTAGAGCCACTCGGCGTAGGTGGCGAAGCCCTCGTTGAGCCAGACGTCCTTCCAGGAGGTGAGGGAGACGGAGTCGCCGAACCACTGGTGGGCGCTCTCGTGGACGAGGGTGCTCAGGTCGGGCGCGCTGTCGTACACGGGCCGGGTCTGGGTCTCCAGGGCGTACCCGACGTCCGGGGCGTGGTCCACGATCGACCCGGCCGCGCGGTACGGGTACGGGCCGAACAGGCCGCTCTCCCATTCGAGCACGGAGGGCAGTTTCGCCAGCACGGGCCCGGCGGCGGCCGCTTCGCGGGGGTCGACGGCGTCGTAGACCCTGATGCCGTCGCGGGTGGTGTACTGCCGGACCTGGAAGGTGCCGACGGTGGCCGTGGCGAGGTAGGCGGCCATGGGCTCGGCCTGCCGCCAGCGGTAGGTGGTCCTCCCGTGCGCGGTCCGCTTGCCGAGGAGGACGCCGTTGGCGACGGCCGTACGGCCTTCGGGGACGGTGATGGTGAAGTCGTACGAGGACTTGTCGGTGGGGTGGTTGTTGGCGGGGAACCAGGTCATGGCGCCCTGCGGCTCGCCCGCGACGAACGCGCCGTCGTCGGTGGGGATCCAGCCGTCGGGGGAACCGTCGGGGTCGGTGACCGGGCCGGGGGTGCCGGAGTAGGTGACGGTCACCTGGAACCGCGCGCCCTTGCGCAGGGCGCGGCGCGGGGTGACGACGAGTTCCTGGCCGTCGCGCCGGTGACCGGCCTTGACGTGATCGACGGTCAGGGCGGTGACCTTCAGGCCGTTGAGGTCGAGGTCGAAGCGGCTCAGTGACCGGGTGGCGCGGGCAGTGAGGACCGCCTTGCCGTCGAGGTGCCGGGTGGCCGGGTCGTAACGGAGGGTCAGGTCGTAGTGGTCGACGTGGTAGCCGCCGTTCCCGGCGAGCGGGAAGTAGGGGTCGCCGACACCGGGCGTGCCCACCGGACCGGCGGCGAGCGCGGGGTCGGCGGCCGTGAGCAGGGCCGTCACGGCCAGGGGTACGGCCGCGAGGAGGGCGGGGCGTCTGCGGAGGTGTGTCACGTGCGCTCCTGGGGGGTGACTGGTGGTCAAACATGATCAGACTAGGCACCGGGCCCTTCGGATTCGCCCTCGTTCAGGTCAAGCCGCGCGGCGCGGGCGGCCGGGCCGTGCTTACCCTCGGCACCACCGCCCGCCCCGTGGAGAGGCCGCCCATGAGTGTCCGCGTACGCCGCGTGTACGACCCGCCCGAGCCGGAGGACGGCGTCCGCGTCCTCGTCGACCGGCTGTGGCCGCGCGGTCTGGCGAAGGACGCGGCGCGGATCGACGAGTGGCCCAAGGGCCTGACCCCGTCGAACGAGCTGCGCCGCTGGTACCACGCGGGCGACGGCTCCCACGAGGAGTTCACGCGCCGTTACGAGGCCGAGCTGAGCGGTCCCGGGGCGGAGGAACTCCTCGGTCATGTAAGGGAGTTGGCGGCCTCGGGGCCGGTGACCCTGCTCACCGCGGTGAAGGAGCCGGAGCACAGCCACGCGGCGGTCCTGGCCCGTCTCCTCGGCTGAGGACGGGCCGCCTGCCCGGCCGCGGGGCGCGCCCCTTCCCGGCCGGGGGTCGGCCCGGCCCCGGCAGGTTCCGGGAGGCGGCGTGATCGCCGGCCGGGGACGGGTCCGCAGCCTCCGCCGGGGACGGGCCCGGTCCCGGCCTCACCCCGTCTGCCGGGCCGCCGCCCGTCCCGCCGCGCGCCCCGAGAAGAGGCAGCCGCCGAGGAAGGTGCCCTCCAGGGCGTTGTAGCCGTGGACGCCGCCGCCGCCGAATCCGGCGACCTCGCCCGCCGCGTACAGGCCCTCGATCGGGTTGCCGTCGGCGCCGAGGGCGCGCGAGTCCAGGTCGGTCTGGATGCCGCCGAGGGTCTTGCGGGTGAGGACGTGCAGCTTGACGGCGATGAGGGGTCCGGCCTCGGGGTCGAGGATGCGGTGCGGGGTCGCGACGCGGCCGAGGCGGTCGCCGATGTAGCGGCGGGCGTTGCGGATGCCCTGCACCTGGGCGTCCTTGGCGTACGGGTTGGCCATCTGGAGGTCGCGGGCACGGATCTGGCGGCGCAGGCCGTCGGCGTCGAGCAGCGCCTCGTCCGTCAGGCCGTTCATCTTCTCGACCAGCCGGTCCAGGGTGTCGGCGACCACGAAGTCCGCGCCGCGGTCGAGGAAGGCCTGCACGGGGGCCGGCGCGCCCTTGCCGAGGATGCGGTCGCGCAGGACGGCCTTGCGGTCCTTGGCGGTGATGTCGGGGTTCTGCTCGGAGCCCGACAGCGCGAACTCCTTCTCGACGATCTTCCGGGTGAGGACGAACCAGGAGTGGTCGTACCCGGCGATGTCCTCGGTGGTGCGCAGGTGCCGGAGGGTGCCGAGGGTGTCGTAGCCCGGCAGGCAGGGGTCGGGCAGGCGGCGGCCGAGGGCGTCGAACCACATCGAGGACGGGCCGGGCAGGATGCGGATGCCGTGACCGGGCCAGACGGGGTCCCAGTTGCGGACGCCCTCCGTGTAGTGCCACATGCGGTCGCGGTTGACGAGCCGGACACCGGCCTCGGCGCTGATGTCGAGCATGCGGCCGTCGACGTGGGCGGGGACGCCGGTGACCATCTCGGCGGGCGGGGTGCCGAGGCGTTCGGGCCAGTGGCGGCGGACCATGTCGTGGTTGGCGCCGATGCCGCCGCTGGTGACGACGACGGCCTGGGCGGTCAGCTCGAAGTCGCCGATTCGCTCGCGGCTGGAGGAGACGCCGCGCGGCGAGTCGTCGGGCGCGAGGACCGTGCCGCGTACGCCCCGCGCCGCGCCGCCCTCGACGACCAGCTCGTCGACGCGGTGACGGTGGTGGAAGGTGAGCAGCCCGTCCCGGACGGCCTGCCGGGCGTACCGCACGAACGGCTCGACGACGCCCGTGCCGGTCCCCCACGCGACGTGGAAGCGGGGCACGGAGTTGCCGTGCCCGTCGGCGCGCAGGTCGCCGCGCTCGGCCCAGCCGACGGTCGGCACGAAGGAGATGCCGTGCCCGGCGAGCCAGGTCCGCTTCTCCCCCGCCGCGAACTCGACGTAGGCGCGCGCCCAGCGCACCGCCCAGGAGTCCTCGTCGTCGGTGCGGTCGAACCGGGCGCTGCCCTGCCAGTCGCTCCAGGCGAGGTCGAAGGAGTCCTTGACGCCGAGGCGCCGCTGCTCGGGCGAGTCGACGAGGAACAGCCCGCCGAAGGACCAGAACGCCTGGCCGCCGAGGTTGGCGGCGTTCTCCTGGTCGACCAGGGCGACCCGCCTGCCCCTGCTGGTGAGTTCGTGCGCCGCGACCAGGCCGGCGAGGCCCGCTCCGACGACGATGACGTCCGCGTCCATGGCGACCGTTGCCTTTCTCATTCGGGGTGCCTCTCGGGGGCTTGTGCGGGGTGGCGCTCGGAGTGGCTCCCGGGGGCTTTTCCGGGGTGGCGCTCCGGGTTGCTCCCGGGGTGGGCGCCGCCCTCGGTCAGCAGCGCGGTGAGGAGCTGCTTGAGCCAGGCGCGGGCCCCGTCCACGTCCTTGTCGAGCAGCAGTTGGGTGGTGACCCCGTCGTAGGCGGCGACCACCGCGCGGGCGGCGGCGTCGGCGTCGCCGAGGACGGCGGGCGGTGCGTCGGGACCGCGGTCGCGGCCGAGCCGGTCGGCGATGGCGCCGCGGAGTGTCGCGCGGTGTTCGAGCAGCGTGCGGGCGACGGCCGGGTCGCGGGCGGCGTGCACGAGGAAGTCCGTCTTCACCAGCAGCCAGTCGTGGTCGAGGAGCAGCACCTCGGTGACGCGGTCCACGGACGCGGGGACGTCGAGGGCGGGTCCGTCCCCGGCGAGCGCGTCGGCGACCTGCCGGGCGATGAGGTCGGCGCGCTGCCGGTAGAGGGCGAAGAAGAGTTCGTCCAGGCTGGCGAAGTTGGAGTAGAAGGCGCCCCGGCTGTAGCCGGCGGCCTCGCAGACCTCCTCGATGGAGACCCGCCCGAAGCCCTTGGCGGCGAACACCTCGAAGGCGGCGTCGAGGAGGTTGGCCCGGGTGCGCACCCGGCGCCGGGTGACACGCCTCGCCGTCTGTTCCGCCGCCATGTCGGCCCTCCGTTCGATACGGGAATGTATCCGATGCATTCGTGTATCGAAAGGCTCTCGACAGCGACAGCGACAGCGAGGGTCACGGCCACGGCGATCTGCTTTGCTGTCCCCGTCGGGCACGGACCTCACCCCACGGGACGATCATGCGGGCAGACGTACGGCAGGTCGCGGACGGCACCTATCTGGTGCACGGCGGCAACACCAACTGGGTGATCCTCACCGAGGGCGACGCCGTCACCCTGATCGACACCGGCTACCCGGCGGACCGGCAGCGGCTGCTGGACTCCCTCGCCGCGGTGGGCAGCTCACCGCGGGCCGTCACCGCCGTCCTCGTCACCCACGCGCACAACGACCACCTCGGGTCCGCCGAGCACCTGCGCACCGCGTACGGCACGCCCGTCCTCCTGCATCCGGCCGAAGTCCCGCACGCCCGGAGGGACTTCCTCCAGCAGGTGAGCGCCGGCACGGTGCTGCGCAACGCCTGGCGGCCCGGTGTCCTGCCGTGGATGGTGCACGTGCTGCGCTCCGGCGGCACCGAACAGCATCCGGTCACCGCCCCGGAGCCGTTCCCCGCCGCCACCGGCACCACCGGCGCGCTGGACCTGCCGGGCCGGCCCGTGCCCGTGCACACCCCCGGTCACACGGACGGCCACACCGTCTTCCACCTCCCGCAGGCCGGGATCCTGGTGTCCGGTGACGCGTTGGTCAGCGGGCACGCCACCTCGCGGATCCGGGGGCCGCAGCTGCTGCCCGGCATGTTCCACTACGAACGGGCCCGCGCGCTGGCCTCGCTGGACGTGATCGGGTCCCTTGCGGCCGACACCCTGCTGCCCGGCCACGGGCCGGTGCACCGGGGGTCCGTGCGGGAGGCTGCCCAGCGGGCCCGGGAACACGCCGTCTAAGGTCGGGCCATGGCTTTGCAGATCAGCGCCACCAATCCGGAGCACCCGGCCCTCCTGCTGGAACTGCCCTGGCAGCTCCCGCTGGAGGAGTGGCCCGAGGACGTTCTCGTACCGCTGCCGCGCGGCATCTCCCGGCACGTGGTGCGCTACGCCCGCGCCGGCGACGAGGTGATCGCCGTCAAGGAGCTGGCCGAGCGCCCGGCGCTGCGCGAGTACGAGCTGCTGCGCGACCTGGACCGGCTGGGCATCCCGGCCGTCGACCCGCTGGCCGTGATCACCGGGCGCGTCGACCCGGCGGGCGACCCGCTGGAGCCGGTCCTGGTCACCCGGCACCTGGGCGGGTCGATGCCGTACCGGTCGATGTTCGAGACGACCATGCGGCCGGCGACCATGCACCGGCTGATGGACGCCCTGGCGGTGCTGCTGGTGCGGCTGCACCTGGCCGGGTTCGCGTGGGGCGACTGCTCGCTGTCCAACACCCTGTTCCGGCGCGACGCGGGCGCCTACGCCGCGTACCTCGTCGACGCCGAGACCGGTGACCTGCATCCGCAGCTGAGCCCCGGACAGCGCGACTACGACCTCGACCTGGCCCGCGTGAACATCAGCGGTGAGCTGCTCGACCTGGAGGCCTCCGGCGCCCTGCACCCGTCGGTGGACCCGGTCGAGTTCGGCATGGAGATCTGCTCCCGCTACCAGGGGCTGTGGCAGGAGCTGACCCGCACCTCCGTCTACCCGGCGGGCAAGTACCACTACATCGAGCGCCGCATCCGCCGACTCCACGAGCTGGGCTTCGACGTCGCGGAGATGCAGATCGAGCACTCCTCCAACGGCGACACGGTCACCTTCGTGCCGAAGGTCGTCGACGCGGGCCACCACCAGCGGCAGTTGCTGCGGCTGACCGGCCTGGACACCGAGGAGAACCAGGCCAGGCGGCTGCTGAACGACCTGGAGAGCTGGATGGCCACCCAGGACGACTACGCCCCGGGCGACCCCCTCGCCGCCCGCCCCGAGGTACTGGCGCACCGCTGGGTGCGGGACGTGTTCCGGCCGACCGTGCGGGCCGTGCCGCTCGAACTGCGCGGTTCCATGGACCCGGCGGAGATCTACCACGAGCTCCTCGAGCACCGCTGGTACCTGTCGGAGCGCGCACAGCACGACATCGGCCTCGACACGGCCGTGCAGGACTACATCGCCAGGATCCTGCCCCGCGCGCGGGAGACCCTGGAGCCGACGACGCCGGAGTGAGCCGGACGCCGGGGGAGCCGGGCCCCGGCCCGCGTCACTCGTGCGGGACCACGGCCACGGGGCAGTCCGCGTGGTGCAGCACGCCGTGCGCCACCGAACCGATCCGGGTACCGACGGCGGTACGGCGGGCCCGCCGGCCGACCACCACCAGCTGGGCCCGCCCGGACACCGACAACAGCACCTGGCCGGCGCTGCCGATCTCCACGTGCTCCACCACCGGTACGTCCGGGAAGCGCTCGCGCCACGGGGCGAGGGCGTCGGCCAGCGCCTTCTTCTCGTACGGCTCCAGGCCGCCCGCGTCGTCGAGCAGCTTGAGCGAGGCGGGGCTGTACGAGAACACCGGGGGCAGCGTCCAGGCCCGCACCGCGCGGACGGAGGCGCCGCGGGCGGCCGCCGTCTCGAACGCGAACCGCAGCGTGGGCGCGCTGTCCTCGGGCGAGCCGTGCTGGCCGACCACGATCTCGTGCCCGGCCACCTCGGAGCCGGCCTTGTCCCCGGCCCGCACCAGGACGACCGGACGGCGGGCCTCGGCGATCACCTGCTGGCCGACCGAACCGAGCAGGAAGCCGACGACCGCGCCGTGCCCGCGCGAGCCCAGCACCAGCAGTTCCGCCTCCGCCGCGGCGGCGACCAGCGTGTCCGCCGGCTCGCCCTCCAGGACGTCGCTGGTCACCCGCAACCCGGAATGGCGTCCCGAGACCTCGGTGACGGCCTCCCGGACGGCGGCCCGCACCCAGTCCCGCTGGGCGTCCCGGTCCGCCACCTCGGCCGCCGCGTCCGGCTGGAACCGCCAGGCGTGCACCACCCGCAGCGCCAGATCCCGCCGTACGGCCTCCCTGGCCGCCCAGGCCAGTGCCGCCAGGCTCTCTTCCGTTCCGTCGACCCCTGCCGTGATCGGGCCCGTCATCCCGCCGCCTCCCCGCTTCGCACAATCGATTCGTCGGGTCCAGTCTTCACCACTAGCCTTCCGGTCATGACCTTGGAGTGGGAACAGGTGATCATCGACGCTGCCGATCCGGCCGCGCTGGGGCGCTGGTGGGCCGAGGCCCTCGGCTGGGTCGTGGTCGACGACGCGGCCGACGAGTTCGAGATCAGGCCGGCCCCGGACCGGCTGCCGGGCCTGCTGTTCGTTTCGGTGCCCGGGGCCAAGACGGTCAAGAACCGGCTGCATCTGGACTTCCGGCCCGAGGACCAGCGGGCGGAGGTCGACCGCCTGCTGTCCCTGGGGGCGCGCCCCGCCGACGTGGGGCAGGGCGAGCAGACCTGGGTGGTGCTGGAGGATCCCGAGGGCAACGAGTTCTGCGTGCTGAGCGCCCGCAAGGGCTGAGACCGGCCCCGGTTTGGACCGCGCGTGCCCGTCCGTCGTCGACCGGCGGGCCCCGTGTCGTGCCGTGTCGTGTCGTGCCGTGTCGACCGACGGTGCCCCGTCCTGTACCGGGAGTGCACGGCCCCGCCGGCCCCGGAGCGGACGCGGGCGATCGAACATACGATGGGCGGGAACCGGCGCGGGGCCCGCCGTGCCGCGAGTCCTGAACCCTCGGGGTGGGAGACGTATGGCACAGGCCGCCGAGACCGCGCGGACCGTCATTCTGACCGTGGACGACGACCCGGGGGTCTCCCGCGCCGTCGCCCGCGACCTGCGGCGCCGCTACGGCGCCGCGTACCGGATCGTGCGCGCCGAGTCCGGCGAGTCCGCGCTGGACGCCCTGCGCGAGCTGAAGCTGCGGGGCGACCTGGTGGCCGTGATCCTCGCGGACTACCGCATGCCGCAGATGAACGGCATCGAGTTCCTCGAACAGGCACTGGACGTGTATCCCGGCGCGCGGCGCGTGCTGCTGACCGCGTACGCCGACACCGACGCGGCGATCGACGCGATCAACGTGGTCGACCTCGACCACTACCTCCTCAAGCCGTGGGACCCGCCGGAGGAGAAGCTCTACCCGGTTCTGGACGACCTGCTCGCGGCCTGGCGCGCCAGCGACCACCGGCCCGTGCCGGCCACCAAGGTCGTCGGGCACCGCTGGTCGGCGCGCTCCTCCGACGTGCGGGAGTTCCTGGCCCGCAACCAGGTCCCCTACCGCTGGTACTCCTCCGACGAGCCGGAGGGACGGCGGCTGCTCGCCGCGGCCGGCGCGGACGGCCGGCGACTGCCGCTGGTGATCACCCCCGACGGCACCCCGCTGACCGAGCCGGACGCTCCCGAGCTGGCCGCCCGCGTGGGGCTGGCGACGACCCCGGAGGCCGAGTTCTACGACCTGGTGGTGATCGGCGGCGGCCCGGCCGGGCTCGGCGCGGCCGTCTACGGCGCCTCGGAGGGGCTGCGGACGGTACTGGTGGAGCGGTCGGCGACCGGCGGGCAGGCCGGGCAGAGCTCCCGCATCGAGAACTACCTCGGCTTCCCCGACGGCGTGTCCGGCGCGCAGCTCACCGACCGGGCCCGCCGCCAGGCCGCCAGGTTCGGCGCCGAGATCCTCACCGCGCGCGAGGTGACGGGACTGGAGGTCAACGGCGCCGCCCGCGTCGTGCGGTTCTCCGACGGCTCGGCGGTCGCCGCGCACAGCGTGATCCTGGCGACCGGTGTGTCGTACCGGCAGCTCCTGGCGCCGGGCTGCGACGACCTGACCGGCTGCGGGGTGTACTACGGCTCGGCGCTCACCGAGGCTGCCTCCTGCCAGGGGCAGGACGTGTACATCGTGGGCGGCGCCAACTCGGCGGGCCAGGCGGCGATGTACCTGGCGCGGGGCGCCAAGTCGGTGACGCTGCTGGTGCGCGGCGAGTCTCTGGCGGCGTCGATGTCGTACTACCTGATCCAGCAGATCGAGGAGGCGCCGAACATCTCGGTGCGGACCCGTACCGTCGTGGAGGCAGCGCACGGGGCGGAGCACCTGGAACAGCTCACGCTGCGGGACGTGGACAGCGGGGCGAGCGAACTCGTCGACGCGCAGTGGATGTTCGTGTTCATCGGCGCGGCCCCGCTGACCGACTGGCTGGACGGCACCGTGCTGCGCGACGAGCGCGGGTTCATCCTGGCCGGGCCGGACCTCACCCCGGACGGGCGGCCGCCGGCGGAATGGGAGCTGGACCGGCCGCCGTACCACCTGGAGACCAACATCCCCGGCGTGTTCGTGGCGGGCGACGCGCGCGCCGAGTCCGCCAAGCGCGTCGCGTCCGCCGTCGGAGAGGGAGCCATGGCCGTCATGCTCGTCCACCGTTATCTGGAGCAGTCGTGAGCGGGACGCCGATGCCCTGCGACCCGGCCGAGATCAGCACGCTGTTCCTGTTCGAGAAGCTCTCCCCCGAGCAGCTCGGACGGCTGTGCGCCGAGGGGCGGGTGGAGCGGTTCGAGGCAGGTCCGGTCTACACCGAGGGCGACCCGGCGACCTGCTTCTACGTGATGCTCGAGGGCACGGTGGTGCTGTACCGCCGGGTCGGGGGCGACGACGTCGAGGTCAGCCGCACCTCGCAGCGCGGTGTGTACGCGGGCGCGATGCAGGCCTACCTCGGGGACCGGGTGCCGCAGGTCTACACCAACTCGATGCGGGTGACCGAGCCGACCCGCTTCTTCGTGCTGCCGGCCCAGTCGTTCTCGGACGTCATGCAGGAGTGGTTCCCGATGGCCGCGCACCTGCTGGAGGGGCTGTTCTTCGGCTCGAAGAGCACCCAGCGGGCCGTCGGCCAGCGCGAACGGCTGCTGGCGCTCGGCTCGTTGTCGGCCGGGCTCACGCACGAGCTGAACAACCCGGCCGCCGCGGCCGTACGGGCCACGGCGACGCTGCGGGAGCGGGTGGCGAAGATGCGGCACAAGCTCGCCGTGATCTCGCAGGGCGCCTACTCCCGCGAGGTGCTCGCCGGACTGATCGAGATCCAGGAGCGCACCGCCGAACGGGTCGCCAAGGCCCCGGTGCTGAGCCCCCTGGAGGCCTCCGACCGGGAGGACGAGCTGACCGACTGGCTCGACGACCACGGCATCCCGGAGGGCTGGCGGATCGCGCCGACGTTCGTGCAGGCCGGACTCGACGTGGACTGGCTGGAGCAGGTCGCGGCGGCCGTGGCGGCCGACATCCTGCCCAACGCGATCGGCTGGCTCAACTACACCGTCGAGACCGAGCTGTTGATGGACGAGATCGACGACTCCACCAACCGGATCTCCCGTCTCGTCGACGCGGCCAAGCAGTACTCGCAGCTCGACCGCGCCCCCTACCGGGTCGTCGACGTCCACGAACTCCTCGACAGCACGCTGCTGATGCTGTCCGGGAAGATCGGCCGGAGCATCGAGGTCGTCAAGGACTACGATCGTGGCGTGCCGGACGTCCCCGCGTACCCGGCGGAGCTGAACCAGGTGTGGACGAACCTCGTCGACAACGCGGTCTTCGCCATCAACAGCGCCGGCGGGGAAGGCACGTTGACCGTGCGGACCGCGCGCGAGGGCGACCGGCTGCTGGTCGAGTTCGGCGACACCGGGCCCGGCATCCCGGCGGACGTCCGCAGCCGGATCTTCGACCCCTTCTTCACCACGAAACCGGTCGGCGAGGGCACCGGCCTCGGCCTGGACATCTCCTGGCGGATCGTCGTCAACAAGCACCACGGCAGCCTCCAGGTCGAGTCCGCGCCGGGCGACACCCGCTTCCAGGTGCTGCTGCCGCTGACCGCGCCGCACCCCACGACCGACGCCGGCACCGACGCCGGCACCGACGCCGACGCCGACGCCGACGCCGAAAGCACCTCCGACACCGCGTCCGACACCGCCGAGGAGCCCGTATGACCGACGCCCACGCCATCGATCCGAGCGTCCCGCCGAGCGGCGCCGGCTGCGTCGAGTGCGACGCGAGCGGCGGCTGGTGGTTCCATCTGCGGCGCTGCGCCCGATGCGGCCACATCGGCTGCTGCGACTCCTCCCCCGCCCAGCACGCCACCGCGCACTGGAAGTCCACCGGGCATCCCCTGGTGCAGAGCTTCGAGCCGGGCGAGGACTGGTTCTGGGACTACGACGGCGACGAGCTGTACGAGTCCGGCCCGGAGCTGGTGGAGCCGTCCTGCCACCCCCTGGACCAGCCCGCGCCCGGCCCGGCGGGGCGGGTGCCGGACGACTGGGCGCGGTCGCTGAACCGCTGACGCCCGGCAGCCCGTTCCCCTGCGGGGTCCGCCCCGCTCCCGGGCGGTGCCGTCGGTGCCGCGTGCCAGGATGGAGCCGTGCCACCCACAGCGTTCGCCACCGCGTTCATCGGCCGGGACGAGGAAGTCGCCCGGCTCTCCGGCGTACTGGAGCGCGCCCGCGCCGGGGAGGCGCGGGCGGTGCTGCTCGCCGGGGACGCCGGCGTCGGCAAGACCCGGGTGCTGGACGAGATCGCGGCGCGGGCCGCGCGCACCGGCGCGACCGTGCTGACCGGGCACTGCGTCGACCTCGGTGACGTCGGCCTGCCCTACCTGCCGTTCACCGAGATCCTCGGCGTGCTCGCCGGGGACGAACGCTTCGCGGCCGTGCTGGCCGCGCATCCCGTCGTCGACCGGCTGCTCGGCGGCGGCCCCGACGACGCCGTCCGCGACCTGGGCGGGCGGCTGCGGCTGTTCGAGGGGGTGGCGGGTCTGCTCGCCGACCTCGCGGAGGTCGCCCCGCTCCTGGTGGTCCTGGAGGACCTGCACTGGGCGGACGAGTCCTCGCGGGACCTGCTGCGGTTCCTGCTGAGCCGGGGTGTGCTCCAGCGGCCCGCGGGCGGTGCGCCCGCCCACCGGCTCGCGGTGCTGGCCTCCTACCGTGCGGACGATCTGCACCGCCGCCATCCGCTGCGGCCGCTGCTGGCCGAACTGGTGCGGCTGCCGGGCGTGGAGCGGCTGGAGCTGCGGCCCCTGCCGGACGCCGACGTGACCCGTCTGGTGCGCGCCCTGGAGGACCGTCCGCTGCCGGACGCCACGGTCCGCCGGATCGTGGAGCGCGCCGAGGGCAACGCCTTCTACGCGGAGGAACTGCTGGCCGCGACGGACACCGGGGCGGGCGGGGTGCCGAGCGGCCTGGCCGACCTGCTGCTGATCCGCGTGGAGCAGCTCTCCGAGACCGCGCAGCTGGTGCTGCGGACGGCGGCGGTGGCCGGCCGGCGGGTCGAGCACGACCTGCTGCGGGACGCGGTCGCGCTGCCCGAGGACGAGCTGGAGTCGGCGCTGCGCGAGGCCGTCGGCCGGCAGCTCCTGGCCGCGGGCGCGGGCGACACGTACGCCTTCCGGCACGCGCTCGCCCGCGAGGCGGTGTACGCCGATCTCCTCCCGGGGGAACGGGCCCGGCTGCACGGCGCGTTCGCCCGGCTGCTGGCGGCACGGGGTCGGCGCGCCGAGACCGCCGCCGAGCGGGCCCACCACTACCGCGAGAGCCACGACCTGCCGGAGGCGCTCGCCGCGTCGCTGGAGGCGGCCGACCATGCCCAGCGGGTCGGGGCGCCCGCCGAGGAGCTGCGCCATCTGGAGACCGCGCTCGACCTGTGGCCCGCGGTGGACGCCGCCGCCCGGCCGGCGGGCGGGGGCGGCGACCGGGTCACGCTCATGCTGCGCGCCTCGGCGGCCGCCGCACACGCCGGTCAGGGGCACCGCGCGGTCTCCCTGACCCGCGCCGCGCTCGCCGGGGTGGACCAGGACGCCGATTCCGAACTCGCCGCGCGCGTGCGGTACACGCTGGCCGGGACCCTGCTCGGCGTCGACAGTCTCACGGCCGCCTTCCGCTACAGCAGCGAGGCCCTGGCGATGATCCCGGCCGAGCCGCCGTCCCCGACGTGGGTGTGGGCCGCGGCCACCCATGTCCTGGCGGCCCGTCAGGTGGGCGACGGCGACACCGCCCTGCGGGTGGCCCGCCGGGCGCTGGAGGTGGCCGACCGGCTGGGGGTGACCGACGCGCAGGCCGACCTGCTGATCTCGCTGGCCGTCCTGGAGGGCGGTGGACGGCGCTCCCCCGAGGGCCGCGCCCGCCTGCGGGAGGCCCGTGAACTGGCCCGGCGGGCGGGCAGCGCCCCCGTGGAGATGCGGGCCCTGTTCAACCTGGCCATCGGCTGCTACGAGGCCGGGGAGTTCGAGGAGTGCCTGCCCTGGCTGGCCGACGGCCTGGACCGGGCCCGCCGGGCGGGCCTGCTCTCCTCGCCGTATCCGCTGGAGATGCGTTATCTCCAGCTGGTGCTGCTGCACACCCTGGGCCGCTGGGACGAGTGCGTGCGGACGGCGGCGAACGACCTCGCCGTCCTGCCGTCGGCGGGCGGGTACGCGGCGGGGCCCGCCCTGTACATCGCGCTGGCCCGTGGGGAGGAGGGTGCCGTCGAGCGGGCACGGGCCCTGACGGAGGGCGCCCCCGACTGGATGGCGGCGCTGGTGGCGGCCGTCGTCCTCACCGACGCGGCGGCCCTGCGGGGCGATGCCGAGGCGGCGGTGGCCCAGGTGCGTGCCTCCGTCGAGGCGCTCACCGACGACGCGGGCAAGCGTCCCGACGTCACCGTCCGGCTCGCCGCGCTCGCGCTGACACCGGTCGCCGACACGGCCGCCTCGGCCCGCACCGGCGGCGACGGGGCATCGGCGGCCCGCTGGTCGGCGGTCGCGGCCGAACTCCTCGACCTGGCGCGGGCGGCGGCGCTGCACGGCGCGGCCGGGGGGCCGCAGGGCCCGGAGGGGCAGGCCTGGCTGGCCCGGGCCGAGGCCGAGCGGGCGCGGGCGGCCGGCGAGCCGGACTCGGCGGCCTGGGAGCGGGCGGTGGCGGCGTTCGAGTTCGGCGACGTGTACGAGCGGGCGCGCTGCCGGTTGCGGCTGGCGGAGGCCCTGCTGGCCGCCGGCCGGCGCGAGGAGGCGGCCGGCGAGGCCCGCGCCGCCCGGGAGACGGCCGTACGACTGCGGGCGGCGCCGCTGCTGGCACGGGTGGACGCCCTCGTCCGGCGGGGCCGCCTGGCGCCCGTCGCGTCCGGCCGGAAGGGACCGGCGGCCCTCACGGCCCGGGAACGGGACGTCCTGCGGCTGCTCGCCCTCGGCCGCAGCAACCGGCAGATCGGCGAGGAGTTGTTCATCAGCGCCAAGACGGCCAGCGTCCACGTCTCCAACATCCTGGCGAAGCTGGGCGCGGCCGGCCGTACGGAGGCGGCGGCGATCGCCCATCGGGAGGGACTGCTGGAGACCGGGACGGACGCGCCGGGCTGAGCACGGGGGGCGAGACCCCTCCCCCGCCGCCCTGGCGGCCCGCCGTACCGCGGCCCGTCGAGTGATCTGCGCCTCACAGGCAACCCGGCCCGCCGCACACACGTCTTGACCGGCAACGACACACGGCGTCCGGTGACGCCCGCCCCGGTCGTCTCCTCGACCGGGGCGTTTTCCGGACACACTATACACGCCATGTATACACACAGTGCATACATGATGGCCGAAAGGAATCGATGTACGGCAAGGCTTTCGCCCCGGAGTACCAGGGCGCCCTCACCACCCTGTCCGTGAACTCGTCCCTGGTCGACGTACTGACCGCCGGCACCGAGCAGTTGGCGGCGGCCGAGCGGGCCGGTGAGCGGGCCGAGGCGGCGCGCTCCGGGCTCGCGGTCGCCGAGGCGCACCGCAGGCTGGGCCAGGTGCGCGAGGCCGACCGGGCCTGGAAGGCGAGCTACCGCGCGGCCCGGGACGCGGGCGACGTGGCGGCCATGGCGTGGGCCCTGTGGAGCGGCGGCACCCTGGCCCGGCAGCGGGGCGCCTTCCCGTTGGCCCGGCGGCTGCTGGCGCTGGCGGCCGACCTCGGGGAGCGCGGCGGGGACGTCGTCGTCCGGGGCTACTCGCTGGCCGGGCTCGCGGAGACCGGCCGCATCCAGGGCGACTACGAGGCCGTCGGCAGACTGCACGAGCAGCTCCTGGCCGAGGCCCGCCGGCGCGGCGAGGCACGGCACACGGTGTGGGCGCTGGAGGGCATCGCGCAGATGCACCGCAACTCCGGGGACTTCGACACCGCCTACGCGCTGTTCCAGGAGGCGGCCGAGATCTCCGCGCGCGCCGACGACCGGCGGGGCCACGCCTGGGCGCTGCGCGGCCTGGCGGACGTCGTCTCCGTGCGGGACGGCGACACCGAGCGCGCCCTCGCCCTGCTGGCCGAGGCGGAGACGGCCTGCCGTGCGATGAACCTCACCGGCGCGCTGGCCTACAACCACAAGATGCGCGGCAACGTCCTGTACCGGGCGGCCCGTTACGCCGAGGCGCGGGACCTCTACCAGCAGGCCCTCGCGGAGTTCGGCGCGATGAGCGAGCCGCGCGGGACGGCCCTCGCCCGGCTCGGGCTGGCCAAGTCACTGGCCCGCCTGGGCCGCGACCGCTCCGAGACGGCCATGGAACTGACGCGACTGGCAGCGGAGTTGGAGCGGATCGGGTTGCGGCACGCGCGGGAGATGGTGGCGCGGGCCGAGGAGGAGCTCGGCATCGGGACGGCCGCCGGCCGTCCGGGCGGCGCAACCGCGGAGGCCGCACGGTGACGGCACTCTCCACCACCGCGCTCTCCGCGACGGCCCCTTCGTCCACGGTGCTCTCCACGACGGCGGCCGCACCGGCGGCGGGGCCGGCCGCCCCCGCCGTCCTCGACCGCTGCCGCACGCTGGTGCGACCCGCGCTGGCGGAAGCGGTCGGCCGACTGCACCCGTGGGTGGGCGAGATGGCCGCGTACTCCTTCGGCTGGTGCGAGGTGGGCGGGGCGCCCACCTCCGCCTCCGGCGGGAAGGGCTCCGCCTCCGGCGGGAAGGGGCTGCGGCAGGCCCTCGCCGTGCTCGGCGCCGAGGCGGCGGGGGCGCCCGCACGGGCCGGGGTCGCCGCGGCCGTATCGGTCGAACTCGTGCACGCCTTCTCCCTGCTGCACGACGACATCATGGACGGCGACCCCACGCGAAGGCGCCGCCCCACGGTCTGGAAGGCCTACGGCACGGGACCCGCGGTCCTCGCCGGTGACGCCCTGTTCGCCCTGGCCGTCGAGACCCTCGCCGCGGCCCCCGGCGGCGCCGGCGGCGTACGGCTGCTGTCCGGGGCGCTCGCCGGGCTGGTCCACGGGCAGGCCGACGACCTGCTGTTCGCCGCGCGGCCCTGGTCGGGGCCCGAGCGGGTGCGGCCGGACGCGTACCGGGCGATGGCCGAGGGCAAGACCGGCGCGCTGCTGGGCTGCGCGGCCGCGCTGGGCGCCGTGCTCGGCGGGGCCCCCGAGACGACCGTCACCGCGCTGGACCGCGCCGGACGGCATCTCGGAATCGCCTTTCAGGTGGTCGACGACCTGCTGGGGATCTGGGGCGATCCGGCCGTGACCGGCAAGCCCGTCCACGGTGACCTGCGCGAGGGCAAGAAGACCTTTCCGGTGCTGGCGGCCCTGGAGTCCCCCCGGCCGGCGGCCCGGCGCCTCGCCCGGCTGCTGGAGTCGGGGGGCGACCCCGTCGAGGCGGCGGCACTCGCCGAGGAGGCAGGGGGCCGGGCGGCGGCACTCGCCGAGGCGCGCCGGCAGGTGTCCGCCGTGGAGTCGGCGCTCGCCGGGGTGCCGCTGCGGGCGGGGGCCGCGGACGACCTGCGGTCGCTGCTGGACTTCCTGGTGCGACGCGACCTCTGACCACCGTCCGGACCCCGGTTGACCTGGGTCCCCGCCGCGCGACAGGGTACGGGGAGCGCGCGCGGCACAGCGCGCAGGAAAGGTGGTCGTCTTGATCGGCATCACGGACATCGAAGCCGCGGCGGAGCGGATCGCCGGGCACGTCGTCCGCACCCCGACCCTCCCGAGTCCCGGACTCTCCGGGCTGCTCGGTGTCCCCGTCACCGTCAAGCTGGAGCTGCTCCAGCGCACCGGTTCCTTCAAGGCGCGCGGGGCCACGGCGAAACTGCTCTCGCTCTCCGAGGCGGAGCGGGCGGCGGGGGTGGTCGCGGTGAGCGGCGGCAACCACGGCATCGCGGTGGCGGTCATGGCCGCCGCCCTCGACGTGAAGGCCACGGTCGTCATGCCGCGTTCGGCGCCGGCCCGGGCCGTCGAGATCGTCGAGGAGGCGGGCGCGTCGGTACGGCTGACGGACGGGATGGGCAGCGCCTTCTCGCTCGTGAACGACCTGCGGGACGAGGGGCTGACCCTGGTCCACCCGTTCGACGACCCGGTGGTGGTCGCCGGTCAGGGCACCGTCGGCCTGGAGCTCGCGCGGGACGCCGACGAGCTGACGGACGTCCTGGTCAGCGTCGGGGGCGGCGGGCTGATCTCCGGTGTCGCCGCGGCCCTGCGGGCACTGCGGCCGGGGGTGCGGATCTGGGGTGTGGAGACCGAGGGCGCGGAGGCGATGGCGGAGGCGCTGAAGGCCGGCGGTCCGGTGCCGGTGGAGGTGTCGTCCATCTCCACCACGCTGAGCGCGCCGACCGTCGCGCCGCTGACGTACGAGCATGTCTCGGCGCTGGTCGGCGAGGTGCTCGTGGTGCCGGACCGGGAGGCCGTGCGGGGCTGTCTGGAGCTGGCCGAGCACGCGAAGGTGTGGACCGAGCCGGCCGCCGGATGTCTGCTGCCGGCCGCCCGGCGGGTCGTGGAGCGGGTGGGCCCCGACGCCCGGCTGGGACTGGTGGTCTGCGGGGGCAACGCGTCGGCCGCGGACATGGCGTCCTGGGTCGGGCGCTTCGGCCTGCGCTGAGACCGGGAGACGTCCGCGGCGGCCCTCTTCCGGGAAAGGGCCGACGGCCGCCGCGGTGTTTCCGGCCGCCGCGGGCGTTTCCGCGGGCACCCGGCGCGGGCGTTTCCGCAGGCATCCGACGCGGGCGTTTCCCCGGGCGGCCGGCGCGGGTTCACCGCTGGTCGGACGGCCGGACCGCTCGAAGTCATGTCCTTTCCCCGCACGGGCGCGCGCCGTTTTTGACCGAAAGACAGAAATCCCGCCCGAGTCGCTCCGCTCTTGAACGCGCACCCTCTCGGCCGCCGTACCACTGGGAAAGGTGAGCAGCCGGGGTTCAGCGAGGGATGACCATGGTCAAGGCGCACGTCTCCACGCACGAGTTGGTCGCCGGTCGGTACCGGCTCCTCGGCGTCGTCCACCGCGAGACGAACCGCGTCAGCTGGTACGGCGAGTACGCCGACGGGCCGGCGGGTTCCCGGCCGTGTCTGGTCACCCGGATCGGACTGCCCGCCGACCTCGCCGAGGAGGACGCGCACCGGGCCGCCGAGCGCGTGGTGCGGATGTCCGAGACGATGGCCCGGGTGTGCCCCGGCCGGGTCGCCACCGTCCTCGACGCCCTCGTGGAGGCGGGGTCCCTGTGGACCGTGACCGAGTGGATCGACGGCCTCCCCCTCGGCCAACTGATCGAGCAGCGGCGCGTGTTCCGGCCCGCCCGCGCCGCCCGGATCGGGCTGGAACTGCTCGACGTGCTGGAGGCGGCCCACGGTGAGGGCATCACCCACGGCGAACTGAGCCCCGGTCAGGTGTTCGTGCGGGCGCGCGGCCCGGTCGTCGTCACCGGCTTCGGCCTCGCGGGCGCGACCCTCGCCCCCCGGCTCGCGGCCCCGGCGTACGCCTCCCCCGAGCAGGCACGCGACGAGCGCATCGGGCCGGCGGCCGATCTGTGGGCGGTGGGCGCGATCCTCTACACGGTCGTCGAGGGCCGTCCGCCCTACCGGGACCGGGACCGGCCGGAGGCCACGCTGAAGGGCGTGGACCGGCTGCCGCTGCGCACCCCCCTGCGGTCCGGTGCGCTCGGACCCGCCGTCCAGGGCCTGCTGCGCAAGGACTCACGGGAGCGGACGACCCGGCCGACGGCACGCCAGAACCTCGTCCGCGCCCTGGAGGAGGACACACACGCCGTGCCCGCGCCCCGGCTGCGGAGGGCGTACGCCGTCGCGCGGGTCGCCGGTCCGCGGTGGAGCGGGCGGACGATGGCTGCGGGGACCGCGCTGGCCGTGGTCACGGTGACGGTCGCCGCGCTGGCCGCGACGGGCCGGTTGCCCGGCATCGAACAGACGGCGTCGGACAGCGCGCAGTCCCGTCCGTCCTCGCCCGGCGCCCCGCCCGGCGAGGACGGCGCCGACAGAGTCACCGGTGCGCCGGCGCCGGGCCCCAGCCCGTCGGCCCCCTCCTCGCCGCCCGCGACCTCCCCGGACGCGAGCACCGGCCCGGCCCCGAGCCCCACGGCCGCCTCCCCGTCGGCCACCGCCGGGACCCCGCCGGCCGGCTTCCGGGTCCTCCGGGCGCCCGAGGGCTTCTCCGTCGCCCTCCCCGAGGGCTGGACCCGGCTGGGCACCGCGCGCTCCGGGGACCTCGCCTACCGCGTCACCTTCGGCGCCGAGGGCGACCCGCGCACCCTCGCGGTCACCTACAGCGAGCGGGTCGGCCCGGACCCGGTGGCCGTCTGGCGCGAGGACGTGGAGCCGGGGCTGCGCGGGGTGGACGGGTTCGAGCGCATCGGGGCGATCGAGGCGACGACGTACCAGGGTTACGAGGCGGCCGACATGGAATGGCTCGTCGACGTCGACGGCACCCGGGTGCGCACCTTCGGCCGCGGTTTCCTGCTCGGCGGCCACCGCGGCTTCTCCCTGCGCTGGACGACCCCCGCCGCCGACTGGGACACCACCGCCAACCGGCGGGCCCTGGACGCCTTCCTCACGACCTTCCGACCCGGCCCGGCCTGATCCGGCGCGATCCGTTCTGATCCGCCCCGATCCGGACGAAAGACCCTAGGTTCCCTCGGACGGGACCGGGCCGCGCGGCGCGCGCATCCTGCGCAGCGGGCCGCCGTGCAGCGGCTGGGTGGCCCAGCGGGCGGTGAAGGTGCCGTCCGGGAGGGTGCAGGTCACCCGGAGCCGGTGGGGTGTCTCCAGGAGGACGAGGTCCGCGGTGAGGGTGTCGCCGTCGCTCCAGCCGCCGCTCGCCGCGAGGGGCAGGGGTTCCCCGGTCACGGTCCAGGCGCCGGTGCCCAGGCGCGCCGTCAGGCGGTCGTCGCCCTCGGCGAGGACCAGCGTCCAGCCGTCGCCGTCCGCCGTGACGGTGACACCGGTGAGGCTCGGCCGGTCGGCGCAGACACCGCCGTACGGGGTGAAGGCGGCGCCCCGCCACTCCCGCGGGCGTTCCGGCGGCGCGGGCTTCCCGGGGGCGGGCGGAAGGGCGAGGCGGGTGAGACGGTCGGCGAGTGCCGTGTCGGCGTCCCGGGGGCCGGGCAGCGGGGCCGGGCGGAACGCCGGCAGGAGATGTTCCCAGACGAGGTCGAGCAGGCCCTGCATGTCGGGGGTCGCCGCGGTGGTGGCGACGACGGCGTCGTGCTCGGGCAGGACGAGGCAGAACTGGCCGTAGGCTCCGTCGCCGCGGTAGCCGTGCCGGGACCGCCAGAACTGGAAGCCGTACCCGCGGTCCCAGTCCTGCCGGTCGGCGTCGCCCATGGCTCCCGCGGTCGGTACGTGCTCGCGGGTCGCCTCGGCGATCCACTCGGGCGACAGCAGCCGCCGCCCCTCCCAGCGGCCCTCGCCCAGGTACAGCTGACCCAGTCTGGCGATCGCGTCGGTGGTGCCGTGCAGGCCGCTGAATCCCAGCTCGCGGCCCGTCCGGTCGGTCAGCCAGGCGACCTCGCCGAAGCCGAGCGGGTCCAGCAGCCGGGGCCGCAGATAGGCGGTGAGCGACTGGCCGGTGACGCGCTGGAGGATCGCGGCGAGGGTGTAGGTGGCGGGCTGGTTGTAGGCGAAGACCGTGCCGGGATCGCGGTCCGGCGGCAGCAGCAGGAAGCCGCGGACGAGGTCCTCGCGGTCGAGGGCGCGGGCCCGGTCCAGGGTCTCGGCCCCGTGCCCGCTCGCCATCGACGCCACGTGCCGTACCCGCATCGCGCGGCTGCGGGGGTCGGTGATGTCGGCGTCGAACTCGGGGAAGTACGAGATCACCGGGTCGTCGAGCCCGATCAGACCCTCGGCCACGGCGAACCCGGCGGCCGTGGAGGTGAAACTCTTGCTCAGCGAGTACAGCAGGTGGAGGCGGTCGGGCGCGTACGGCGCCCACCAGCCGGCGGCGACGACACGGCCGTGCCGCAGGACCATGAGGCTGTGCGGCTCGATGGCCTCGGCCGCCTCGACGGCGTCGAGGAAGGCGAGGACGCCCGAGGCGTCGACGCCCTGGGCGGACGGGGTGCTGGAAGGCAGTGGACGGGCGCTCATGCCCGCATCCTTCCCCGTGCGCCGGGCGGGCACCGGGGGGATTTCCCGTCCCGCCCGCGGCCCGTTTCCTCCCCCGCCCGCCGGGGGACCCGGCCCCCATGGTGCGAATCGGATACACGATGATGACCGAGCAGGCCGGCCCCCGTGAACTGGTCGGCCATGTGGTGCGGGCCGAGGAGGCCGGCTTCGACTTCTCGGTGACCTCGGACCACTACTTCCCGTGGCTGCGGTCGCAGGGACACTCGCCGTACGCGTGGAGCGTGCTGGGCGCCGCCGCCCAGGCCACCTCCCGCATCCCGCTGATGACCTACGTGACCTGTCCCACGGTCCGCTACCACCCGGCGATCGTGGCGCAGAAGGCGGCCACGATGCAGCTGCTGTCCGAGGGCCGCTTCCGGCTGGGGCTGGGCTCCGGGGAGAACCTCAACGAGCACGTGGTGGGCGGCGGCTGGCCGCCCGTGAACGTGCGGCACGAGATGCTCGAGGAGGCCGTGGAGATCATCCGCGCGCTCTTCGAGGGCGGCCACGTGACGCGTCACGGCACGCACTTCGACGTCGACTCGGCCCGCCTGTGGGACCTGCCCGACCAGCCGCCGGAGATCGGCATCGCGGTCTCCGGGGAGCAGTCGTGCGCGCTCGCGGGCCGCCTCGCCGACCTGGTGATCGCCACCGAACCGAAGCCGGGGCTGCTGGAGGCCTTCGACCGGCACGGCGGTTCGGGCAAGCCGCGCGTGGGCCAGCTGCCGGTCTCCTACGACCCCGACCGGGACACGGCGGTGAAGCGGGCGCACGCCCAGTTCCGCTGGTTCGGCAGCGGCTGGAAGGTGAACTCCGAGCTGCCGCACCCGGACTCCTTCGAGGCGGCGACCCAGTTCGTCACCCCGGACGACGTGGCCGCGTCGATCCCCTGCGGCGACGACCCGGACGCCTTCGTCGAAGCGGTCCGCCCCTACGCGGAGGCCGGGTTCACCGAGGTCGCCCTGGTGCAGATCGGGGGTGACGCGCAGTCGACGTATCTGGACTGGTCGGAGAAGACACTGCTGCCGGCGCTGCGCGAGGCGTTCGCCTGATCCCGCGCCGCGACCTGCCCGCCCGGCCCGTCCGCCCGGTCCACCACCGGCGTGACGGGCGCGGGCGGCGCCGGTGACTGTCCTAGGCTGCCGGTCTGCGCGTCCTCGTCCCGGGGGCGTGCGTTGCCGCAGTCTGCACAGGAGAGTCATCCGTGACCGTAGCGATCGACCCGTCCGAGACGGCCGCCGAGGCGGCGTCCCCCGCGCCGCCGTCCGACCTCGTGGCGCGCGACGCCCGCGAGTTCGGCAGGTACGCGCGGACCGGTGGGTGGGCCTTCGGGTTGATGGTGGCGCGCAGCGTCCGGCCGGGCGGGCAGAGCGCGCAGGAGACGCCGAAGGTGTCGGCGAGGGAGTTCGCCGAACTGGCCGGCTGCTCCGCGGAGCGCGTCATGCGCCATTACAAGGCCTGGGACCGCGCCGCCGACGACGGTCTCGTCCCGCACTTCGAGGAGCTGGCGCCGGGGCAGGAGGTCGAACTGCCGGACGCCGACGTGTGGCCGGCCTACTACGTGTCCCGGTCCAGCGCCTCCTCCGAGCGCGGCACCGCGATCGCGGAGGCCGCGGAGGCCGCGGGCATCCGGCCGACGAAGGCGTTGGAGGTGGCCGAGAACCCGACGGCACTGCGCGCCGCGATCCTCGCCGACCCGTCGACCGCGCGGGCGGCCCGTGCCGCGCTCCTGGACCGCATCAGGGAGGACCCGGAGCTGCAGACCGAGCTGGCGCGGGACGTGGTGCGCACCGACGACCTGAAGAAGGCCGTCGCCAGCGAGAGCCGCTCCGCCGACCGGATCGGCTACGTCCGTCAGATCGCCGAGTCCGGGCAGATCAGGACGCCCGCCGGGCAGACCGTGGACGCGCCCGCCGACCTGCGCCAGGAGGCCGAGCGCCATCTGTCGCTGCTCGACGAGCTGGACGAGGGCGAGAACGCCGGCGAGTGGGCGACGGAGGCGTACGACACGCTGAAGACCCTCGTCGTGGAGGCCGTCGAGGCCGACCCCGAGCTGCGGGTGCGGGAGCGTCGGACGAAGTTCTACAGCGGCCTGCAGAGGGCGACGAAGGTGTTCGAGGAGCTGACCTTCGACGACGCGCAGGATTTCTACGAGGACGACATGGTGCGGCAGCTGGAGGAGCTCCAGCAGGCGATCGGCGGTTGCATCGCGGCCCTGCGCGGGGCCCGCGCCGCGGACTGAGCACGGATGCCGGACGGCGGACGGCGGTACGGGCGGTCGTGCTCCCGGCTCGCCCGTGCCGCCGTCCGGAAGGCCTCTCAGCGGGAGGTGTAGCGGTGCCGGGTCCACATCGGGACGCCGAACCAGAACAGCAGGTACCACGCGACCACCGCGGTGACCAGGTAGGGCACGTAGGCGTCGTGGGTCGCCACCCGCAGGATCAGCAGCAGGGCGGAGGTCATCGTGGCCAGCAGCAGCACCAGGCCGATGAAGGTCATCCGGGAGGCCCAGGTGACCGCCTCGGGCTTCACCCGCCGCCCGGAGACCAGGCGGTGCAGGGAGACCGGGCCTATCAGGGCGCCCGTCGCGCAGGCGCCCAGGACGACCGTCACGATGTAGATCGCGTGTTCGGTGTCCCCGAGGCTCGCGTAGCGCGGGGTGAAGACGACCGTGAGCAGGAAACCGAAGAGGATCTGCACGCCCGTCTGGGCGACGCGGACCTCCTGGATCAGCTCGCCCCACTTCCGGTCGGCTCTCTCCTCCTCGGTCTCGTCACGACCTCTGCGACGCTCGTCCCCCACTGCGGTGCTCACGTGTCCTCCCCGGTTCGAGTAGATGTTCTCCCGGCGAGTACCCGCTGATCGGCGTTTTCCTCCGCCCCGGTCGCGGTGCCGACTACCAGCGGCCCTCGACCTGCTGTTCGATCCGCCGCTCGTACAGGTCCCGGATCGCCGTCAGGGTCTCCTCGGACAGCTCGGGCAGGCGGGCGGCGGCCGCGTTGGCGCGGGCCTGTTCGGGGGAGCGGGCGCCCGGGATCACCGTGGTCACGCCGGGCTGCCGGACGATCCAGCGCAGCGCGAGCTGGGCCGGGGTGTACCCCTCGGGGGCGAGGGCGGCGAACTCGGCGGCGGCCTCGACGCCGGTGGCGTAGTCGACTCCGGAGAAGGTCTCGCCCTGGTCGAAGGACTCGCCGTGCCGGTTGTAGGTGCGGTGGTCGTTCGCCGGGAAGACGGTGTCCTTGGTGTACTTGCCGGACAGCAGGCCGGAGGCGAGCGGCACGCGGGCGATGACGCCGACGCCGGCTTCGCGGGCGGCGGGGAGCACCTCGCGCAGCGGCTTCATGCGGAACGGATTGAGGATGATCTGCACGCTGGCCACGCCGGGCCGGGCGATCGCCGTGAGGGCCTCGGCGCAGGTCTCCACGCTGACGCCGTAGTGGGCGATGCGCTCCTCCTCCACCAGGGTGTCGAGGGCGTCGAAGACCTCGTCCCTGGAGTACACGAGGGTGGGCGGGCAGTGCAGCTGCACCAGGTCGATGCGGTCGACGCCGAGGTTGCGGCGGGAGCGGTCGTTCCAGGCGCGGAAGTTGTCGAGGACGTAGTTCTCGGGGATCTGGTCGACGCGGCGGCCCATCTTGGTGGCGACCAGCACGTGCAGGTCGGGCCGTCCGCTCAGGAAGGCGGCGATGGTCTGCTCGCTGCGGCCGTCGCCGTACACGTCGGCGGTGTCGAAGAAGGTGACGCCCGACTCGGCGGCCGCTTCCAGTACCGCCAGGGCCTCCTTGTCGTCGACGTCACCCCAGTCGGCGCCCAGTTGCCAGGTGCCGAGACCGATGACGGATGCGTGCTGACCAGACCTGCCGAATTCGCGCTCGTCCATGGGGGCAGTCTGTCATCCGTGACGGCCGGGTGCGGAACCGGCCGGTCCGGTCTGTCACCTGCGGTTCGTCCGTCGGCGCGGGCCGGACGGTGGGGGTGCCCGGACCGCCGGGCCGTGGCGGTCGGCGGTCTTCTCGGTGGGGCCGTGCTCAGCGCGGGGTGCCGTGGGGCTGCTTCCGGGCGGCCGGGGTCCTGCTCTGCGCGGTCCTGGCGAGCCGGGGGCCGAGCCAGCGCTTGAGGCGGCGCAGGGCTTCCAGCTGCCCGGCGGCCTTGTCGAGCCGGTAGTACAACTGGGGCGGGACGTAGGGCAGCAGGGGCGAGTGGCGCTGCCCGAGCAGGGCGAACATCCGCTCCGGGGGCAGGTCGATGTAGCGGTCGAGGTTCTCGTACCACTGGGCGCTGTGCCGGGCGGCGCTCTGCGGGGTCAGCAGGGCCTCGGTGCGGTCGCGCTCGTAGCGGGTGAGGGCCTGCGGGAGGCCGGGGCTGTCGCGCAGGGCGTCGGCGAGCGCGAAGGCGTCCTCCAGGGCGAGGGTGGTGCCGGCGCCGATGGAGTAGTGGGTGGTGTGGGCGGCGTCGCCGAGCAGGACGACGTTGTCCCGGTGCCAGGTGCGGTTGGTCAGGGTGCGGAAGGTCAGCCAGGCGGCGCCGCCGTCGCCGCAGGCGCGGCCGATCAGGGGGTGGCCGTCGAGGATGTGCGCGAACAGCTTCTCCAGCCGTGCCGTGCCGCCGGCGTCCTCCGCCCGGTGCAGGCCGAGGCCGGTCCAGGTCGCGGGGGAGCACTCGATGACGCAGGTGCTCCGTTCGGAGCTGAACGGATAGCCGTAGCACCAGATCCAGCCGTGGTCGGTCTCCACGAAGGCGAAGGTGAAGGAGTCGAAGACCTTGGTGGTGCCGAGCCAGACGTACGGGTTGCGGCCGGTCGTCAGCCGGGCGCCGAAGTGCTGGGCGTGACGGGTGCGCAGGGCGCTGTGCACGCCGTCGGCCGCGACGACCAGATCCGCCTCGGGCAGGGTGTCGGGCGTGATCTCGCGCTCGAACTCCAGGTGTACGCCGAGTGCGCGGGCGCGGGCGGCGAGGATCTCCAGGAGCTTGTGGCGGCCGATGCCGTGACCCTCGTCGCCGGGCTGACGGGTCACCAGGTCCCGTACGTGGGCGACGCCCTGGTTCCAGCGGACGGAGTTCTCCTCGACGGCGCGTGCCGACTCGGGGTCGCGGGCGTGGAGTTGGTCGAGGAGTCCTCGCCAGTAGGTGACGCCCCAGCCGTAGGTCGAGCCTTCCGGGTCGCGTTCGTGGACGGTGACGTCGTGGGACGGGTCCTGCCGCTTGAGCAGGATGGCGAGGTACAGGCCGGCGGGCCCGCCGCCGACGCAGGCGACCTTCACGCACACCCCCAGGAATGACGAAAAGTGGTCGATCGACGACGCACAGTAGCAGTCACCGCGGTCGGTCACGGTGGGGTCTTCTTCGCGATTCCGTCACTTTCTCCGCGTGAGCCACACCACCGGCGGAGCGGTCGCGCGCGAAGGATCACCGGAAGGGCCCCTCCCGAGGAAAGGAATTGCCCGTTCCGGGGGGCGCGGCAGCCGGCCGACAGCAAGATCATCTTCATTGAAGATTGCACGGCTTGTTATCGATTGTCCGGATCGGAGCCAACCCGTCCTGAGGGATTTCTCCCGTTCTCCGGTCGGCCGATAGGCATGCGGGGTCGTCAACCGAACGCACCCCAGGAGGTCCCGCATGCCGGAACTCAGCCGTCGTCGCGCGCTCACCACCGCGGCCGCCCTCGCCGCGGCCGCCGGCGCCGTCGGCACAGCCGCCGCGAGCGCGGCGAACGCCGCCCCGGGCGATCACCACGCGAACTCGCCCGGCTCCCCCACCTCCGCGACCTCCCCCGCCTCCCCCGCCGCCTTCGACGAGGTCTACAAGGGGCGCCGGATACAGGGCCGGCCGACCACCGGCGGCGGTCACCACGGCGGCGGCTACGCGGTGTTCGTCGACGGCGTGGAACTGCACGTCATGCGCAACGCCGACGGCAGCTGGATCAGCGTGGTCAGCCACTACGACCCGGTGCCCACGCCACGGGCCGCCGCCCGCGCCGCGGTCGACGAGCTGCAGGGCGCCCGGCTGCTGCCGTTCCCGACCGACTGACCTTCCCGCAAGCACACTTGGAGCACCACGCAGATGACCGTCCGCAAGAACCAGGCCTCCCTGACCGCCGACGAGAAGCGCCGCTTCGTCGCCGCCGTCCTCGAACTCAAGCGCAGCGGCCGCTACGACGCCTTCGTCACCACGCACAACGCGTTCATCGTCGGCGACACCGACAACGGCGAGCGCACCGGCCACCGTTCACCGTCCTTCCTGCCCTGGCACCGCAGATTCCTGCTGGAGTTCGAGCGGGCGCTCCAGTCCGTGGACGCGTCGGTGGCACTGCCGTACTGGGACTGGTCCGCCGACCGCTCGACGCGTTCCTCGCTGTGGGCGCCGGACTTCCTCGGCGGCACCGGACGCAGCCTGGACGGGCGGGTGATGGACGGCCCGTTCGCCACGTCCGGCGGCAACTGGCCCATCGGGGTGCGGATCGACGGGCGGAGCTATCTGCGGCGCGCGCTGGGTGCGGGGGTGCGCGAGCTGCCGACGCGGGCCGAGGTCGACTCGGTGCTCGCGATGCCGACGTACGACATGGCGCCCTGGAACAGCGGCTCGGACGGCTTCCGCAACCATCTGGAGGGGTGGCGGGGCGTGAACCTGCACAACCGGGTGCACGTCTGGGTGGGCGGCCAGATGGCCACCGGGGTCTCCCCCAACGACCCGGTGTTCTGGCTGCACCACGCCTACATCGACAAACTGTGGGCCACGTGGCAGCGCAGGCACCCGGGGGCGGGGTACGTCCCGGCGGCGGGGACGCCGGACGTGGTGGACCTGCACGAGACCATGAAGCCGTGGAACGACACCACGCCGGCGGACCTGCTCGACCACACCCCTCACTACGCCTTCGACTCCGCCTGACCGCGGCCGGATTGGCCACCGGGGTCACGGGTACCCGAGCGCCACGTACCCGACGAGAGCGAGGAGGAGACGACCGTGACGCAGGTCGAGGAATCCATCGAGGTCAGTGTCCCGGTGCACACGGCCTACAACCAGTGGACGCAGTTCGAGACGTTCCCGGAATTCATGGGCGGGGTGGAGCGCGTCGAACAGCGCACCGACACGCTCACCCACTGGGTCACGGCCGTGAACGGCGTGCACCGTGAGTTCGACGCCGAGATCACCGAGCAGATCCCGGACGAGCGGGTCGCCTGGACGACGGTGGCCGGGCAGGCCCGGCAGGCCGGCGTGGTGACCTTCCACCGCCTCGACGACGACCACACGAAGGTCATGCTGCAGCTGGACTTCGAACCCGAGGGTCTCGCCGAGACCGTCGGCGACAAGCTCGGCTTCGTGAAGCGGCAGACCAAGGGTGACCTCAAGCGCTTCAAGGAGTTCATCGAGGAGCGCGGTCTCGAGACCGGCGGCTGGCGCGGCGCGGTCGTCTGACCGGTGCCGCCACGGTCACCCGGCGGCCGCCGTGCGGCAGTCCGGGTGGCCCCAGCCCTGATCGTTCTTGGCGATCGGTTCCCCCGCCGCGTAGGACCGCCCGCACGCGCAGCGGCCGGGGAACTTGGCTTTGATCGTGCGGGCGGACGAACCGCTGGGCCGCCGGGGCGATGTGCCCCCGGCGGCCTTGCGGCGTGCGCCGGACTTCGCCGGGACGTCGGGGGCGGGAGGCGGCTCGGGCGAACCGAGGGCGCTGCCCGCCGGCTCCTGGACGATCGCCGCCTGGCTGGCGGCCCGGTCCGCGAAGTCGTTCAGCTTGTCACCGTCCACCTGGTGGGCGGGCACGTAACGGAAGTCGACCGTGCGGCCGTCGAGCAGTTCGTCGATGCGCACGACCAGGTCCTGGTTGGCGACCGGCTTGCCCGCGGCGGTCTTCCAGCCGTTGCGCTTCCAGCCGGGCAGCCACGTGGTGACGGCCTTCATGGCGTACTGCGAGTCCATGCGGATCTCCAGCGGTACGTCGGGGTCGACCGCGGCCAGCAGGCGTTCCAGGGCGGTGAGTTCGGCGACGTTGTTGGTGGCCTTGCCGAGCGGGCCCGCCGCCCAGCGGGCCGGGGCCTCGGAGTCGTCGGAGATCACCCAGGCCCAGGCCGCCGGACCGGGGTTTCCCTTCGAGGCCCCGTCGCACGCGGCCACCACTCGTTCACGCATGCGCACGATCATGCCATGCCCCGGCCGGGGCCCGTCGCGGCCGGCCCGGGGCCCGGGAGACGCCCCTGGTCTGCGGCATCCCGCCCTCGGTGGTGGTGACGTCGATCACCGGGAAGTCCGCGCCCCGCGGGCCGGTGCGGGCGGCGAGCCGGCCGAACGGCGGGCCCGTCGGGCCGGACCGGAGCTCGCCGCCGAGCCCGGTCGCCCCGGCCCCGGCCCCGGCGCCGTCGCCGTCGCCGTCCAGCAGGGGGCTCCCTCGGTCGCGGGGCCGCCGGGGTCCCCTAGGGTTCGCGGGGCGGATCGTCCTCCGTCCCCTTCTGGAGCCGGCCGTACGGCGCGTCGCCCGCCGTGAGGTGTTCCAGCACCTCGACCAGTTCCTGGCAGGCCCGCTCCACCGAGCGGCGGGTGTTGCGCTGTTCGGTGATGACGGCCGAGAGCAGCAGGGCGGTCAGCGCCATGGTGCCGTTGAAGGCCTGGAGTTTGCCCATGACCTCCGTCCGCGTCAGGTGGGCGAAGGGGCCGACGCCGTCGGTGGCCGCGACGGTGGCGAGGACCGAGGTGACCAGGGCGCACAGCATGCTGCCGGCGAGCTGGAAGCGCAGGGCCGCCCAGATCAGCAGCGGGTAGACGAGGAAGAGCAGACTGACGGAGCTGTTGGTGGCCAGGGGGATCACCACGAGGGCGATGACGGCCAGGCCCGTGGCCTCCTTCCAGCGGGTCAGGGGCGGTGGCCGGCGGACGGTGTGCACGATGAGCAGGACGGGTGTGACGATGAGGACGCCCATCGCGTCCCCGACCCACCAGGCCAGCCAGACGGACCAGAAGGCGTGCGCGGGCAGCTGGTCGGTGAGCACGAGGACCCCGACGCCCGCGGTCGAGCTGATCAGCATCGCGGTCAGCGCCCCGAGGAACACCAGGGCGAGACCGTCGCGCAAGCGGGAGAGGTCGTTGCGGAAGCCCACCCTGCGCAGCATCAGGTAGGCGCAGACGGGGGCGGCGGTGTTGCCCGCCAGGTTGAAGACGATGGCGGGGTCGGGCGAGGTGAGCGACAGGATGACGAGCAGCGCACCGAGCGTGATGCCGGCCCAGCAGCGCAGTCCGAGGATCAGCAGGCAGGCGACGGCGACGCCCGAGGGCGGCCAGATGGGGGTGAAGATCGCGCCCTCGACGACGAGCTGCCGCAGCAGGCCCAGCTTTCCGGCCGCGTAGTAGCAGGCCGCGACCGCCGCCGTCTCGGCGGCGAGGACGGCCGGCCGGCGCAGATCGCTGGTTCCCACCACAGCAGCCATCAGACACCGGGCCCGCGCCCACGGCGAGGCGGGAGGCGCGGGGACCGGCCCTATGGCTGAACGCGCCGTCCCCGTTCGTCCTCCGCTCCGTGTTCGTCGCCGTCCGCTCCGTCGCGTCCGACGACCAGGACGGCGGCGTCGTCCTCGTGCCCGACGCGCTCGGCGCCCCTCATCACGGCGGTGGCGAGGGCAGGGGCGTCCAGGCCGGCGCCGGCGGCGACACCCGCGAGCCGCACGACCTGGTCCAGGCCCTCGTCGACGCTCATCGAGGGCCCCTCCACGACGCCGTCGGTGAGCAGGACGAACACCCCGCCCCGGGTGAGCCGGTAGCGGGTGACCGGGTACGTCATCCCCGCCAGGACGCCGAGGGGCGGGCCGCCCTCGTCCTCGACGATGCCGGACCTGCCGTCCGCCGTGGCCCACACGCACGGGATGTGACCGGCGCGGGCGCTCTCCAGCACGCCCGTCGCCGGGTCGAGACGCATGAAGGTGCAGGTGGCGAAGAGGTGGCCGCCGAGGGAGAGCAGCAGGTCGTTGGTGGCGGCGAGGAGTTCGCCGGGCTCGCCGGTGACGGAGGCGAGGGCGCGCAGGCCGACGCGGACCTGGCCCATGAAGGCGGTCGCCTCGATGTTGTGGCCCTGGACGTCGCCGATGGACAGGCCGATACGGCCGTCGGCCATCCGGAAGGCGTCGTACCAGTCACCGCCCACGTTGAGGCCGTGGTAGGCGGGCGCGTACCGGACGGCGAGCCGGTAGCCGCGTGCGGTGGGCAGGTCCCTGGGGAGCATGCCGCGCTGGAGGGCGATGGCGAGTTCGACACGGGAGCGTTGCAGCTCCGCGCGTTCGCGCGCCTGGGCGGTGAGCGAACCGAGCCTGGCCAGCAGCTCGTCGCCGTCGTCCGTCGGGCGCTTGCGGGCCATGGCTCCCTCCGGAGAGGACGGTAGCCCCTTCGGGGCGAAACTCGCCTTTTACGTTTATTGGATGATACCGACAGGTCGGCGGTCGGGAGCGTCGAGCCGGGGCGGGCTGTCCGGGAGCACACGGCCGCCGCCCCGGCTGCGCGTACGTGGCGCTGCCGCCGGTGCGGGAGGACCCGCACCTGTGGCTGACGCCGTGGGCCCGGGCGACGGAGCGTTCCGCTTCACCGTCGCCCGGGCCGCGGGCCGGCACGGCGTGTGCGTCAGCCGCCGAGGGCCGTCATCACCACGTCCTTGGCCTCCTCCTGCACCCGGCGGAGATGGTCGGGGCCCAGGAACGACTCGCCGTAGATCTTGTACACGTCCTCCGTGCCGGAGGGGCGGGCGGCGAACCAGGCGTTCTCGGTGGTCACCTTGATGCCCCCGACGGCCGCGCCGTTGCCGGGCGCCTCGGTGAGGATGCCGGTGACCGGCTCTCCGGCCAGCGTGTCCGCGGTGACCTGCGCGGGCGAGAGCTTGGCGAGCAGCGCCTTCTCCTCGCGGGTCGCGGGGGCGTCGATCCGGGCGTAGGCGGGCTCGCCGAAGCGGGCCGTCAGGGCCGCGTAGCGCTCCGAGGGGGTCTTCCCGGTGACGGCGGTGATCTCGGAGGCGAGCAGCGCCAGGATGATGCCGTCCTTGTCGGTGGTCCACACCGAGCCGTCGCGGCGCAGGAAGGACGCGCCGGCCGACTCCTCCCCGCCGAAGCCGAGCGAGCCGTCGGCCAGGCCGTCCACGAACCACTTGAAGCCGACGGGCACCTCGACGAGACGGCGGCCGAGATCGGCGGCCACCCGGTCGATCATGGAGGAGGACACCAGGGTCTTGCCGATCCCGGTGTGCTCGGGCCACTGCTCGCGGTGGGCGTAGAGGTAGGCGATGGCGGCGGCCAGGTAGTGGTTGGGGTTCATCAGGCCCGCGTCCGGCGTGACGATGCCGTGCCGGTCGGCGTCGGCGTCGTTGCCGGTGGCGATGTGGAACCGGTCGCGCTGGTCGATGAGCGAGGCCATCGCGTACGGCGACGAGCAGTCCATGCGGATCTTGCCGTCCCAGTCCAGCGTCATGAACCGCCAGGTGGGATCGGTGAGCGGGTTGACCACGGTCAGGTCGAGCCGGTGCTCCTCGGCGATCCGGCCCCAGTAGGCGACGGAGGCCCCGCCGAGCGGGTCGGCGCCGATGCGGACGCCCGCGGCACGGATCGCGTCCAGGTCCAGGACGGCCGGCAGGTCGGCGACGTACGCGCCGAGGAAGTCGTGGCGGCCGGTGCCGGGGGCGGCGAGCGCCCGGCGGTAGGGGACGCGGCGTACGTCCTTCAGGCCGGCCGTGATGATCTCGTTGGCGCGGTCCTGGATCCAGGAGGTCGCGTCCGAGCCGGCCGGGCCGCCGCTGGGCGGGTTGTACTTGAAGCCGCCGTCACCCGGCGGGTTGTGCGAAGGGGTGACGACCACGCCGTCCGCGAGGCCCTCCGTACGGCCCCGGTTGTGGGTGAGGATGGCGTGCGAGACGGCCGGGGTGGGCGTGTAGCCGTCGGCGGCGTCGATGAGCACCGTCACGTCGTTGGCGGCGAACACCTCGAGGGCGGTGACCCGGGCGGGCTCGGACAGGGCGTGGCTGTCGGCGCCCAGGAAGAGGGGGCCGTCGGTGCCCTGCGCGGTGCGGTACTCGCAGATGGCCTGGCTCGTCGCGGCGATGTGGTCCTCGTTGAACGCCGTGTTCAGGGAGGAGCCGCGGTGCCCGGACGTGCCGAAGGCCACCCGCTGCGCCGGGTCGGCGGGGTCGGGGTGCAGCGCGTAGTACGCGGTGACCAGCCGAGCCACGTCGACGAGGTCCTCGGGGCCGGCCGGCCGACCCGCTCGTTCGTGCTGCATGGTCCGTTCCTCCGCTTGGGTTGATCCGTCGCTCGCCGTCCCATCTTTCCTCGTCAGGGGGCCGGTCCGCGAGAGGGCCCGGCCCGCGGCCGCGTGCCGCGGGTCAGTGTCCCGAACCGTGCCGTCCTCCGAGCTGGTCGCGGTGGCGGGGGTCGCCCAGGTACGTGTCCGCGTCGAAGACGGGCGCCGACCGCACCTCGTCCTTGGTCCGGGAGACCTGCACGATGCGCGCCTTGTGGTCGATGCCCATGACGGCGTCCGCCGGGAGCACCACGTCCTTGCCGAGGAACCAGACGCCGGTGCGCACGACCAGGAACTGCGGGCCGAGGTCGGCGGAGTACTTGCTGACCTTGCCCGCGTGGCCGTCCGTGGCGTCCAGCTGGTAGCCGGTCAGGTCGTCGTCGGGCGTGTGCCCGGCGGTCGGGACGCTGTGCCCTCGGTATTCGCTCACGCTGTCCTCCCTGTGGTTGTGTCCTGGTTCCTGCGTGTGCCCGGTACGGCTCGCGGCAGACGTTCGGGAAACCGGTTCCCGGCGTCCCCGCGCGGCAGGCCTTCCGGAAGTCCCCTCCGGCCCGCACCCGCGCGGGGTGGGGCGGGGCTCAGATGTCGGAGTCGATGCCCGTGACCGCCGCCGGGCCCAGCGGGGCGTCGCCCTCGTCCAGGCCGGACTCGCGCAACGCCGACTGCGCGAGCAGCCGCGCGCTCTCCTCGGCGTGGGGCGCGCTGTCCGCCTCCACGGTCAGCCGGATGGTGAACGTGTCGTCGTCGTTCAGGGAGAGGGCGTCGAGGTCCTCGGTGTTCCCCATCTGCGTGCGGTGCGGGTCGGTCGGCCTGAGGGAACGGCCGATCCGGGCCCGGGTGTCCGCGTCGACGCCGGTGGTGAAGGTGCCGGGGACGCTGATCACGTAGGTCGTCATGGCGATCCTTTCCTGGGTTGTCTCCTCGCCTACCCCGAGTTCCGCCCGGCCATCGGAACGCCGCCGAACCTGCCCCGATCGGCGGGGTGTCCCGGAAACGGAGACGTGGGGCCGCACGGGGCCGCCCTGCCCGCACCGCGGCCGGTCCGCCCGCCGGGCCTCCCCCGGCGCACACGCCGACGGGCCCGCCCCCGAGTCCGGGGGCGGGCCCGACCGAAGGTGCCTTCAGCGTCTGCGGCCGCGCGCCGACCAGCCCGCGCCGATGCCGCCGACGTGGAGGGCGAGCAGGGTCAGGCCGAGCAGCATGATGTTGGTGGAGGTGAAGGTGTCGTTGGTGGAGATCTCCGCCGCGTTGATCAGAAAGGCGATGAAGAACGCCACCGCCGCGATGATGGCCAGCAAGAGGTCCGTCCCTTCGGGGGGTGGGTGCCGGTGTCGGCCCGGTCGGGTCCGTCGTTCTGCGGATGCCCCGGACCGGGCCGTGGACACGGCTCAACTCGCAGAAGTCGTACGGGTGTCTGAGTAGCCGTACTCAGGCGCGGTCGCCGCGCCGCCACCAGACTGGGCTCACCCACCCGACCCCGACCGGAAAGGGCCCGCCGTGCTCACCCGTGCCGCCTCCGTCCTGGTGCCCTTGTTCGGACGCCTCACCGTGACCAGTGAACTGCGGATGCGCCTGTCCGCGGGGACCATCTTCGCCGCCAACCACGACTCCCTGGCCGACCCCGCGGTCGTGCTGGCCGCGCTGCGCGGGCTCGGCGTGGAGCCCGTGGTGATGGCGACCGCGGGGCTCTGGCGGGTGCCGGTGCTCGGCCGGGTGCTGGCCCGCGAGGGGCACATCCCCGTCCACCGCCGCTCCGCACGCGCCGCGCACGCCCTCGACGCCGCCGCCGAGGCCCTCGCCGGCGGCCGGCACGTCCTGCTCTACGGCGAGGGCGGGCTGCCGGACCGCAGGGACGCGGCGCCCGGCCCGCCGGAGGCCTTCCGCACCGGACTCGCCCGCCTCGCGCAGGTCTCCGGCGCCCTGGTGGTGCCGGTGGGCCACGTCGGCGCCCGGCGGATCTCCTCGGGTTCGACCGCCAAGCAGATGGCGGGCGCCCTCACGGCACCGCTGCGCCGCCCCCACTGCCACGTCCACGTCGGCGCCCCGATGCGACTTCCCGCGGAGGCCCGCACCGGCACGGCGGCCGCCCGCACCGCCGTCACGGTCGCCTGGCGCACAGCGGCCCGGGCGGCGGGCGAACGGGACCTGGAGCTGGGCCTGGTGTAGGAAGCCGGCCCGGCGTGAGCGGCCGGGTCCGGCGGTGATGGGCGGGACCTGCCGGACGGCGGGCAGTGGGGTCGCCCGGCAGGCGGGCGGCAGGGCCGCGGGTCCGCCGGGCAGCGGACGGCACGCTCCGGCCGGTCGGCCTCAGCCCTCCCCCGGGCCGCCGGCCGGCGGCGGCCCCCCGGGTCCGGCGCCCGGCGGTGGTGCCGTGCTCTCGCGCAGGACCAGGCGGGTCGGTACGAGGGTCGTGCCGCCCGGGAAGCTGTCACGGCGCATCTTGCGCAGGACGGCCTGCACGCAGAGCCGGCCGACCTCGGCGAAGTCCTGGTGGAGGGTGGTCAGCGGGGGCAGGAAGGAGCCGGCCTCCGGGATGTCGTCGAAGCCGACCACGCTGACGTCCTCGGGAACGCGTCGGCCCCGTTCGTGCAGGGCGCGCAGCAGGCCGAGGGCCATCTGGTCGTTGGCGGCGAAGACGGCGGTGCAGTCCTCGCGGGCGGCGATTTCGAGGCCGGCGTGGTAGCCGGACTCCGCCGACCAGTCGCCGCGGACGAGGGGCGGGACGGGGCGGCCCGCGTCGGTGAGTGCGCCGCGCCAGGCGTCGGCACGGCGCTGGGCGGCGAAGGACTCCGCGGGTCCCGCCAGGTGCCACACCGTCAGATGACCGAGATCCAGCAGGTGTTGGACGGCCGTACGGGTGCCGCCCCACTGGTCGGTGTCGACGACGGTGTAGTGGCTGCCGGCGTCGGAGTCGACGACCACGACCTGGACGTGCGGCGGCAGGACGACGGTGGCCGCGTCCAGCAGGTGGACCTCCATGATGACGATGACCGCGTCGACGGCGAGTTCCTCCAGGCGGGAGAACGCGCCGCGCACCTCGTCCTGGGTGGGCACCGCGACCGGCAGCAGCGTCACCGCGTAGCCCTCGGCGGCGGCGGAGGTGGCGATGGCGTCCAGGGTGCGCATGTTGCCGGTCGTGGACAGCGTGAAGGTGATCACGCCTATCGTGCGGAACTCGCCGCGTTTGAGGGCGCGGGCCGCACTGTTGGGCCGGTAGCCGAGTTCCTTCATGGCGGCGAGCACCTGCTGCCGGGTCTCCTCGTTCACACCGGCGTAACCGTTGGAGACCCGGGAGACCGTCTGCGAGGACACGCCGGCGAGGCGTGCCACGTCCGCCATCGAGGCGGTGGCCCGGCCGCGGCCGCGAGCGCGTCGCACCACGGCGTCCCGCTCCTGGGCGCCCCCCGCCGGGGCCGTGGCCGTCCCGGCGTCGGCCGCCGGGGCCCTTTCAGCCATCTCCACGCGTTGCCCCCTACTTTCTCTCGCCGCAGCTTCCAGGGTCTCCGCAGATGACCCTTGACCATGGTTATCGGGGCAGTGTAGACATGCCGCCATCAGATGTTTACGTAAACATAACAGCCCACCGGCCCTTCCGGATGGCTGATGTTTGCGTAAACATCGTGGCGGTGCGCACGGCACACCCGTGCGACACCGCCTGTTCCAGGACTGGATGAGCGAGGAACGACATGACGACGCTGCAACCGCCGGTGGCCGCCGAGCCGCGGCCGGCGCCCCCTCCGGCGAAACGGGACCGCCGCTCGTGGACGGGCTGGGGTTTCATCGGTCCCTTCGTGGCCGTGTTCGCCCTGGTCTTCCTGGCGCCGATCGTGTATTCGATCTACCTCAGCCTGTTCCGGGACCAGCTCATCGGCGGCACCCAGTTCGTCGGCTTCGACAACTACACGCAGGCGCTGCAGGACGACCAGTTCTGGAGCGCGCTCGTGCGGGTGTCGCTGTTCCTGGTCGTCCAGGTGCCGATCATGCTGGGCATCGCCCTGCTGGTGGCCCTGGCGCTGGACAGCGGCCGGCTCTACGGCAAGAGCTTCTTCCGCATCACGATCTTCCTGCCGTACGCGGTGCCCGCCGTGGTCGCCACCCTCATGTGGGGCTTCATGTACGGCACGAAGTACGGCCTGGTCGGCGACATCAACGGGGCGTTCGACGTCTCGCTGCCCGACCCGCTCTCCCCCGACCTGGTGCTGGCGTCCATCGGCAACATCGTCACCTGGGAGTTCGTCGGCTACAACATGCTGATCTTCTACTCGGCGCTGCGCGTCATCCCGAACTCGCTGTACGAGGCGGCGGAGATCGACGGCGCCGGACAGATCCGCGTGATCACCGCGATCAAGCTGCCCGCGATCCGGGGCGCCCTGGTCATCGCGACGATCTTCTCCATCATCGGCAGCTTCCAGCTGTTCAACGAGCCGAACATCCTGCGGCCGCTGGCCCGCAACGCCATCACCACCGACTACACGCCGAACTTCTACACGTACTCGCTGTCCTTCAACGGCCAGCAGCACAACTACTCCGCGACGGTGGCCATCATCATGGGCCTGATCACGATGGTGATCGCCTACGTCGTGCAGCTGCGCGGCATGCGCAAGGGAGCGTGACCCGATGAGCAGCCCTCTCACCACCGCCTCCCCGGCCGCACCCGCCAAGACCTCCGGTCCCGGCCGCGGCGCGCCACGGCTGCGCAAAGCGCGCAGGCACTCCCCCGACAAGCCCAAGCGCAGCGTGCTGCTGACGGTGCTGACCTCGCTGATCGTCGTCTACACCGTCGTGCCGCTGATCTGGCTGGCCATCAACGCCACCAAGACGCAGGCGGGTCTGGCCGACTCGTCCGGGATGTGGTTCGCCGACGACTTCGCGCTGTGGGACAACATCCACGACACGTTCACCTACCACGACGGCGTGTTCACGCGCTGGCTGCTGAACACCCTGATGTACGTGGTGCTGGGCGCCGGCGGGGCCACCCTCCTGGCGGTCCTCGGCGGATACGCGCTGGCGAAGTTCGACTTCCCCGGCAAGCGCGGCATCTTCGCCACGGTCATCGGCGCGGTGGCGGTCCCCGGTACGGCCCTCGCGGTGCCCACCTTCCTGATGTTCAGCAAGATGGGCCTGACCGACACCCCGTGGGCGGTGATCATCCCCTCGCTGGTCTCGCCGTTCGGCCTGTACCTGATGTGGGTGTTCGCCACCGAGGCCATCCCCACCGAACTCCTCGAGGCCGCCCGCATCGACGGGGCCGGCGAGGCGCGCACCTTCTTCACCGTCGCCCTGCCGCTGCTCGCCCCCGGCATCGTGACCGTGCTGCTGTTCACCACGGTCGCCACCTGGAACAACTACTTCCTGCCGCTGATCATGCTCAAGGACTCGGACTGGTACCCGCTGACGCTCGGTCTGAGCGCGTGGAACTCCCAGGCCGAGACCGTCGGCGGCGACGTCATCTTCAACCTGGTGATCACCGGTTCGCTGCTCACCATCCTGCCGCTCATCGCCGCGTTCCTGCTGCTCCAGAAGTACTGGCAGTCGGGTCTCGCCGCGGGCAGCGTCAAGGAGTGACCGCGCGGCTCCCCGGCCGCCCCCTCAGCCCCACATCACGCACCACCACCCTCACCCCGTCCCACCCACGAAGAAGTGGAAGCACCCTCATGCGCAGAAACACCAGCCGCCTGCTGCGCGGCATCGCCCTCCTGTCCGCCGTGGCCCTGGGTGCCACCGCCTGCGGCGGCTCGGACGACGACTCCGCCGAGAAGGCCGTCTCCGCCTCGGACGTCCAGGCCGCCCTGAAGAAGGGCGGCACGGTGACGGTGTGGTCCTGGGAGCCCACGCTGAAGACGGTCGCCGCCGACTTCGAGAAGAAGTACCCGAAGGTCAAGATCAACCTCGTCAGCGAGCGGTCGGGCGACAAGCACTACACCGCGCTGTCGAACGCGATCTCGGCCGAGAAGGGCGTCCCGGACGTCGCGCAGGTCGAGTACTTCGCGGTGAACCAGTACGCCCTCGGCAAGGGCCTCACCGACCTGGCCCCCTTCGGCGCCGACAAGCTGGCGTCCAAGTACACGCCCGGTCCGTGGAACGCCGTGAGCGAGGACAAGGCGGTCTACGGCCTGCCGATGGACTCCGGCCCGATGGCGATGTTCTACAACAAGAAGATCTTCGACAAGTACAAGATCGCCGTCCCGACCACCTGGGACGAGTACGTCGACGCCGCGCGCAAGCTGCACAAGGCCGACCCCAAGGTCTACATCGCCAACGACACCGGCGACGCCGGCTTCACCACCAGCCTGCTGTGGCAGGCCGGTTCGCGTCCGTACAAGGTCGACGGCACCAATGTGAAGATCGACTTCAGCGACGCGAAGGCCAAGAAGTACACGGACACCTGGCAGAAGCTCATCGACGAGAAGCTCCTCGCCCCGGTCACCGGCTGGACCGACGACTGGTACAAGGGCCTGGGCGACGGCAGCATCGCCACCCTGACCACCGGCGCCTGGATGCCCGCCAACTTCGTCACCGGTGTGCCGAACGCGGCCGGCCAGTGGCGCGCCGCCCCGATGCCGGCCTGGACCAAGGGCGACAAGGCCAGCGCGGAGAACGGCGGCAGCTCGCTGACCCTGCCCTCGCTCGGCAAGAACAAGGAACTCGCCTACGCCTTCGTGGAGTACGCGAACTCCGGTGACGGCGTCCAGACCCGCGTCAAGCAGGGTGCCTTCCCCGCCACCAAGGCGGAGCTGGAGTCCCCCGAGTTCCAGAGCACCAAGTTCGACTACCTCGGTGGCCAGGAGGCGAACAAGATCTTCGCCGAGTCCGCCGCGAACGTCGCCAGCGACTGGTCGTACCTGCCGTTCCAGCAGTACGCCCACTCGATCTTCAACGACACGGTCGGCAAGGCCTACGTCTCGAGCACCACGCTCGCGGACGGTCTGAAGGCCTGGCAGGACGCCTCGGTGAAGTACGCCGAGGAGCAGGGCTTCACCGTCGAGAAGTAGGACAGCACCAGACGCAGGGCGGCGCGGACGGACTCCGCGCCGCCCCCCGTGCACCACACCCCGGAAGGACCGCCATGATCTCCACCCTCCACTCCCGCCGCCGCGGAGCGGACGGTGACCCCGCCCCCCGACTGGCCTACGGCGCCGACTACAACCCCGAGCAGTGGCCACGGGACGTGTGGGAGGAGGACGTCCGGCTGATGCGTGAGGCCGGCGTCACCGTGGTGTCCGTGGCGATCTTCTCCTGGGCCCGGATCCAGCCCACGCACGACACCTGGGACTTCGGCTGGCTCGACGAGGTCATGGACCTCCTGCACGCCCATGACATCGGTGTCGACCTGGCCACCGCGACCGCCTCCCCGCCGCCGTGGCTGACCACTGCCCACCCGGAGATCCTGCCGGTGACGGCGAACGGCGAGACGGTGTGGCCGGGCGCCCGTCAGCACTGGCGTCCCACCTCCCCCGTCTTCCGCGAGCACGCCCTGCGGCTGGTGCGGGAGCTGGCGGCCCGGTACAAGGACCACCCCGCGCTGGTCGCCTGGCACGTCTCCAACGAGCTGGGCTGCCACAACGTCTACGACTACTCCGACGACGCGGCCCGCGCCTTCCGCGGCTGGCTGCGCGCCCGCTACGGCACGCTGGAGGCCCTCAACCACGCGTGGGGCACGGCGTTCTGGTCACAGCGCTACAGCGACTGGGAGCAGATCCTGCCGCCGCGGCTGGCCGCCTCGCACCCCAACCCGACGCAGCAGCTGGACTTCAAGCGCTTCTCCTCGGACGCGCTGAAGGACCACCTGCGCGCCGAGCGGGAGATCCTCCGCGAGCTCACCCCCGACGTGCCGGTCACCACGAACTTCATGGTGATGGGCAACACCAAGGGCATGAACTACGCGGACTGGGCCGACGAGATCGACTTCGTCTCCAACGACCACTACGTCCACCCCGGGCCGCAGGACCGCGACGAGCTGTCCTTCTCGGCGAACCTGACGAGCGGCATCGCCGCCGGGCGGCCCTGGTTCCTGATGGAGCACTCCACCAGCGCCGTGAACTGGCAGCCGGTCAACGTGGCCAAGCGGCCCGGCGAGCTCGCCCGCGACGCGCTGCTGCACGTGGCGCACGGCGCGGACGCGGTCTGCTACTTCCAGTGGCGGCAGTCGGCGGCCGGCGCCGAGAAGTACCACTCGGCGATGGTCCCGCACGCCGGTGCCGACAGCGACCTGTTCCGCGCGGTGACCGCGCTCGGCGCCACCCTGAAGACCCTCGCGCCGGTCGCCGGGACCGAGCGGGAGACCGCCCGGGTCGGCATCTTGTACGACTGGGAGTCGTGGTGGGCCAGCGAGCAGGACTCGCACCCCACCTCCCTGCTCGACTACCGGCAGGAGGCGCTCGACTGGTACTCGGCGCTCCTCGCCCTCGGCGTCCGCGCCGACCTCGTCACCACCCGCGCCGACCTCTCCCGCCACCAGGTGCTGATCGCGCCGGTGCTGCACGTGGTCCCCGCCGAGCTGGCCAAGGAGCTGACCCGGTACGCCGAGCGGGGCGGTCACCTGATCACCACGTACTTCTCCGGTGTCGTCGACGAGAACGACCACGTCTGGCTGGGCGGCTACCCCGGCGCCCTGCGCGAGCTGCTCGGCATCCGCGTGGAGGAGTTCGGGCCGCTGCTGGCCGGGGAGAGCGTGGAGCTGGACGACGGGACCACGGGCACCCTGTGGACCGACCGGATCGCCGTCGCCGACGCCGACACGCAGGTCCTGGCCGGCTACCGCACCGGTGCGCAGGCCGGACGGCCCGCCGTCACCCGCCGTACCACCGGGGAGGGTTCGGCGTCCTACGTCTCCACCCGCCTCGGCGTCGACGGCCTGGTGTCGCTGCTGCCGCGGCTGCTGGAGCCGGCCGGGGTCGCGAGCGAGCTTCCTCAGGAGGCACGCGGCCGGGTCGAACTGACCGTCCGGAGCGGGGAGGCGGGACGCTTCCTGTTCCTGGTGAACCGCACCGACGACACGGTGCCCGTGACCGGACTGGCCGGGGACGTCCTGGTCGGCGCCGGCGGCACCGACGGCGCCCTGGTCCTCGGGCCGCGCGAGGTCGCCGTACTGCGCCAGCCCGTCGGCTGAGACGGGCGCCCCACCCGCACGACTCCCCGGCACGGCGCACGCCGCCGTGCCGGGGGCCATGCCCTCCCGCCCCCCTCGGCGGGAGGGACCCATGCAGCGACCGCACCGCAGTTGGGAGAACAGATGGCACGCCGTACGCGCAACAGACGGACCCTCGGGGCCGCCGCACTGACCGCCCTGGCCACCGGGGCCGCCCTGCTCGCCGTTCCGGCGCAGGCCGAGGCCGCCGCGGCCGTCACCGTGACGCCGGACCCGTCGTACCGGCAGGAGAAGTTCGAGGGCTGGGGCACCAGCCTCGTCTGGTTCGCCAACGCGACCGGCGACTACCCGGCGGAGATACGCGAGAAGCTCGCGAAGCTCCTCTTCGACGACGACGGGCTGGCGCTCAACATCGCCCGGTACAACATCGGCGGCGGCAACGCCCCGGACGTCGAGGACTACCTGCGGGCCGGCGGCGCCGTCGAGGGCTGGTGGAAGGCGCCCGCGGGGACCACGCGCACGGACACCGACTGGTGGAGCGCCGACGACCCGGCCGACTGGAACGAGGACGCCGACGCCACCCAGCGCTGGTGGGTCGACCGGATCAAGAACGACATCGACCACTGGGAGACGTTCAGCAACTCCCCGCCGTGGTTCATGACCGTCAGCGGGTACGTCTCCGGCGGGTTCGACGCCGGCGCCGAGCAGCTCAAGCCGGAGTCGGTCGACGACTTCGCCGCCTATCTCGCGGGCGCGACGAAGCGGCTGGAGAAGGCCGAGGGCATCAAGGTCGACACGATCGACCCGTTCAACGAGCCGAACACCAATTACTGGGGCACCCGTCTCGGCGCGGACGGCGAGCCGGTCGGCGGCCGTCAGGAGGGCGCCCACATCGGCCCCGCGGTCCAGCAGCAGGTCCTCGCCGCCCTGGCGCCGGCGCTGAAGAAGGCGAAGGTCAAGGCGGACATCTCGGCGATGGACGAGACCAACCCGGGCCTCTTCGCCACGAACTGGAACTCCTACTCGCAGGCCTCCCGCGACCTCGTCGACCAGATGAACGTCCACACCTACGGCACCGGGCAGCGCACCACCGTGCGGGACCTGGCCAAGGCGGCGGACAAGCCGCTGTGGATGAGCGAGGTCGAGGGCGACTGGGGCGACGGCCAGAGCTTCACCGACATGCGTCCCGGTCTCGGGCTCGCCCAGCAGATCGTGAACGACCTGCGCGAACTGGAGCCCAAGGCCTGGGTGTTCTGGCAGCCGGTCGAGGACCACGACAACATGAAGCCGGGCGGCGAGTCCGCGAAGGGCGGCAACTGGGGCAGCATCCAGCTGCCGTTCAGCTGCACCTCGCAGGACACGCTGGAGTCCTGCCCGATATACACCAACACCAAGTTCGACACCGCGCGCAACTTCACGCACTTCATCAAGCCCGGCGACCGGCTGATCAAGGTGGACGACACCTCCAGCGCCGCCGCCGTCACCGCGGACGGCAAGGGCGCCTCGCTCGTCCACGTCAACAGCACGACCGAGGCCCGCACGGTCACCGTCGACCTGTCGAAGTTCCGCAGGATCGGCAAGAACGCCACCGTCACCCCGGTGGTCACCAGCGCCGACGGCAAGCTCCGGCCGCAGGCGCCGATCGCGGTCGCCGACCGCAGGGCCACCTTCACCGTGCCCGCCCAGTCGGTGACCTCCTTCGCCGTCGAGGGCGTCTCCGGCGTCGCGAAGGACGCCCCGCTGATCCGCAAGGGCCACACCTACACGCTGACCGGCGTGCAGAGCGGCAAGGCGGTCACCGTCGCCGCGAACGGCACCGGTCTGGTCCTCGGCACCGGCAACGGCACCGTCGCCCAGCAGTGGCGGCTCGACGCCCGGTACGGCGAGACCGGCGCCCGCCAGCGCTACGTGTTCGCCAACCCGGCCGAGGGCAAGCGGCTGGCGGTCCGCGACAACGTGCCCGTGGTGGAGCCCGACACCGGTGAGCGCGACCCCGCCACCGAGTGGGTCATGTCGACCACCGGTGACGGCACCTGGACCCTGGTGAACCCCGCCACCGGCCGGGTCCTCGAGGTCGGCGGCCAGGCGACCCACGAGGGCGCCGCCGTCACGACCTGGCCGCCCAACTCCGGCTCCAACCAGCGCTGGAGGGTGACGGACGTGACCGACGCGTCGTAACACCTCCCGCCCGCAGCCGGAAGGGCCGCGCCCGCACCGTGTCGTCGACGGTGCGGGCGCGGCCCTTCGTGCGCCGGGTGCGGGGCGTCAGGAGCGCTTCGTCCTCTGCGGGCCGCCGCGTTCGGCCGCCCGCCACAGCTCCGGCAGCTCCCGCTCCCGGTCGGCGGCCCCGGCCTGCTCCCGGCCGTACAGCAGCCCCCAGGTGAATCCGGGTTCGCCGGCCCGGTGGGCGGCCACGGCCTGGCGGCGCAGGGTCTCGCGGGCCACGACGCCGTCGTGGTGGTCGCCGAGCGCCTTCTGCACGGCCTTGACGCGCTTGCCGAGGCGTTTCGCGGTGCCGCCGAGGGCCGGCCGGGCCGCCTCGGCGGCGTACCGGACCCGCTTGGCCGCCTTGCGGGCCTGGTGGAGGGCGGCGTCGCGCTCCGGACCCGCGGGTGTGCCCAGGGCGCGCTCGACGCGGCGGGCGAGGCGGTCCTGCTCCTTGCGGAGTGCCCCGGGCAGGACCCTGGCCGGCTTCCGGGCGGCCTTCGGACGCAGCGGCGGGTGGGCGCTCAGCCGGTCCAGTGCCTCCAGGAGTGCCACGTAGCGGGGCGAGGACAGCGCCGCGAGGGTGCGGTCGCGGGCCTCGGCCGAGCGGGCGACGTCCCACGCCTGGAGGCGGGCGGAGACCGGGCCGAGGACCAGTTCGCCGGGCAGCGCGTCGACGCCGCGGCGCAGCCGTTCCAGCAGCACCTCCTGGTCGCGTTCGGCGCCCAGTTCACCGCCGAGCCACTTCAGTTCGGCGCGGACCGGCTCGGTGACCCCGCGGTCGAGGAGCGGACGGTAGGAGCGCAGGCAGCTGCGCAGCCGGCGGCAGGCGACGCGCATCCGGTGCACCGAGTCGGGCAGGCCGCGTCGTACGGCCGGGTCGAGGTCGACGATCGCCCGGACCTGCCGGGTCAGGTAGGCACGCACGTGCTCGCCGGCGGTACCGGGGGTGCCGGGGGATGAGTGCGGGGCGGGCAGCGCACCGGGCACGGTGTCGTTCAGGGCGCGGACCGCCTTGGACGGGGCGTCCGAGCGGGTGAAGCCCTCCTTGCCGAGGGCCTTTTCGACCCGCTTCAGGACGGTGGCGGCGGGTTCCTCGGCGACCGCCTCGACCTCCAGTTCCGTCCAGGACGTGTGGCCGCGATCGCCGCGCAGGGAGTCGGCGCGGACCCGGTCGAGCGTCAGCTCGGCGAGGAGGCCGCCGTCGGCGTCGAGCAGTTCGCGCACGGTCCGGTCGGTGCGCAGGCGCAGCACCGGTTCGAGGCGGGCGCCGCGGGTCCGGGAGAGCACCAGGTCCCGCAGGCCGTCGGGGATGTCGTCCGGGTTGCCGTGATCGTTCGTCCCGAGGGGGGCGCGGAGCTCTTCGCGGGTGTCCTCGTCCAGCGGCAGCTTCAGGTGCCAGCCGGCGTCGGGGCCGCCCGTACGGCGGCGCAGGGTCGCGCGGGCGCGCAACAGGCGCAGGTCGGCGGTGTCGTAGTACACCGCGTCCAGGTCGTGGCGGCCCCCGTCGGCGAGCGACCAGCCGCCGCCCGCGCCGGTCAGCCGGGACAGGCTCGGAAGGTCGCCCGCTGCCGGCACCTCGTACTTTCGTTCGGTCTCCCGCGTCGACTCGGTCATGCCTACCCGGTTGACACGATCCGCCGGATCAAACCTCCCCCGAGCCCGCGGGCGCGGGGGTCGGCAGGTCGACGGCGTGCCGGGAGGGCACCGTGGCCGGGACGCGTTCCAGCACGCCGCCCGCGAAGACGTCGTAGAGGGGCAGCGTCTCCAGGTGGACGTAGCCGATGTGGCAGTCGCAGACGGCCAGCGGGCAGGGGCGGGGGCGCAGGGCGGCACGGTAGGAGCCGTCGTAGAGGTTGCCGAGGGGGGCGGGGACGAAGTGGCAGCGCCGGACCGTGCCCTCGCCGTCGACGGAGACCACGGACTCGCCGGTGCGGCAGGGCAGGCCGGCGCTGGTGTGCGGGTGGCGGCTGTACGGGAACAGCGGGTCGAGGTCCGTCCACCGGGCGGCGTCGGCGTCGTTGTAGGTGTGGCCGTCGGCGGCGTTGATCCACAGGTAGACGTGTGCGGGGAGGTCGGCGCGCAGGCGGCGGGCCGCTTCGAGGTGGTCGGGCAGGCCGACGACGCCGACGCTGAAGCGGATGCCGCGCGTGGCGAGGTCGCGGCACTTGGCGAGGAAGCGGTCGTAGGGGGTCTGGCCGGGATGGTAGGTGCACCACAGGGCGAGGGTGTCGGGGTCCGCGTCGGCGAGCCAGTCGGTGCGGCAGCTGAGGTTGGTCTGGATGGCGACCCGGCGGATGTGCGGGAGCCGGGAGAGGTCGGCGAGGGTGCGCCGGTACCAGGAGCGGACCAGGCCCTCGCCCCAGGGGGTGAACAGCAGGGAGAGGCGGTCGTCGGTCTGCCGTGCCGCCCAGTCGGCGAAGCGCTCCAGCGCGGCGCGGTCGGCGCGGAGCCGGTCACCCGTGTCGCGCCGCTTGGCGAACGGGCAGTAGGGGCAGTCGTAGTCGCAGGAGGCCAGGGGACCGCGGTAGAGCAGGGTCAGGTCCATGACCGGTGCTCACTTCCTCTCGTAGGCGGCCATGGCGGCCCGCACGGCCGGGGAGAACAGGGCGGGGCCGATCGCGTCGGAGTGGGCGAGGCCCTCCGGCGTGAGCCTGAGGACGGCCGGGTCGCCGGTCAGCCAGCCGTGGTCGGCGAGGCGTTCGAGTTCGGGACCGAAGTCGTCGGCGGGGGCGGTGCCGAAGCGGGCCCGGTAGTCGTCGGTGCGCAGGCCGTCGGCCTGGAGGAGGGACTGCAGGAGGTGGCGGCGGCGCGCCTCGTGGCCGTCCATGGCGTGGCCGACCTCGGCGTGGGCGAAGTCGGTGGTGGAGACGTAGTCGTCGATGATCGCGCGGACCTCGTGCATGCCGACGGCGTAGTCGAAGGAGTAGTGCAGGCGGGCCGTGTAGGAGCGGGCGCCGCAGCCGAGTCCGATCATGCCGTCGGTCTGGCAGGCGTGGTCGTCGGCTCCCTGGGGCGGGGCGTCCGTGCGGCGGAACATGCGCATGGACTGCTGGGTGTAGCCGTGGGCGAGGAGGTGGTCGCGGCCGGCCCGGTACAGGCGCAGCCGCTGTTCGTCCCATTCCGGGTCGGGGCCGCCGCGGCGGCGGTCGAGGCCGGTGAGGGGGCGGACGTAGAGGGGGTAGAGGTACAGCTCCTCTGGACGCCAGGCCAGGGCCGCGTCGAGGGAGTGGCGCCAGGTGTCCTCGGTCTGCCCGTCGATGCCGTAGATGAGGTCGATGTTGAGGACCGGTACGCGGGCGTCGCGGATCCGGCCGAGGGCGGCCTCGACGTCGGCGCGGCGCTGCGGGCGCACGGCGGCGCGGGCCTCGGAGTCGACGAAGCTCTGCACGCCGAGGCTGAGCCGGGTGGCGCCGCGGCCGGCCAGGACGGCGAGCCGGTCGGCGGTGGCGGTGGCGGGCGAGGCCTCGACGGACAGGGGGACGGCACGCAGGTCGGCGCCCATGCGCTGCTCGGCGATGTCGCAGAGGCGGTCCAGTTCGGCCGCGGTGAGGAAGGTGGGGGTGCCGCCGCCGAAGGCCGCGGTGGCGAAGCGCACCTCGTCGGTGCCGCCGAGCGCTTCCCGTACGGCGTCCGCCTGGCGTTCGAGCGCGTCGAGGTAGGCGCCGGTCAGGCCGTCGGGGGCGCCGATGCGGGTGAAGAGGTTGCAGAAGCCGCAGCGGACCTCGCAGAACGGGATGTGCAGGTAGAGGGAGAGGGCGTCCTTGGGTTCGGCCGCCCACAGGGTGCTCAGCGCGGGGCGGTCGGGAAGAGCGCGGTAGGCCGTCTTGTGCGGGTAGGCGTAGACATAGTGCTGGTAGGGGGTGGTGCGGGTGCTCGGCTCGGTGATCGGCTCGGCGGTGGTCATCCGGTGGCCTCCGTCGGACGGGGTGCGGGGTCGAGGAAGAAATGGGCGTAGGGCACGGTCCACACCGACTCGTGGCCGAGGCGGTGGCCGGTGTAGCCGTCGTCGCCGTAGGCGGTGCCGTGGTCGGAGCAGACGATCGCGAAGCAGCGGCGCCGGCTGCTCGCCGCCGCGAACAGCCGGCCGATGTGCCGGTCGACGTACTCCAGCGCGGCGGCGTGCGACGCGCGGGTGTCCCCGGACCCGCGGGTCGCGCCGGGCAGGTGGAACCAGTTCGGCTGGTGCAGCGCGGAGACGTTGACGAACAGGAACAGGCGCTGCTCGTCGGGGAGTTCGTGTACGACGCGTTCGGCGCGGGCCACCTGGTTCTCGAAGGAGCGGGGCGAGGTGACACCGAACTCCGGTGCCCAGTGGGACTCGTGGAACAGGCCGGGCAGCACCGAGCCCAGCGGGCCCTGCTTGTTGAAGAAGCCCACTCCCCCGACGCACACGGTGTGGTAACCCGCCTTCGCCAGGCCGGACACGAGGTCGGGGGTGTCGAAGACGAAGGTCTTGTCGGCGGTGGTCTCGCTGCCGGCGAAGCTCGCCGCGAACAGGCGCGGGTGGGGTCCGGGGGCGGCCGGAGTGGGCAGGAAGCCGGCGAAGATCGCCTGGTGGGAGGCGTAGGTGAAGCTGCCGGGGGCGTGCCGCTTCTCCCAGCGGCCGCCGGGGAGGTGGCGGGCCAGGTGGGGGAGGCGGCCGGCGGCGGCCAGTTCGGCGGCGACGTCGTGGCGCAGGGTGTCGAGGGTGACGAGTAGGAGGTCGTGGGTGCCCACCACCTGGTTCATGTCCGGCTGGTTCGGGTCCGGGTCACGCATGGGGTGTTCCTGTTCTGTGGCGGGCGGGGGCGCCGCTCAGGGCCGCGGCCACCTGGGTGGCGTAGGTGTCGAGGCCCTCCGCGCCGCTGCCGGGGAGGCCGGTGAGCCGGGGCAGCAGGTCGCCGAAGGCGTTCACCTCGCCGACGGCGGCCCTGCGCCAGTCGACGGCCGGCAGCAGGTCGACGCCCACGCAGAGGGTGCGGGGGAAGCAGGCGGCGGCCCGCTCGCACACGCCGAGCAGGTCGGACCAGCGGGCGCCCGCCGCCGCCACGGCCTGCCGGGCCGCTTCGAGGTCGCCGCGGCTGCCGCCGAGGTGGAGGTTGGTGAGGGGCGAGAGGCTGGTGCGCACCACCGCGTGGGTGGCGCGACCGGCCACGACGACGACCCGCAGATCGGCGGCGCGGCCCTGCTGGGAGGCCTTCGGCAGCCAGCGTTCCAGGTGCAGGCCGTCGGGGGCGAGCGCGTCGACGACGGCCGCGATGTCCCGCTCGTCCTGGTAGCGGCGGACCCGGAGCGAGTTGAACAGGCGCCCGTCGGAGGTGAGTTCCACCGAGGTGGTGGCCCTGATCCGGCCCGGTCCGCCGGTCTCCACGGCCAGCACGCCCGACGCGGACGAGCCGTGCGCGGGTTTGACGAACAGCCGCGGCATCCGGTGCTCCCGCATCAGCGCCCGTACGTCGTCCCAGCCCCGTACCGGGGCGGCCGCGGGGCCCGAGGTGGGCGAGGCCGGGACCGGTACGCCGGCGGCGTCGAGGACGGCGTGGCAGCGCCGTTTGTCGAACAGCACGGGGAGGTCGTCGGGATCGTCGAGGCGGATGCCGCCGCGCAGGCCGGCGAGCGCGGCGGTGAAGCCGGCGTACCAGCGGGCCGAGCCCTCGACGCGGGTGGGGTCGGCGGTGCCGCGCAGCAGCCGGTCGACGTCCGCGTTCTCGCCCGGTGAGTCGATCCGGACGATCTCCTCGGGGCCGAACTCGGCTCCGCCGTCGCGCAGGACCTCTGCCCAGGCGACGACGCGCGGGGCGGGAAGGCCGGCCGCGCGCACGGCGTCCGCGAAGAGGGTGACGCGGCGGTTCCCGGGATTGCCGACGACCGCGAAGCGGGGCCGCCGGTGGGGGGCCGGCCGCTGCATGGCGTCCTCTCGTGGGGTGTTCGGGTGCCTGCGCGGTGCAGGGGTGTTCCGGGGCGGGCCGAGGGGGGTGCTCAGGGGGTGTTCACTCCCCCACGGCCACGTACCGCCACACCGTGCCGTCGTCGTCCTGGTCCTCGTCGGCGTCGTCGCGGTCGAGGTCCACCTCGACGCCCTCGGTCTCGACGGTCCGGCGGATCCGGTCCGTCAGGGCCTCGCTGAGGTAGTGGTGGTGGAGGTCGAGCTTCTTCAGGTGGGTGAGGGGCTGTCCGGCGAGGAGTGCGGCGCCGCCCTCGTCGGTCAGGACGCCCATGGACAGGTCCAGGACCTCCAGGCGGGCGACCACCGGCGCGGAGGCGACGGCCGCGGCGACGGCGTCCTGCATCTCGCTGTTGCGCAGCGCCAGGTGGCGCAGGCGCGGCAGGCGGGCGCCGGACAGGATCGGTTCCAGGTCGGCGGCCTCGCTGTCGCCGCCGTAGTCGGGGGTGCCCAGCCACAGGTCGAGGTGCTCCAGCGCGGGCAGGTCGCTGGCGCCGATGCCGCGCACGACCTCCGCGGGCAGACCGCCGGACTCGATGGTGAGCCGGCGCAGGGCGTCGTGCCTCAGCGCCGGGAAGCGCAGGCCCGAGCCGCCGCGGACACCGAACTCCTCCAGTTCGGGGTAGGCGGCGAGGAGGGGCGTCAGATCGGTCTGGTTGATCCAGGAGATCTCGCACTCCTCCATGACCATGTCCCCGACGAACAGGGCCCGCAGCGCGGGGAACCGCTCGCGGGCCGCCACCAGCGCCTCGACGACGGCGGTGGGCTCGCTGTCGTACGCCTCCTGCCAGGCGCCGACGATCAGCGCGCGCACGCGGGTGGTGTCGACGGCGGCACAGAAGCGGGCGAAGGCCCGCGTCCACTCCTCGTCGGCGTCGTACACGTCGCTGGTGACGCGCCAGGCGAAGGCCTCCGCCTCGGGAAGGTCGTCGGTCGGCGCGTCGGGGCCCGGGAAGGTGTAGGCGGGCAGCCGGTACAGCGCGTCGAGGTGGTCACCGATGGTCATGCGGCTGCTCCTGGGGAGGACGAGGGTGCGTTGCGTGGTGACCGCAGTTCTACCAACAGGCACTGACAGGACCGGTGGCGGGGCGGTGGTCGGGGGCGTGGCCCGGGCGGGTGCGGTCCGGGCGCGTGTGTCCGGCGCGTGTGGTCCGGGCGCTGTCAGTGGGGGCGCCTACGGTCTGCGTCATGAGTCCGGCGCGTCCCGCGCCGGCGGGAGGGAGGGCCGTTCGTGTACCGGCAGGGAGACGTGCTGATCGTTCCGGTGGCGGAGGAGGCCGTGCCCGCGCATGTCACCGCCGCGCCGAAGGAGCCTCGCGACCGGCGGGGCCGGCTGGTGCTGGCGCTGGGCGAGGTCACCGGGCACGCCCACGCGGTCGTCGGGCCGGGGGAACTGGTGCGGGAGCCGGGGCCGTTCGGCCCGCTGCTGCTGCATCTGCCGCAGGGCGGCCGGGTGGTGCACGAGGAACATGCGGTGATCCCGCTGCCCAAGGGGTGGTTCCGGGTCATCCGGCAGCGGGAGTACGTGCCGGGGTCCGTGCGGATCGTGGCGGACTGAGCGGGTGGGGACGAAGGTGACGGAGGAGCGGATGACCGGCACGGACACCATGGACGCGGCGGACACGCGCGGCGCGGCGGACACGCGCGGCACCACGGACACGCGCGGCACCACGGACACGCGGGACGCGGCGGACACGCGGGACGCCGCCGAGGACGTCGGCTTCTGGCGCGCCTGTGCGGCGGCGGCCGTGCCCGCCGACCGCGCGGCCGCCGAGGCCGGGGTCCGGCTGGCGTACCGGCGGGCCGGGCTCGCGGAGCCGGAACAGGTGCTGTGGGCCGCCTCCCCGCGTGAGGCGGTCACCCTGATACGCACGCTGCGGGACCGGGGCCCCAGTGTCCGTGAGGCGGTCCGCACCGCCCCCTGGGCACGCGAACGGGCGCGCACGCACCGCGAGTTGGGGGCGGCGGGATGGGCGGCGCACTGGGCGGCGACGGGTGGCCGCCTGTGGGAGACCACGCAGGCCCTGGTCGAGCGGATCCGGCGGGGCGTGCTGGAGGAGTTGGCGGACGGGACCGGCCCCGGCGGCCGGGCGGCGGAGGCCGAGGTGCGGCTGCTCCTGCTGGACGCCGTGCTCGGGCAGCACGACGCGCCGTGGCTCGCCGCGTTCCCCACCGACCGGGAGCCGCTCGACGGGCTGGCCGCGGTGTGCCGCACGGCCGGCTGGTGGTGGCCGTTCGCCGAGGTCGCGGTGGTGTGCGAACGTCCGGTCGCGCTGCACCGGGACGAGGCGGGCCGCCTGGACCGCGGGGACGGCCCGGCGCTGGCGTATCCCGACGGTTTCGCCCTGTACGCCTGGCGCGGCATGCCGGTGCCCGCCGCGTTCCTCGACGAGCTGACGGCGCTGACGCCGGAACGGATCCGGGCCGAGGAGAACGCCGAGCTGCGCCGGGTGATGCTGGAGCACTACGGCTACGACCGCTATCTGACCGACTCCGGGGCGCGTCCGCTGCACCGGGACGCCACGGGCACCCTGTGGCGGATCGACCTCGACGGCGACGAGCCGGTGGTGATGGTGGAGGTCCTCAACTCCACACCGGAGCCGGACGGCACCCGGCGCACCTACTGGCTTCGGGTGCCGCCGTCGACCCGGACGGCCCGTGCGGGGGTCGCCTGGACGTTCGGGCTGCAACCGGAGGCCTACGCGCCGGTGCGCGAGACCTGACCGGAGTGCCGGGACCGGGCCCGGCGTCCGCCGGGCGGGGCGGGGCGGGTCCGCGGGGCGGGTCCGCGGGTGTCGTCTTCTGAACACGGCGGTGACCGCGGCGGATCGGCCGCGGCCACCGCCTGGAAAGTTTCCTGCTTCACGGGGCTTGCCGGACCGAAGAAGTCATCAGTTAAATCAAGCCGTGAACTAAGCGGCCGTTCCAACGGGTTGCCCACACCTCGCCGAACCCGCACGTTCCCGCACCCGTCCGTGACCACCCGCACCCACCTGTCCGTACCCACCCGCACTCACCCCGCAGGGAACCAGCATGAGACTCAGATCCCTGGGTGTCGCGCTCGCCGCCACGGCGGCGTTGCTCGCCCTCCCCACGACCCAGCCACCCGCGGCAGCGGCCGACACCCTGCTCTCCCAGGGCCGGACGGCCACCGCGTCGTCGACCGAGAACGCCGGCACCGCCGCCGCCCTCGCCGTGGACGGGAACACCGGCACCCGGTGGTCCTCCGCCGCCACGGACGCGCAGTGGCTCCAGGTCGACCTGGGTGCCACCGCCACCGTCACCCGGGTGGCCCTCCAGTGGGAGGCCGCCTACGGGAAGGACTACCGGCTCCAGATCTCCGCGGACGGCAGCACCTGGACCGACCTGAGGACGGTCACCGGCGGCGACGGCGGCACCGACACCCACGACGTGTCCGGCCAGGGCCGCTACGTCCGGATGCAGGGCGTGCACCGGGCCACCGCCTGGGGCTACTCCCTCTGGGAGTTCCAGGTCTACGGCACCTCCGGCGGCACCGCTCCCGGCACCTGCGACACCGCGAACGCGGCACAGGGCAGGCCCGCCACGGCCTCCTCGACGGAGAACGCCAGCACCCCCGCCTCCGCCGCGTTCGACGGCGACGACGGCACCCGCTGGTCCAGCCAGGCCTCCGACCCCCAGTGGCTGCGGGTCGACCTGGGCTCGGCGCGGGACCTGTGCGGGATCGACCTGAACTGGGAGGCCGCCTACGCGAAGGACTTCCAGATCCAGGCCTCCGCGGACGGACAGACCTGGAACACCCTGCGGAGCGTGACCGGCGCGACCGGCGGCAGGACGAGTTACGACGTCAGCGGCTCCGGCCGTTACGTGCGGATCAACGGCACCACCCGCGCCACGCCGTACGGCTACTCGCTGTGGGAGGTCGCCGTCCACACCGGCACCGTCGGCACGCCCCCGATCCAGGGCGGCGGCGACCTGGGACCCAACGTCATCGTCGTGGACCCGAGCACCCCGAACCTCCAGCAGAAGTTCGACCAGGTCTTCGCCCAGCAGGAGTCGAACCAGTTCGGCTCCGGGCGCTACCAGTTCCTGCTCAAGCCCGGCACGTACAACGGCGTCAACACCCAGCTCGGCTTCTACACCTCGATCTCCGGGCTCGGGCTCAACCCCGACGACACGCAGATCAACGGTGACATCACCGTCGACGCGGGCTGGTTCAACGGCAACGCCACCCAGAACTTCTGGCGTTCGGCGGAGAACCTGGCCATCCGCCCGGTCAACGGCACCGACCGGTGGGCGGTGGCGCAGGCGGCGCCGTTCCGCCGGATCCACGTCCAGGGCGGCCTCAACCTCGCGCCGAACGGCTACGGCTGGGCCTCCGGCGGCTACATCGCCGACTCGAAGATCGACGGCACCGTGGGGCCGTACTCCCAGCAGCAGTGGTACACCCGGGACAGCTCGGTCGGCGGCTGGACCAAGGGTGTGTGGAACATGACGTTCACCGGTGTCCAGGGCGCCCCGGCCACCGACTTCGACACCGGTCCCTACACCACGCTGGACACCACCCCGGTCTCCCGCGAGAAGCCGTTCCTGTACCTCGACGGCAACGACTACAAGGTGTTCGTGCCCGCCAAGCGCACCAACGCGCGCGGGGTGTCCTGGCCGGCCAACGCGGGCGGCACCTCGATCCCGCTGAGCCGGTTCTACGTCGTCAAGCCGGGCGCGACGGCCGCCACCATCAACGCCGCGCTCGCCCAGGGCCTGCACCTGCTGTTCACGCCCGGCGTCTACCACCTCGACCGCGCGATCGAGGTCGACCGCGCGGGCACGGTCGTGCTGGGTCTCGGTCTGGCCACGCTCGTACCCGACGGCGGTGTGGACGCGATGCACGTGGCCGACGTCGACGGCGTCCGGCTCGCCGGGTTCCTCATCGACGCGGGCGCGGTCCGCTCCGACACGCTGCTGCGGATCGGCCCGGCCGGATCGAGCGCCGACCACGCGGCCGACCCCACCACCATGCAGGACGTGTTCGTCCGCATCGGCGGCGCCGGCCCCGGCCTGGCGACCGACTCGGTGGTGGTCAACAGTGACGACGTGGTCATCGACCACACCTGGATCTGGCGCGCCGACCACGGCGAGGGCGTCGGCTGGGAGACCAACCGCGCCGACTACGGCCTGCGGGTCAACGGCGACGACGTCCTGACCACGGGCCTGTTCGTGGAGCACTTAAACAAGTACGACGTGGTCTGGAACGGCGAACGCGGGCGGACGGTCTTCTTCCAGAACGAGAAGGCCTACGACGTCCCGAACGCGGCCGCCGTCACCCACGACGGCATCGTCGGCTACGCGGCCTACAAGGTGGCCGACACGGTGAACGAGCACGAGGCCTGGGGACTGGGCAGTTACTGCAACTTCACGTCCGACCCCTCGATCGTGCAGCACCACGGCTTCCAGATCCCGGTGAAACCGGGGGTGAAGCTGCACAGCCTCCAGGTGATCTCCCTGGGCGGCAAGGGCCAGTACGCGCACGTGGTCAACGACACCGGGGCGCCGACCTCGGGCACGGACACCGTCCCGTCCAAGATCACGCAGTTCCCGTGAGACGGGTGGGACAGGCGTGACCGCCTGCCGGTACGACGACCGTCGTACCGGCAGGTTCGCGGTACCGGCAGGCCCGGTGTCCAGCCCGGTTTCCGGCCCGATCAGCCCTCGGCGGAGCGCGCCAGCACGTCCGTGACCTGCCGGTGGACGACCGCACGGGCCTCGGCGGGCAGGGCGCCGAACTCCGTGCGCTCCAGGGCGTGCGACGCCCCGTCGGGGCCGGCCCCGCACGGGACGCTCTCGCTGAGCACCTCGTAGCCGTCGCGGGCGGCGACCCGCAGGAACCGGCGGCCGTCGCCGTCGGCGTGGACGGCGGTCGCGACGACGAAGGGCGGCGGTCCGCCCGCGTCCGCGGGAACCTTGTGGTAACCGCTCACGACGGGGTCGCGCCAGCGCAGTCCGAGCAGGAGGTGGCGCTTGGCCACGGTCTCGGCGAGATCGGTCTCGTACACCCGGTCGGACTCGAGGACCGTGGCCCGCGCGTCCAGGACGAGGACGGCGGGCAGCAGACACCGCAGCGTGCTGCCGACGATGTTGCCGCCGACGGTGGCGGTCCTGCGCACGGCTCCGGTGCCGACGCCGGCGGCGGCACCGCGCAGTGCCTCCGGCGCCTCCCCGCCGATGCGGTGCAGCACCACGGCCGCCCCCAGCGTCCCGCGTCCGACCGCGTTGGCCTCGGGCAACTCCCGCAGCGACATCGCCAGTTCGGGAAAGCCGTCGCGCTGCCAGGTGGCCCACACGAGGGTGGCCCCGCCTATCGGTACGGCACCCTCGGCGAGGCATTCCTGCGCTTCGGACACGGAGGTGGGGAGACGCAACAACACGGCGACCGACCTTCCTTCCCGGGGAAGCCGGCGGTGCGGAACCGACGCCTCCGCCATGTGGTCACGGGCAGAGCGCATTCTGCCCACGCCCGTGGGGGCGCGTACAGGGCTCACTGCCCTGCCCTGTGCGCCCCTGGGGTGGGGGACGGCCCCGGGCGCCGGCACGGAAATTCCGTTGCGGTCCGTTCCCCCTCCCCCGGACGTTTGCCGCATGTCCTAGGTCCTGCGTACCGCCACGCTCGCCGACGCGCCCGCCGTCACCGACCTGCTCAACGCGGTCGACCTGATCGAGATCGGCCGGCCCGAGACGGACCTGCACACCGTCGAGGCGGACCTGAAGCACCCGGAGACCGACCTCGCGCAGGACTCCTGGCTCGCCCTCGAAGGGGACCGGCCGGTCGCCTACGGCCTGCTGTGGGACGAGTCGTCCGGCGAGCGCATCGACATCGACCACTACGTCCTGCCCGAGCACCAGGAGGCCGGCCGGCTCCTGCTGGCGGCGATGGAGGCCAGGGCGCTGGACAAGGCCCGCGGGAACGGCTGCGGGCGGGCGGTGGTCCACCTGCACCTCAACGTGCGGCCCGTCCTCGACACCGAGGTGCTCCGCGCCCGCGGCTGGTACGTCGTACGGCGCCACCACGTGCTGCGCCGCCCCCTGGACCGGGCCGCCGACCTCACGCCGGTGCCGCCCGCGGGCGTACGGGTGCGGGCCTGCGCCGACGAGGCGGACCGCAGACGGGTGCACGAGCTGTACCGGGCGAGCTTCGCCGACCACTTCGACTTCCAGCCGCGGCGCTACGAGCAGTGGCTGCACGACGTCGACGCGCAGGGCCTCGACTGGTCGCTGGTGTGGATCGCCGCCACGGACGACCTCGGCGACGCCGGGTTCCTGATGGCGCGCGACGACCGCGAGGCCAGGGGCTGGATCCGCAGCATCGGTGTGGTGCACGGGGCCCGCGGCCGGGGTCTCGCCGGACTGCTGCTGCGGCACGCCTTCGCGGCGTTCGCCGGGCGGGGCCGGGACACGGTGGGGCTGGGCGTGGACACCTCGAACACCACCGGCGCTCCCCGGCTGTACACCCGCAACGGGATGACCCTGCACTACGCCGTCGACACCTGGGAGGCGGTCGTGGCGGGGTGAGCGGAGGCCGGTCCACCGGCGTTCGGCCCCCGAGGGCGAGCCAGGGCCACGACGGTGCAGCCGACCGCGGCGTTGCGCAGCCACGGCACGTGGGACTCGTCGATCCCGGGGACGGTGACCTGCCGCCCGTCCGCGCCGGGAGTCCGGTCCGAGGGGAGCCCACCGGTCAGCGCGAGGACCCCGGCCACCGCCGACAGCGTGAGCGGACCGGGCAGCACCAGCAGGGTGAAGGGTCCGGGGCCGCGGCGTCGAGGGCGGTCGGTGGAGGCGGGCGGGGTGGGGGCGCCGGGATCGCCGGGCGGGCCGGCGTCCGCGGACTCGTCCTGTCCGGTGAGCGGTTCGGCGGCGGAAAGGGCAGGCCGGTCGCCCGTGTCGGCCGTGTCCCGGTCCGCGCCCGCCGACCGCCGGTGCGCGACGGGGTGTTCCGCTGCGGCGGGCGGCAAGTGGTCTGCGGCGGACGGTTCTCCGGCTCCGCCGGGGAACCGCTCCCCGGCGGATCCCTCCTGCGGGCGCGTCTCGACGGCCCCGTTCTCGTTCATGCCACCGGCCGCCGGGGGGAGTTGCTCGTGCTCACGGGCGGACGCCGGCGCGGGCCGCGGGCGGAGTCACCGGACGGGAAGGCAGAGGGGGTGTCCCCGGGGGCAGATCCGGTACGTCGGTGCGGACGCCGTGGGGGACGGGAAAGCCGGGGACCGGCGCGGGGGCGTGTCCGGCCGGGGCGGGCGGGAGCAGTGCGGGGACGGGCGGGAGCGGCGCCGGGAGGGGTGGCAGCGGTGGTGGGGCGGGCGGGGGCGGCGCCGGGACGGTGCGCGCCGGTCGCCGCCGCCGGACCAGCCACAGGACGGCGGCGGTGTACAGCGCGACTCCGGCCAGGTCGAGGACGACGAGTTGCCAGGGCAGGTCGGCGGCGGTTTCCTCGCTCTTCAGGCCGTCGACGACGGCGGCCGCGGCGGCGAAGGCGAAGAGGTTGTTGACGGCGTGCAGGCCGATGGCCGCCTCCAGCCCGCCGGTGCGCACGGTCAGCAGGCCCGCGACGGCCCCGAACACCACCAGGTCGGCGAAGCCCCAGGGGGTGCCCCAGCCGTGGGCGGCGGCGAACAGCACCGCCTGGGGCGCGACCGCGATCCAGGGCGAGCGGACGAAGGCGCCGACCGCCTGGGTGAGCCAGCCGCGGAAGACGTACTCCTCGGCCGCCGCCTGGAAGGGCACCAGCAGGACCAGCACGGCCAGGGCCGGCCCGAAGACCTCCCAGCCGGCCCACCGTTGCGGCTCCCCGTCCTCCGCGGACAGCAGGAACATCGCCCCGCCGGTCACGGCGAGGACCGGCAGGGCCGCGAGCACGCACAGGCCGAGCCAGCGCCACCGCAGTCCGCCCGTCACGGAGGAGACCGTGCCGGCCGGACGGCGGCCGATCCACCGGACCGCGAGGAGTACGAGGGGGATGGCGACGGCGAGCATCGCCAGGTCGACGGCGGTGGTCGTCACCGGCCCGAACTCCACGGTGCCGTCCGGGCCTTGGGGGTAGCCGCGCGCGACTCCGGTGGCGGAGACGAGGGCGTAGAGCAGTCCGGCCGTCAGTGTGTACGCCACCGCCACGAACAGGGTGCCGAGGACGGGCCGCCACCATCGGTGACGTGTCGCGACGCGGGCCAGCCGGTGGTGGCCGAGCGGTTCGGCGGGGTGGCCGGGCGGCTGGAGGACGGGACGGCCAGGCTGCGGAAAGGCGCGGTGACCCGGCTGCGGAACGGCGAAGCGGCCCGGCGGCGGGAGGGCGGCGGGACGGGGAGGGAGCGGGGGCGTCCCGGGGGCGGACGGGTTCGTCATGGCGGCCATCCTCGCCGACCGCCGGTTCCCCGGGCATCGGCCCGGCGCAGGAACGGCGCCTCCATCGCAGGGTGGAGGGCGGCCTCGCACCGGTGCCGGGTGCGGCCCGGCCGCGCCGCGGCCTACGCTCGTCGCGACATGGACACGATACGCAACTGGCTGCTCCCCGCCCTGCTCGCGGCCGGACAGCTCACCTGGTGGGCGACCGGCCCCGACACGGCCGGTGCGGACGCGCCGGGACCGGTCCGGCTCGCGGCCGTCCTGGTAGTCCTGGCCGCCGAGACCGTCGCGCTGGGCCGCCGACGGCAGGTGCCGGTGCGGTGCCTGGCCTGGACGCTGGGCACCCTGGTGGCCGGCCACGTGGCCTGGGGGGACGGCTACTTCGGGCTCGGCGCGCTGGTCTCGCTGTACTCGGTCGCCGTCCGCCGCCCCGTGCCGGTGACCGTCCGCGCGGTCGCCGCGGCCGTCGGCGTCGAGTGGTCGCTGTCGTTCGTGCACATCGGGTTCCGGCCGGCCCTCGCCTCGGAATGGGCGCTCGGCGCACTGGTGTACCTGGTGTGCGCGGGGCTCGGCGAGGGCCGGCGCCAGTGGCTCGACGGGCGGTCGGCCGCCGCCCGCCGGCTGGCCGGCGCGGAGGAGGCCCGGCGGCGGGCGGCCGACACCGAACGGCGGCGGCTGGCCCGCGAGTTGCACGACGTGAGCGCGCACCACCTGACGTCCGTCGTCATCACCGCCGACGCCGCCCGCCGCGTGGGGCCGGGAAGACCGGAGCTGACGGCGGAGGCCCTGTCGTTCGCGCAGCGCACCGGTGCCGAGACGCTCACCTCGCTGCGACGGCTCGTCGGGCTGCTGTGGGACACCGACGACGGCACGGAATCCCGTCCGATGACCGCCCGGATCGAGGAACTCATCGCCGGTTTCGGACGGTTGGGCCGGCCGATCGAGGCCGACCTCCCCGACGACCTGGCCGGTCCCGCGGCGGAGGCGGTCCACGGCATCGTCCGCGAGGCCCTCACCAACACCCTGCGCCACGCGCCGGGCTGCGCCGCCCGCGTCCGCGTCCGGCGCGGGGACGGCCTCCTGGAGCTGACCGTGGACAACGCCCCGCCGCGCGGCACCGCCCCGCCCGGAGTCGGCGGTCTGGGATCGGGGCGCGGGCTCGCGGGGATGCGGGAGCGGGCCGCCGCCGTCGGCGGGGAGCTGACCGCCGGTCCCCGGCCGGACGGGGGCTGGCGGGTCCGGGCCACGCTGCCCGACGCCGCCCGGCTGCGGGGCCCGGCCGAGGGGGCCGGACGCCGTGACGTGCTGCGGGAGCAACGGCTGGCCGATCCCGTCCTGGTGTTCTCTGCGGCGGCACTGCCCCTGGTGGTCGCGCTGGTCGCCGCGGAGAACTGGACGGACACGGGTCTGCGCGCCGCCCTGCCCGCCCTGTCCGTCCTGGCGGCGTTGCTGACGGTCCACGCGGCGCCGCTGCTGTGGCGCCGGCGTGCCCCGTGGGCGTCCCTGCTCGGGGTGCTGGCCACGTCGTGGCTGTGGCCGGTGACGGTCGTCGTGGCCGACGTCCCGGTGCGGGTGTCGCGGTTCGTCGACCTGGGAGCCGTCGCGGAGCTGCTCGCCGTGTACGCGATGGGGGTCTACGGCCGTGGCGCCGCCCGGACCTGGCCGGCTTGGGGGATGTCGGCGGTGTCGCTCTCCGCGGTCGTGGTGGCGACGGCCGCGGCGGAGGGGAGGCTGACGGGGACGGCATCGGTACGGCTCACCGCCGTGGTGGTGTTCGTGCCGCTGGCCGTCGTGACGGCCGGGGTGTTCGCCGCCCTGTGGGGTGCCGGGCTGGCGGTGCGCCGCAGGCGCCTGCGGGTCCTGGCCCTGGACGACCACGCGCTCGCCGCCTCTCTGTGGCACGCGGAGCGGGCGGCGGAGGCGGAACGGCGGAGGCTGGCGGCGAAGTTGCGCGACGCCGTCCTGGAGCGCACGGCCGCGCTGGTCGAGCGGGCCCGGCAGGGACAGCTGGACGAGGTGGCCGCGGAGGCCCGGGCGGCGCTGTCGGCGATGCGCGAACTCCTGCACAGCCTGGGCGGGTCCGAGGACCCCGGGCGGCGCCACTTCCCCGCGCCCGGTGCCGCGGACCTCGTCTCGCTGTGCCGGGACCTGCCCTCGTCCGGCCGCCGGGTGAGCGTGCGGGGCCTGCCGAAGGCCGCGCGGGACCTGCCGTCCTCGGTGGCGCTGTCGGCGTACGGGATCGTGGAGACGGCGCTCGGCGCGGGTGACCAGGGTCCGGCGCGGGTCACCCTCAGGCGGCACCGGGACACGCTGCGGGTGACCGTGTCGGGCGTGCCGCTGGCGGTGACCGGGCCGGTGGCCGAGCGGCTGCGGGCGCGGGTCGCCGCCGGGGCTGGGCGGATCGTGCTCGAAGAGCCCGGTATCGTGAGGGCGTTGCTGTCGGCCCGGCCGGGTCCGGAGCCCGTTCAGGAGGTGTCCCCGTCGTCACGCGTGTGATGGTCGTCGACGACCAGGCCGTGGTCCGTGCCGGATTCGCCGCCATCGTGGACGCCGAACCCGATCTGACCGTGGTCGCCGAGGCCGGTGACGGGGCGTCGGCGGTGGCACTGGCCGCCGAGGAGCGGCCCGACCTGGTGCTGATGGACATCCGCATGCCCGGCATGGACGGCCTCACCGCGACCCGTCTGGTCACCGCGGCGCCGGACGGGCCGCGGGTGCTGGTGCTGACCACCTTCGACCTGGACGCCTACGTCTACGAGGCGTTGCGCGCGGGGGCGTCGGGGTTCCTGCTCAAGGACGCCCTGCCCGAGGACCTGCTGTCCGCGATCCGGGTCGTCGCCGCCGGGGAGGGCATCCTGGCCCCGACCGTGACGCGCCGCCTGATCGGCGCCTTCGCGCAGGGCGCCCCGCAGCCGCCGGCCGTCACCGGTGCGCTGTCCTCGCTCACGCCCCGGGAGAAGGAGGTCCTGCTGCACATCGCGGCGGGGCTGGCCAACGCCGAGATCGGCGCCGCGCTCGGGGTGACCACGGGCACGGTGAAGACTCATGTGAACGCCCTGCTGTCCAAGCTGGGGCTGCGCGACCGCGTGCAGGCCACGATCCTGGCGTACGAGAGCGGGCTGGTGCGGCCGCGCGGCACGGCCGACGCGTAGGGCCTGCCGTTCGGATCGGGCCGGGCTCGCGGGCCCTGCCGCACAGGCGGCCCCGGCGGACCCGGCCCGCACCACCGCCTGTCCGAGCCGGTGACGTCCCGCCCGCGCGAGGCGCGGGAACCGTCCGGCGCGCGGGCCGGCCCCGACGACCCGCGGGAGGACGACGAGGGCTCCGGGCGGTACGTGGCCGCCGGGGAGTGCCCGGCCGTGGCCGCACGGCCGGGGCGGGCCGGGCCCGTTCAGCCCACCTCGACGAGCAGGTCGCCGCCCTCCACCTGCTGGATGCGGTTGATGGCCAGGCGGTTGACCCGGCCGCCCCGCGGGGCGGTGATGGTGGCCTCCATCTTCATCGCCTCGATGGTGGCGACCGTGGCGCCCGCCTCCACCTCGTCGCCCTCGGCGACCGCCAGGGTCACCACGCCCGCGAACGGCGCCGCGACATGGCCGGGCTTGGACCGGTCGGCCTTCTCGGTGACCGGGATGTCGGAGGCGGCCGCCCGGTCGCGGACCTGGATGGGCCTGAGCTGGCCGTTCAGGGAGGACATCACGGTGCGCAGGCCGCGTTCGTCGGCCTCGCCCACCGCCTGCAGCTCGATCAGCAGCCGCACGCCGGGCTCGAGGTCGACGGCGTACTCCTTGCCCGGCCGCAGTCCGTAGAAGAAGTCCTTGCTGTCCAGGACGCTGGTGTCGCCGTAGGCCTGGCGGTGGGTGTCGAACTCGCGGGTGGGGCCGGGGAACAACAGCCGGTTGAGGGTGGCGCGGCGGGACTTCTCCAGGCCCTCCCGGTCCCCGCCGGTCAGCTCCGCGAGGGGCTTGGCCTCCGTGCGGCCCCGCAGGGCCTTGGTGCGGAACGGCTCGGGCCAGCCGCCGGGCGGAGTGCCCAGTTCGCCGCGCAGGAAGCCGATGACGGAGTCCGGGATGTCGTACGCGTCGGGGTGGGACTCGAAGTCGCCCGGGGAGACGCCGGCGCCGACGAGGTGCAGGGCGAGGTCGCCGACCACCTTGGACGACGGGGTGACCTTCACCAGGCGGCCCAGGATGCGGTCGGCGGCGGCGTACATCGCCTCGATGTCCTCGAAGCGGTCGCCGAGGCCGAGCGCGACGGCCTGGGTGCGCAGGTTGGACAGCTGTCCGCCGGGGATCTCGTGGTGGTAGACGCGGCCGGTGGGCGAGGCGAGGCCCGCCTCGAAGGGGGCGTAGATCCGGCGGACGCTCTCCCAGTACGGCTCCAGGTCGCCGACGGCCTGGAGGTCGAGGCCGGTGGGGCGGTCGGAGTGGTCGGTCGCGGCGACCAGCGCCGACAGCGACGGCTGGGAGGTCGTCCCGGCCATGGAGGCCACGGCGCCGTCGACGGCGTCCACGCCGGCCTGGATCGCGGCGAGGTAGGTGGCGAGCTGGCCGCCCGCGGTGTCGTGGGTGTGCAGGTGCACCGGCAGGCCGAACTCGCGGCGCAACGCGGAGACGAGGGTGGCGGCGGCCGGGGCGCGCAGCAGGCCCGCCATGTCCTTGACGGCCAGCACGTGGGCGCCGGCCTCGACGATCTGCTCGGCCAGGCGCAGATAGTAGTCGAGGGTGTAGAGGCGTTCGTTCGGGTCGGACAGGTCGGAGGTGTAGCAGAGGGCGACCTCGGCGATCGCGGTGCCCGTCTCGCGTACGGCGTCGATGGCGGGGCGCATCTGGCCGACGTCGTTGAGGGCGTCGAAGATGCGGAAGATGTCGATGCCGGTGGCGGCGGCCTCCTGCACGAAGGCGTCGGTGACCTCGGTCGGGTAGGGGGTGTAGCCGACGGTGTTGCGGCCGCGCAGCAGCATCTGGAGGCAGATGTTGGGGACGGCCTCGCGCAGGGCGGCCAGCCGCTCCCAGGGGTCCTCGGCGAGGAAGCGCAGGGCGACGTCGTAGGTGGCGCCGCCCCAGCACTCCAGCGAGAGCAGCTGGGGCAGGGTGTGGGCGACGGCCGGGGCGGCGGCGAGGAGGTCCTTGGTGCGCACGCGGGTCGCGAGCAGCGACTGGTGGGCGTCGCGGAAGGTGGTGTCGGTGACGCCGAGCGTCGGCGACTCCCGCAGCCGGCGGGCGAAGCCCTCGGGCCCGAGGTCGACGAGCAGTTGCCGGGAGCCGGCGGGCGGCTCGGCGGCGGGCAGCGGGGGCAGCTTGGTGACGGGGTCGCTCAGGTCGGGCCGTTCGCCGTGCGGCTTGTTCACGGTGACGTCGGCGAGGTAGGTGAGCAGTTTGGTGCCGCGGTCGGCGGAGGAGCGGGCGGTGAGCAGGTGCGGGCGTTCCTCGATGAACGAGGTGGTGACCCGCCCGGCCCGGAAGTCGGGGTCGTCGAGGACGGCCTGGAGGAACGGGATGTTGGTGGCCACGCCGCGGATGCGGAACTCGGCGACGGCGCGCCGGGCGCGGTTGATGGCGGTCGGGAAGTCCCGGCCCCGGCAGCTGAGTTTGACGAGCATCGAGTCGAAGTGGGCGCTGATGTCCGTACCGGCGTGGGTGGTTCCGCCGTCGAGGCGGATGCCGGACCCGCCCGGCGAGCGGTAGGCGCTGATGCGGCCGGTGTCGGGCCGGAAGCCGTTGGCGGGGTCCTCGGTGGTGATACGGCACTGCAGGGCCGCGCCGTGCAGGGTGACCGTGTCCTGCGACAGGCCGAGGTCGGCGAGGGTCTCGCCGGAGGCGATGCGCAGCTGGGCCTGGACGAGGTCGACGTCGGTGACCTCCTCGGTGACCGTGTGCTCGACCTGGATGCGCGGGTTCATCTCGATGAAGACGTGGTTGCCGTCGCGGTCGAGGAGGAACTCGACGGTGCCGGCGTTGCGGTAACCGATCTCGCGGGCGAAGCGGACGGCGTCGGCGCAGATCCGGTCCCGCAGCTCCGGTGCCAGGTTCGGGGCGGGCGCCAGTTCGATGACCTTCTGGTGGCGGCGCTGGACCGAGCAGTCGCGTTCGAAGAGGTGGATGACGTTGCCCTCGCCGTCCGCGAGGATCTGCACCTCGATGTGGCGGGGGTCGACGACGGCCTTCTCCAGGAAGACGGTGGGGTCGCCGAACGCGGACGCCGCCTCGCGGGACGCGGCCTCGATGGACTCGCGCAGCCGGGCGGGGTCCTCGACGCGCCGCATGCCGCGTCCGCCGCCGCCGGCGACCGCCTTGACGAAGATCGGGAAGCCGATGGTCCCGGCGGCGCGGAGCAGTTCGTCGACGTCGTCGGAGGGCTGCGAGGAACCGAGGACGGGTACGCCGGCGGCCCGGGCGGCGGCGACCGCGCTGGCCTTGTTCCCGGTCAGTTCCAGGGTGCGGGCGTCGGGCCCGACGAAGGTGATGCCCGCCTCCTCGCAGGCGCGGGCCAGTTCGGGGTTCTCGGAGAGGAACCCGTAGCCGGGGTACACGGCGTCCGCCCCCGCCCGCCGCGCCGCGCCGACGATCTCCTCCACGGAGAGATACGCCCGGACCGGATGTCCCGGCTCACCGATCTCGTAGGCCTCGTCGGCCTTCAGCCGGTGCAGCGAGTTGCGGTCCTCGTGCGGGAACACCGCGACGGTGCGCGCGCCCAGCTCGTAGCCGGCGCGGAACGCCCGGATCGCGATCTCGCCACGGTTGGCGACCAGCACCTTGCGGAACATCCTGGATCCCTTCAGCCTGCCGGTGACGGGACCATGGTGTCGGTGCCGTCACCGGAGTGCCATGTGAGTCGGGCCACTCACCCTCGCGTTTCCCCCGTTTCCGGGCGGGCGGTGTGGTCGGGATGACCGGCGGTACGGCGGGCTTCCTTCATCTCCGCCTCGTAGAGGTGGTCCCGGCCCTCGGCCAGCTCGTCGACGGCGGCGCGCTCGAGTCGCTTGAACGCCTCGTAGTACGTGCGGTCGTAGGCCTCGACGATCTGGAAGGTCCAGTGGCCGGGGATGACGTTGCGGCCGAGGATCCCGGTGGAGACCTTCTCGGCCCATTCGTCGTGCCCGGCCCTGCGGAGCAGGGAGACCGCCTCGTCCAGTTGGAGGTCGGCGGTGCCGGTCAGCTGGTGGAATCCGTAGAGGTGGCCTCTGGCCCGCTCCGTCGTCTCCAGCGCCTTGGACAGTGCGCCCAGGGCCTTCACGGTGTCGTCGCTCACCCCTTCGGGACGGCGGTGGTCGCGGTCGGGTCCGTCTTGGTGCGTGTGCATGGTCTCGCCTGTCCCCCGAACCGGACCGTTCATGCCCGGTGCGGTCCGGGTCGTCGGATGTCCGACGGCGGTACGGCGGGCCCGTCCTCGTGGGCCGGCGGGCCCGCCGCCGTCAGCCGTCAGCCGGCGGCCAGTTTCCGCAGTCCGTCCGGGGTGCCGTTGAACCGGTCGTGGTCACCGACGGTGGGACCGGTGGAGGTGTACTGCCAGAAGGTGTGGTAGGCCCAGCCGGCCGGGAGGGTGCCGGGCGTGGCGGCGTACCGGGCGATCCACAGGGGGTTGGTGGCGCCGAACCCGGCGTGGTTGCCGGTGCACTGGGTCCACCAGCTGGTGGCGGTGTAGATGACGGCGTCTCGGCCGGTGCGGGCCTTGTAGCGGGCGAGGAAGCTCGCGATCCAGGAGACCATCGAGGCACGGGTCTTGCCGAAGCAGGCGTCGCCGTAGGGATTCCACTCGATGTCGAGGACGCCGGGCAGGGTCGTGCCGTCGGGGGTCCAGCCGCCCCCGTGGTCGACGAAGTAGTCGGCCTGCGCGGCGCCGCCGGAGGTGTCGGGCGTCGCGAAGTGGTAGGCGCCGCGGAGCATGCCGACGGCGCGGGAACCGCTGTACTGCTGGGCGTAGTAGGGGTTGGTGTAGGAGGTTCCCTCGGTGGCCTTGACGTAGGCCCAGGTCACGCCGGAGGCCCACAGCGTCGCCCAGGCGACCTCCCGCTGGTGGCTGGAGACGTCGACGCCCTCGGGCTGGGCGGCCGCGCGGGTGTCCGGCGAGCCGCTCCGGCCGTCGTGGAGGACGACGCCCATGCCCATGCGGGCGGTGCCGCGGGCGGGGGCGCCGGGCGACTCCCCGCCGGGGGCGGGCGGGGATATGGGCTGGTGCGCGGAGAGGAGTACGGACAGGACGACCGGCAGACCGGTCGCGTACAGACGCAGGCGGCCGAACGCCGCTCTCATGGGCCTTCGCATGCCTCCCATCTGATGTGCTGTCGCGGGTGCCCGCACCTTTTCGTCCCCCGTCGGCCGTACCCCCCGGGCGACGGGGCCCGGGGGGAGGCGCGACGCGGGAGGTCCCGCGGGGACGCCGGCCGGATCAGTTCCGGTCTGCGTCCAGGAGCGTCTGCAAATGGATCATGCAGGGGGTGCAGTGGCGGTCGGTGGTGTTCGCGGCCGCCGCGCCGGTGGCGGAGACATCGGTGCCGCACAGGCTCGTCCCGTGGTGCGGGACCACTACGTGCCACACATGCTCACCGCCACCCGACGCAAGGCCCACCTTCATCTCGTACACGGCTCGTCCCTTCTGTCGGGCGTACCTCCAGAAGACCGTGCGCGGCGCCCGGCGTCCCCCTGGGGCGGGCCATTCGGGGGAGGCCGTAGCCCGGCCGCACCGCCCGGGTGGCCGGCCGGCGTGGGCCGTGGCACAGTGCCCCGCACGCCGGCCGGGCCCGCGGGGCGCCGGGCTCAGGTGTCCCGGTGGACGGTGAGGGAGGCCACCTCGAAGGACATCTCCGTCACCTCCGGGTCGGGCTCCGGGTGGTAACGGCCGGCGCACACCGAGAGGTTGACGATGAGGTAGGCGTGCCACCGCCGGCCGACGCCGCGCCGGTCGGCGAAGACCACCTCGCCGTTCAGGGACCACACGACGTTGCGGGCGCCGAACTCGACGGCGAGGTCGATCCAGCCGCCCGGGCCGACCGCGTCGTCGCGGTGGTAGCGGTGGGCGGCCCGGACGTGGTTGGAGAGTTCCAGCAGATCCGGGTTGTCGGGGTGGTACTCGAAGACGTCGATCTCCTGGTCGCCGTCGCGCCAGGTCCAGATGGCGGGCCAGGCCCCGGTCTCGACGGGCAGCCGCACCCTGGCCTCGAGCCGGTCGCCGGCGCGGGCCATGAAGCCCTCGTCGCTGCCTTCCGTGGTGAGCAGCCCCGTGTCCCAGAGGCCGTCGTCGCGTCGGGTGGCCCGGAAGGTGCCGGTCCGCGAGTAGGCGGGGTCGGCCACGAGGTGGTCGAGTTTGTTGTCGTCGGGGTTGACGGGCCCTCCGTCGGGATAGGCCCACGAGCGGCCCGCGACCCACTGGTGGTCCGAAGCGAAATCGGCTCTGAAACAGACGTCGGTCACCGGCGTGCTCCTCGCCCTCGCGCGTTCTGTCACGGAGGGTCTGCCCTCTGCCCCCGCACGCATACGGCGGCCACCCGTAAACAACCCGGGCGGGGGACTCCGGCCCGCACGGGTGCTCATCTTCCGCACGGGAGTGCGGAGTCGGGCACCGCCACCGCCGGCGCCCGGCGTTGTCGGCACCCGGCACCGCCGGCACCTGCCACCCGGCACCGCCGGACGCTGTCCGCCCGGTGCGGCGCCGTTCCACCGCGACCTGAACGCGGTGGAACGGCCCGTCGCGTCAGCCGGCCGCCAGCAGCGCCTCCAGCGCCGTCGCGGTCCCCGGGTGACCGGTCAGGAGCGCGGCCCCCCGCGGGGCGTCCGCCGCGGGACCCTCCCAGGCGCCCTCGCAGCCGAGCAGCCCCGCCAGCGCGTCGCACGTCGCCGGGTGCGCGGCGAGGAGCGCGACACCACGGGCCGCGCCGCCCGGCCGGCCCTTCGGGACGGCCGCGGGCTCCTGCGGGGCACGCCACGGCGGCACCCAGGAGTCCAGCTCCGCCAGCCGGGCCGGGAAGACGCGGCCCGCCTCGCGGATCAGCAGCGGGGCCAGCTCCGCGCCGCCCGCCCGCAGGCTGGTGATCAGCGTCGGCAGCCAGGGCAGCAGCACCGGGTCCGGAAGCCGCGCGAAGGCGTTCGACACCGCCTCGACGACGAAGTCCGCCAGCTGCGGCACCGGTTCCAGGGCGTGCACGAACCCGCTGAGGTAGCGCGGGTAGGCGGGCACCACCAGGGGGTTGCCGAGCAGTTCGTCGCAGCGGGCCCGCAGCTTCGTCCGGGACAGCGTGCCGAGGTGGGTCTGCGCCGCCCACAGCAGTGCCGTGCGGGACGGCTCCCCCGGATGGGACTGGGCGAGGGCCAGCTCCAGTTGGGTACGGTCGCAGCCCAGGGAGAGGGCGAGGCCCTCCATGCTGAAGAGGAACCCCAGCATGGCGGCGACCTGCCGGACGGTGGCGTCCTCGTCGGTGAACGCCGTCGGCAGCAGCGTGCAGTAGTGCGCGTAGCCGGTCTTGACGAAGGACTCGATCCACGGCGGCAGGACCGGCTCGGCGGTGCGGTAGTACGCCAGCAGGCGGCGCACCCGGCGCAGCACCTCGGGGGCGCCGTCCACGCTGCGCTCCGCCGCGAGGACCTCCAGGGCGCGGGTGCCCAGTTCGTCGGCGAGGCGGCGGCTGCGCAGATGGAGGACGGCGTCCTCGACGGTCTCCAGGACCTGCGCCGTCGTCGCCTGCGGGGCGTACGCGGCGCGCCGCAGCCGCTGTTCCAGGACCTGCTCGATGCTGACGCCCTCGTAGCCGAGCTCGATGAGGGCGCGCTGGTGGGTGCCGAGGGCCAGGTCCCAGGACTCCTGGATGGCACGCTCCCCCAGGCGCCGGTCGCCCATGATCGGCCGGGCGGCGCCCTGGGGCAGCAGTCGGCGCAGCATCCACAGCACGTCGGAGCAGCGCTCCAGTTCGGGCCGGGCGGCGATGTCCAGCAGGGCGCGCTGCACGCCGCGCTGCTGGAGCTTGAGGTTCAGCGGGGCGAGCCGGTCGTGGACGTCCCGGGCGAGGGGCGGCAGGGCGTCGTAGCCGACCTGGCCGATCCGGTCGCCGCCCATCATGATCTCGACGAGCCGGCCGATGTCGCGGCGCCCCGGTACGGTCTCCTTCTCGATGCAGGTGACGGCCGCGTCCTGGAAGTCGTACGGGGTCGGGCGGACCCGGTCGCGCATTCCGGCCAGCAGGATCGACGTCTCGAACACCGCGATGGCGTCGGCGGTGGAGGCGAGGTAGCCGTTGCGCCGCGCGGCCCGCACGATCTCCACCGACCAGCCGAGCAGTTCGGCCTCGTCGAGGGGGTCGAGGGCGGGCGGCCGCCGGAGGAACCCGGTGAGCCGGTCGGCCGGCGGGGCCTGGGCGGCGGGCGGCGCGGGCACGGCCGCCCTCCTCGGCCTGGTGCTCTTCTTCGTGCCGGCCTGCCCCTCCAGGCGGTACGGCCGCACACCGGTCCGCTTGAGGTTCTTGGCCCATTCCGACGCGGCGATGGACACGGATCCGGCGGCGAGGCCGAACTGCGCCTCGATCGCGGCGTGGCTGGAGGGGATGAGCCCGTGCCGCCATGTGGTGGGGGTGGGCGGGGTGATGGTGAAGGTGTCGCCGCCTGCCACGCCGAACTCCTCGACGCGGCTGGCGGCGTGGAACGCGCCGCAGACGTAGAGGCAGTCGGCGGGGTCGGTGCCGGTGGCCGCCAGGTGCTCGCGCATCCGCGTCCACATGTACCGTTCGCGGTCCTCGTCGACCCGGACCCGGCGCTGGTCGCCGGGTGCCAGGCGCCGGAAGAGGCTGCCGATGAGCAGCATGACCTGCCGGTAGGTGTCGTGGTCGCTGTCGCCGAGCGGCAGTTCGACGTACTGGTGCCACCACTCCGACCAGTGCCGCACCCGGCCGTGGCGCAGCAGGTGCTCCTCCAGTTCGGCGAAGCGGGGCCGCAGGTCGCCGATCTCGACGCCGACCGCGTCGCCGTGCAGGACGCTCTCCTCGTCGGCGGGCGGCGCGTCCGGGTCGGTGCCCGCGGCGGGCGGGGTCTCCCACTGGAACACGTGGTCCGAGGAGCGGTCGACGAGGACGAGCTCGACGCCCGGGGTGTCGAGGGCGTAGGCGATCGCCTGGTACTCGGCGGAGGCCTCGGTGACCGGGGCGACCACCGACAGCGGTGACCATTCGGCGGGGAAGCCCTCCACCTCGGTCGCGAACGCCTGCAGCGCCACCGGGAGGCGGCAGTTGCGCAGCTCGGTCAGGAGAGGCGCCATGTCCTCGCACAGCTCCAGGTAGACCACCTTCGGCTGCTTCTCGCGCAGCCGGCGGGCCATGGCGAGCGCCGAGGCCGGGGAGTGGTGGCAGACCGGGAAGATCTCCAGCGGCTCGCGCACGGCGCGCTCGACGTCGTCGACGATGCCGCGGAGGATTCCCTCCAGGGCACCGGGCCCGTCGGCGAACGCGGCCGCCGCGTCCTGGAGCTGGGTGCGCAGGGCGCCGAACGCACCCTCGGGCGGAGCGCTCACGACAGGGTCGCGATCGCGTCGCGGCCGCCCTCCAGGAACTCCGGCCAGGAGCCCCCTTCCTCCTTGCTGCGCGGCTCGACGACGCCGTGCAGGTACTTGTTGAGGATGGCGAGGTCCTCGGGTTCGCGGCGGGCGAGGGAGCCGACCAGGGAGGAGGCGAGGGTGCGTGCGGTCAGGGCGCGCTCGCCGAAGAAGTTGCTGTGCAGGACGGCGTCCTCCAGGACGCCGATCTGTTCGGCGGTGGACAGCGCGGACTCCAGCTTCTCGTCGTCGCCGGCCGCCGCGGCGGCGGAGGCGCGCAGGTCGGCGAAGCTCTGCAGCAGCACGTCCAGCAGGGTGGGCGGGACCTCCAGTTCGATCTGGTGGCGGCGCAGCAGCTCCTCGGTGCGGAAGCGGACGATCTCCGCCTCGCTCTTCTTGTTCGTCACGACGGGGATGCGGACGAAGTTGAAGCGGCGCTTGAGGGCCGAGGACAGGTCGTTGACACCCCGGTCGCGGCTGTTGGCGGTGGCGATGACGGAGAAGCCCGGCTTGGCGAACACGATGCCGTCGCTGTCGAGTTCGGGGACCGAGATGTACTTCTCGGACAAGATGGAGATCAGGGCGTCCTGGACGTCGCTGGTGGATCGGGTGAGTTCCTCGAACCGGCCGATCGTGCCGGTCTCCATCGCGGTCATGATCGGCGAGGGGATCATCGATTCGCGGGACTGGCCCTTGGCGATGACCATGGACACGTTCCACGAGTACTTGATGTGGTCCTCGGTGGTGCCGGCCGTGCCCTGGACGACCTGGGTGGAGTTGCGGCAGATGGCGGCGGCGAGCAGCTCGGCCAGCCAGCTCTTGCCGGTGCCGGGGTCGCCGATGAGCAGCAGGCCGCGGTCGGAGGCGAGGGTGACGATGGCCCGCTCGACGATGCCGCGGTCGCCGAACCACTTCTGGGAGACGTCCCGGTCGAGGCCGTCCGCCCGCTCGGAACCCAGGACGAACAGCCGGATCATCTTGGGCGACAGCCGCCAGGAGAACGGCTTGGGACTGTCGTCCACCGACTCCAGCCAGTCCAGTTCCTCGGCGTACTTGATCTCGGCGGGGGCGCGCAACAGGTCGGACATCGACAGGCCTTTCTGCGGAAGGGCGAGAGGGAGGAGAGAGGGGCAAAACGGGCGTCTCAGGTGAGGAACGTCTTCAGCTCGTGCACGAGCTTGCGGATGTGACCGGAGAGCACGGGTGTGCCGAGGTCCTTGAAGCGTTCCCGGAACCAGGGGTTGACGCTGCCGCGGCCGGAGCTGGTCACCGAGCCGACGGGGATGAACTTGACCCCCGAGCGGTGCAGGGCGGCCATGCTGTCGTAGAGGGCCTCGCCGCGCCACTCGTAGAAGTCGGAGATCCACACCACGACGGTGTTGCGCGGCTCGGCGATCTTCGGCTGGGCCAGGGCCATGGCGACGGTGCCGTCGGTGCCGCCGCCGAGGTTGGTGCGCAGGAGCGTCTCGAAGGGGTCGTGCACCCAGGGAGTCAGGTCGAGCGCCTGGGTGTCGTACGCGATGAGGTGGACGTCGACCTTCGGCAGCCCGGCGAAGATCGAGGCCAGGATGGTGCAGTTGACCATGGAGTCGACCATCGAGCCGGACTGGTCCACCACGACGACGAGCCGTTGCGGTGTCGTCCTGCGGGCGGTGTGCCGGTAGTAGAGGCGGTCGACGTAGAGCCGCTCCTCCTCGGGGCTGTAGTTGGTGAGGTTCTTCCAGATGGTGCGGTCGAGGTCGAGGTTGCGGAACACCCGCTTCGGCGGGACGGACCGGTCGAGGGCGCCGGCCGTGGTCTTCTCGACCTGGGTGCGCAGCACTTCGGCGACCTCGTCGACGAACCGGCGGATCAGCGCCTTGGCGTTGGCGAGGGCGACCCCGGAGAGGTTGTTCTTGTCCCGCAGCAGTTGCTCGATCAGCGACATGCTCGGGGTGAGCCGGGCGGCGAGCGCGGGATCGGCGAGCACCTCGCGCAGGTGCATCCGCTTGACCAGGTCGCCTTCGAGGGCGCCGAGTTCGGGTCCGATCTGCGGGATCAGCCGGCTGAGGTCGGGGGTCCGGCCGTTGCCGCCCGAGCCGGTCGGGCCGACTCCGCGGCCGCCGCCGGCCCGTCCGCCGCGCAGGTCGCCGGGCGAGCAGCCGAGCGCGCGCTCCAGCCAGCCGGCGTCGGACTGCCAGCGCGCGAGCTGACCCGCGCTGACGGCTCCGGTGCCGGTGGCGAAGACGTTGAGCAGCACCTTGGAGACGAGGGCCGCGCGCCGCACCTCGGCCGGACGGTCACGCGTGTCGTCGGCGTCGGGATCGGGATCGGCCGTAGGGTCGGCGGCGGGTTCGGGTTCGGGAACCATCAGGCCGTCGAACTCGGCGGCCAGCTCCGGGTGGCGCTGCACGATGGAGTCGACGGAGGCTCCCGGGTCCAGCAGCGCGGGCGGCAGGCCGATGTCCTCGACGACGGCAAGGCTCGCGGACTCCAGCGCGGCCTGCTCCTCCGGGTCGAAGAGGCGGGCCAGGAGCCGCCAGTAGAGGACCTGCCGACGGTTGTCGTGGTTGTCGTGGGGGGCGGCCTCGGTCTCGGCCGGGTGCTGGACGCCGGTCTCGGGCTCGGTCATTTCCGCAGCAGCCTTCCCGCCCGCTCCCGCAGGACGGTCACGGCGTCCGTGGCGGCCTTCTCGGCCTTGGCGCCGGTCTTGTCGGTGGTACCGCCCGCCCAGGCGCCCGCCTGGAGGGCGGTGGTCTTCCTGCGCACCGTGGTCTCGACGGCGAGCGGCTGGAGGTGGAACGCGCCGTCGTCCCAGCGCAGCAGGGCGATGCAGGCGCTGGAGGCGGCCACCGCCGCGGGGGTGAGGGGGCCGGCGGCGGGGATGCGGTCGGTGTCCACGGCGAGGGAGTGTCCGGCGAAGCCGAAGGCGATCGTGGAGTCGCCGTCCTGCCGGGTTGCGTAGCCCTCCAGGAACACCGGTTCGGCCAGGCGCGCGGGGTGGCGGTCCAGCGGTGCGGTGGGCGGTGCCGTGGCGACCGGGAGGGCGACGCGGGCGGTGGCGAAGGCGTCGGCGGGGTCGCCCGTGCGGGCCCGGTCGTCGTCCCAGACCAGGTCGCCCTCCTCGGTGAGGGGCATGTCGGTGAGCTGCATGGACCGGCCTTCGCCGAGGGCGGTGAGCAGCGCCAGGTGGGGCCGCAGGAGCTGCCAGACGCCGGCCGCGACGACGGTGTCCGGCTTGGGCACGGAGACGCTCGCGCGCACCAGGCGGGCCGGGCCGCCGTCCGCGGGCTCGAACACCGCGTGGACCTGCGCCTGGGCGGCCGTCGCGTGTTCGTGCAGGTCGACGCCGAGAGGAAGCAGCCGGCCGGTGGCGGGGGCGCTCGGTGCCGGCTCTGCGGCGCCGGGCCGGGTCAGCAGCAGGGCGCGCGCCCACAGGTCGCCCCAGCGGCGGGCGGGGAAGCGGTCCAGGGCGGCGCCGGGGCAGGAGGCGGCGAGTTCGGCGGCGAAGCCGTCGAGCAGGGTGGCCAGTCGGCGCAGTGCGGGGTCGGGCAGCATCGCGGAGACGATCTGCGCGGCCGAGCCGACGAGTTCGTGGTCGATGCCCTGCCAGCCTGCGCGGGCGAGGTCGGCGAGCCAGGTCCGTGCGGCCAGCAGCAGGTTGACGGTCTGTGACGGTACCGGCGCGGGTGCCGCGGCCTCGCCGCGGGTGCGGCCGGTGCTCTCGTCGGCGCGGGCCGTCAGGGCGTCGTGGGTGGCGCCCAGGAGGGCGGTGCGGGCGGCGGCGAGGGCGACGAGGTGGTCCTCGCCCGCGGCGCCCGCCGCCGCCTTCTCGACGGCTTCCGCGACCCGGGCGGCCAGCGGCGAGCCGGCCACGGCGTGGGCGAGTTCCGTCAGGTCGGCGACGCGGGCGGGCTGCGGGCGGAGCAGGCCCGCGACGAGGGCCCGGTCGAAGGCGTCGACCGCCGCCAGCGCCTCGTCGAGTCCGTCGACGGGGGCGGTCAGCGGGTGCGCGAGCCCCGCTTCCGTGACGGGCTCGGCCGCGCGCGCGGGCGGTCCGGGGGCGTCCGCCGTCCTGGTCGGCGGGAACCACTGCATCTCGGGCAGCGGGGCCGTGGTGGGGGCGAGTTCGAGGTAGGCGAGGTGCCGCAGGAAGCGGCTGAAGACGGAGGCCGCCGCGGTCTTGCCGTCGGCCGGGGCGGGCCGGGCGGCGGTCATGGCGCCGGTGATGCCGGGCGCCGTCGCCTCCCCGCCGGCCGGCTCGACGCGCAGGTAGCGGGCGACGCGCTCGGCGCCGTACTGCAGGACGGCCTCGGTGATCAGGGCGCGGATGTGGTTGCAGTACGAGCCGCGCGCACCGCCGCAGGGGCGGTTGTTGTTGGTGCTGCACGCGAACGCGTACGTCCCGGCGGCCACCGACGAGACGTACACGCGCTCGATGTCCGAGCCGCTGGAGACGACGCCCTGGAGGCGTCCGTCGGCCAGTTCGACGAAGGGGACCTTGGCGAGTTTGCGGGGCCGCGCGGGCGGTACCACGCGGGCCGTGCTCGACTTCTCCCAGTCCGACAACGCACCATCTCCTTTGCAGCACAAAACCCGGTCGCGCCGAGTCGGCGCAGCACAGGGGGGCTGTCGCACCGGAGTCGGTGCGACAAGAACGAAGCTATCGGTGACCACTGACAACGCCCCTCGGTCACCTGTGCGGAGCGGCTCCGGCGCCCTTCACCCGCCGCCGGACCGGCGGGTGGCCGGGGCCCGGCGCGGCGTCGGGCGCCTCGGCCGAAGCGGAGTCGGGTGCGGGGTCGGGTGCGGGGCCAGTCGCGGTAGGGGATGCGAGCGAGTTCGCCGACCTCGCCGACGGTGCTCCACTCGTCGCCGCCGAGCCGGGCCGGTGGCCGCAGCCTGCGGATGTCGGGCCGGCCGTCGACGACGGCGTCCTCGTGCACGGCGGCGTGCACGACCTGCCCGAGGACCAGGGTGGAGTTGCCGATGCCCAGGGTGGAGTGGAGCCGGCATTCGAGCGCCACCGGAGAGGCGGCCACGCGGGGCGGCGCCACGAGCAGCGAGGGCTCCCGTTCGATGCCGACGGCGTCGAACTCGTCCACCTCTGCGGGGAAGTCGACCGCGCTGGCGTTGATCTGCTCGAGAAGCGGCTCGGGGGCGAGGTTGACGACGAACTCGCCGGTGGCCTCGATGTTGCGCAGCGAGTCCTTGCGGCCCACGGAGGTGAACTGGACGATCGGCGGGTCGGTGCAGGCCACGGTGAAGAAGGAGTGCGGTGCGAGGTTCGCGATGGTGCCGTCGGCCGCCAGGGTCGACACCCAGGCGATGGGCCGGGGTACGACGACGGCGGTGAGGAGCCGGTAGAAGGCTCCGGCGCCCATGCTGTCGGGGGAGTGGTCGATGCGCATGGCGCCCGTTCCACCGGACCGGCCGGGTCCCGGCGCCTGCCGCCCCGGCCTCAGCCGACGTCCCAGAGGAAACGGTGGGTGTGGATGGCGAAATAGGGGAACGACTGGACGGCGGCGACGCCTTCGAGCTGCCGGACGGTGTCGTTGACGAAGTCCAGCAGCTCCTTGGCGGTGGGGCTGACGACCTCGGCGAAGAGGTCGAACCCGCCCGAGGTGAGCACGGAGTAGACGACCTCGGGGTGGCCGGCGAGCGCGTCGGCGACGGGCCGCGGGTCGCCGTCGGCGGTGATGCCGAGGAGGGCCATGGCCTGCCCGCCCATGGCCATCGGATCGGTGACGCCGACGACCTGGACGGCGCGGGAGTCCAGCAGGCGTTGCAGTCGCTGCCGGGCGGCGGACGCGGAGAGTCCGACTCTCGGACCGAGGTCGGCGTACGCGATGCGTCCGTCGGTCTGCAGTTCGCGCAGGATGGCCCGGTCGATCTCGTCCATGGGGTGCGTCCTCTTCCTGTCCTGCCGTCAGCGGCGAGGTTCAGCCGGCCAGTTCGGCCAGGGCCGACGCGAACAGCTCGGTGTGCGTGTCCACGTCCTGTTCCGTCGTGTCGGGGCACATGAGGGCCATGTTGTGGAACGGGGTGAGCAGGATGCCCCGGTTGGCGAGGTAGAGGTGGAGGAAGTCCTCCAGCTCGGTGTCGCCGGCCGCCGCGGCCTCGGTGCCGGTGCGGGGCGCCGGGGCGGTGAAGCGGTACTCGGTGCGGGCGCCGAGGCGGCTGACGGACCAGGGCAGGCCGTGGGCCTCGATGCCGGCCCGGACTCCGGCCTCGAAGCGCTCGGACAGCTTGTGCATGTGGGCGAACGCCTCGTCGGTGAGGACGTGTTCGAGGGTGGCGCGGGTCGCGGCGACCGACAGGGCGTTGCCCGCGAGGGTGCCGCCGACGCCGCCCATGTCGACGAGGTCGAGGTCGTCGCGGCCGAGGAGCCGGTCGGCGAGGTCGGCGGACAATCCGTAGGCGCCCGCCGGGATGCCGCCGCCGATGGCCTTGCCGATGGTCAGGACGTCGGGCTCCAGGTCCCAGGCGGCGGTGCAGCCGCCGGGTCCGGCGGAGAAGGTGTGCGTCTCGTCGTTGACGAGGAGCGCGCCGTGCCGGCGGGTCAGTTCGCGTACGCCCGCGAGATAGCCGGGCTCGGGCAGGACGATGCCGATGTTGGTGAGCGCGGGCTCCATGAGGACGGCGGCCACGTCGCCGTGGGCGAGTTCGCGCTCCAGGTGCTCCAGGTCGTTGAACTCGGCGACCCGGCTGGTGAGGGTGACGTCGCAGGGCGCTCCGACGTTGCCGGGGCGGGCCTGGCCGTTGCCGTCGGGGCCCGTCACGATCAGGGACTCGTCGACGCTGCCGTGGTAGCAGTAGCTGTTCACCAGGATCTTCGGGCGACCGGTGACGGCGCGGGCGAGGCGGACGGCCCAGCGGTTGGCGTCGGTCGCGGTGAGCGAGAAGCTCCAGCGGGTGAGCCCGAAGCGGCGGGACAGCTCCGCGCCCACCCATTCCGCGTCCTCCGTGGGCAGCATCGCGGTCGCGCCGCCGAGCGCGGTGAGGCGCCGGTGCACGGCGTCGCCGACGGCGGCGGGAGAGTGGCCCGCCATGGCTCCGGTGTCCCCGAGGCAGAAGTCGATGTACTCGTGCCCGTCGAGGTCGCGGACGCGGGCGCCGCGCGCGGAGTCCAGATAGCGGGGGAAGGCGCCGGCCGTCTTGTTCATCCAGGTCATCGGCACGCGTCCGAAGAGGTGGTCGGCGCGGTCGTAGGCGGCCCGGGAACGCGGGTTGTGCCGCTCGGCGTCCGCGCTCTCGCGGGCCAGCAGGTGACGCAGTCGGGCACGGTCCATGGCACACCCCGGATCGACGGAACGAGTGAACACCCGGAACCTACGACCGAAAACGAGAGAAAGGCAAGGCTCGACGATCGATTCGACGGTTGTGACACTCGAATCCGTTGCCGACGCGACCGCCCCGCGCGAGCCGGGCTTCGGCGTGATCGCCACGCCCCTCGGACCCGACACCGACGCGACGGTCGTGGCGTTCGGACCCGACGCCCACGCGGCCGCCCCGCCCGGCTCAGCCGTCGACGCGGTCGGCCCCCTCCCCCGCCGGGGACGCGGAGCGGACCCGGGCGACGGCCGCCGCCACCTGTTCGCGGACGGCCTCCGGCGGCGGGTCCCCCTCCACCGCGTCGACGAGGTCGCGGGCGAGGTGGTGCAGCTTGGTGTTGGTGCGCTGGGAGGCGTCGACCAGCACCCGCCAGGCGTCCTGCGCGCTCAGGCCGAACGAGGCCATGAGGATGCCGCGGGCGAGGTCGATCACCGGGCGGGTCCGCATGGCCCGTCGCAGCTGGACGACCTCGGCGCGCAGGTCCTGCTCGCCGTCGGGGCCCTGCGGCGGGCCGGGGTCGGGCGCGGCGTCCGCGGGGTGGGGGTCGGCGTCGGCGAACAGCTGCGCCGTGCCGGTCAGTTCGAGGAGCCGTTCCACCGCGGGGGCGGCCGAGCGGACGACGACCTTCTTGCCCTGCCGCAGGCCCCGCTCGCGCAGTTCGAGCAGCACGTTCAGGGCGGCGCAGTCGCAGAACACGACAGCGCCGAGATCCAGTTCCACGGCGCCGGCCGCGGCGGCCAGCGCCGCCCGCAGGGCGTGCCCGAGCTGCTCGGCGGCGTCCAGGTCCAGCTCGCCGCGGATCTCCACGGCCACCCGGTCACCCCGCGCGTGCAGGGAGACCCAGGGCACCGGCCGGATGTGCGGCGTGCCGCTCGCCCCGGCCCTCGGGCCGCCCTCTCCCGCGCCGCGCTCCGTGTCGTACGCAGGCTCTGCCATGACCGCCTCCCCGGTCACCGTCCTCACCCTCCCAGATTCACTCCGATACCCGTGACAGGTCAACTGATACACGAAATTCAGTTCCGGTTTTTGTGTACGTGAATCCCCGGTCGTACTATTGCGCCATGGAAGGAGTGCCCGCATCGCACCCCGGATGGACGTTCCTGACGAACCACGCCCGCGTGCTGGCGGTCATCGCGGACAACCGGACGGCCCGGATCCGCGACATCGCCGCGCGCTGCCGACTGACCGAACGCGCCGTCCAGAAGATCATCGCCGACCTGGAGCAGGACGGGTACCTGTCCCACACCCGGGAGGGCCGCGGCAACACCTACCGGATCCAACCGGGCAAGGTGCTGCGCCACCCGGCCGAGGCGGGACTGACGGTGGCCGCCCTGCTCTCCCTGCTCGTCCAGGACGAGACGCACCGCACCCGCGATCCCGAACCGGGTACCGGCGGGGCGTGACCGGACCGGATCACCACGGCCGCGCGCACCACCCCCGGACGGTCAACTCGGGAGGAGCCAAACGCCGTTGCGGCGAAGAGAGACCAAGGTCACGAATACGTATCGGACATTTGACCCCTGAATCTTCACACCAGCCACACAAGTTGGCTAGGTTGACGCAAGGCCGCACGACCGACTCCGGCGAACCCCGCCGGCCGCGTGGCCTCCGCCGAGTCCGGGGCACCACGTGCCGCGGCCGGAGCCGGGACCGTTCACCCCCGGGGTGAGACGCTCGACCGCCCGACGGGAGGGCGGGCACGGGAGCACCTTGCCCCAAGGGCCGTTCCCGGACCCACCGCCCACTCGGCCGGCGGAGCACGGAAGGAGTACGTCTTCCATGGCGACGGATCGCACCGCGCTCCCGACGGGCACCGGTTCCGCACGCATCGAGGACGCCGGCGCGCCGAGCCGTGCGGAGGTCCAGCAGCGGGTCAGCGCCCTGTACGACCGGGCCGAGGCCGACACCGGGACCTTCAACGCCACCCGTGCCCGGTCGGGCGGAGGCGGCCGCCGGACCGTCACCTCCGTCGCCAACAGCGGGCGGCCGGCGTCCGACCCCTCGCTGGAGGCCGTGACCCGCCAGTGGTTCGACATGGCGCGCAGCCGGCTCGGACCGACCATCCCCGCCACCCTGCCCACCGACCGCCTGCCGGCGCCCGTCCCGCGCCCGCGGAGCGCACCGGAACTGCCGCCCGGCGGCGGTGCCGCGCGGGAGCTGGAGGCGGGCGGCCGGCTCGAACTGGAGCCGGGCGGCCGACACGCACCGGAGCTGACCGGACGGACCCCGGCCGCACTGCCGGCGGCACCCGCCGCCCCGTCGCGGGCGCCCGGGGCGCTGCCGCCCGTCCCGGCGGCTTCCGCGTCCTCCCCCGCACCGGCCGCTCCGCAGGCGTCCCTGCGCAGCGGCAAGGAGACCATCCGGCGGAAGCTCACCGTCGCCCGCGAGGTGCTGGCCCGCGCCGTCCCGCAGCCGGTGCAGCCGCTCCCCGCGATCGAGTCGCGGCCGGTCGAGCAGCCCTGGGACACCGGGCAGCGGCAGGCCTACCGCCCCGGGACGGACACCTGGGCGGGACAGCGGACCGACACCGGGGACGACGCCCTCACGGCGACCGGCCGCAACGCCGTCGTCCTCCCCGCCGCCGAGACCGGCTCCCCCGTGCTCGCCACGGAGTGGGGGACGCCCGCGTACGACTTCCCCGCGCCCGCCGCGCAGTCGGGGTCACCCGCCTACGACTTCCCCGTCCCCACCTCGGACTTCGCCGTGCCCCAGCCTCCGCTGGCGGCACCCCCGAACGCCTTCCCGGAGCCCGAGACGGGCCTCCTGGCGGCCAGTTACGGCGATCTCCTGGCTCCCGCGCCCGGACCCACCGCACCGGTCGTCCCGCCCCAGCCGGCCCAGGCCACGCTTCCGGCACCGGAACCGGCCTTCGCCGGCGCCGGGTTCCCCCTCCCCGTCCCCGAAATCGGCCTCCCGCTGCCCGAGTTCACCCTTCCGACCGCACCGGCGGCCGCCCCCGCCCCGCCCGCCCTCGGCGTCACCACCCATGCGACCGGGACCGGGTACCTCGGCAAGGCGGACAAGGCCCTCGCCTTCGCCCGCGCCCAGATCGGCAGGCCGTGCGTGACAGGTGCCACGGGGCCGGAGTCGTACGACTGCTCCAGCCTCACCCGGGCCGCCTGGCGGGCCGCGGGGGTGACGCTGCCGCGCACGGCGCTCGACCAGGCGCGGGCCTTCACCCGGGTCGCCCTGGACGACCTGCGCCCCGGCGACCTGGTCTTCTTCCACGACGACCTGAGTCACACCGGTCTGTGCACGGGCGACGGCATGATGATCCACGCCCCGGGCCCCGGCGCGGCCATCCGCGAGGACTCGGTCCACGCTCTCGGTGAAGGCGCCCTGCGCGGAGCGGTGCGACCTGCCTGATTCCGCCCCGCCCGGTCACCCGGTGTGACGAGAATCGCTCACCGCACACCCGAGTTCGCCCGCATCTGCTGCCGGCGAGCGTTGTTGTAGACGCGCAGCAGGTGCTTCGAGACCGCACACGGCACGGCGTCGTAGTGACACTGCCGACAGGTGCGGGCGTGCTCCTCGTAGGTGGCAAGGGCTTGCTGCAGGGCGTCCTCGGGCGAGGTCATCGGGGTCCTCCGAAGGAAATGATGGTCGCGGGGCCCCACCTACCGGCCAGTAAGCCCCTCTCGGAAAGAAGAGTGGATCATGTTACTGACGGTAGTGGAAATTCGGATTCCGCCTGCTCGCGGAAACCGGCCACGGCACATCCGGCCCGCCCCTACACTGAGGCGCCGTCAGGGCCGCGCGGGCGCGGGGCCCGCCCACCACGACGGGAGGCCGGCGTGACCGGCGAGGACGGGAAGCGGCGCGCGGCGGCGGTGTTCGACGCGCTCGGATCCGGGTACGAGAAGGCCTTCGCCCACTCCGAGGGGCATCATCGATCGCTGCGGTGGCTGCTCGGACGGCTCGCGCCGGGCAGCCGGGTGCTGGACGTGGGCAGCGGGACGGGCCGGCCGACGGCCGAGACCCTGGCGGACGCCGGGCACGACGTGCTGGGCGTCGACGTCTCCCCCGTCATGGTCGGCCTCGCCGCCCGGCAGGTCCCCGGAGCGACGTTCCGGTGCGTCGACGCACGGGGACTGCCGCTGGAAGATGGCTCGTTCCACGCGGTCTGCGTCTACTTCTCCCTGCTCCAGATGGACCGCGCCCAGCAGAGCGCTCTGGTCGGCCGGCTGGCACGGGCCCTGGTGCCGGGGGGCAGCCTCGTCCTCGCCACGGTGCCGTTGGACGTGGAGGGCGTGGAGGCGGTGTTCATGGGGCAGCCGGTGCGGGTCACCAGCTTCGCCCGCGACGACCTCGTCGAGATGGTGAGGGGCGCGGGGCTGACGGTGCTGGCCGAGGAGAACATGCTGTTCACCCCCGACCACCCCGAGGCCGTACCCGAGCCGCACGTCTTCCTGCACTGCGGACGGCAGTAGCCGCCTCCCTTTCCTCCCTCAGCCGTCCAGCCGGGCCGCCGCGCCCAGCACCACGGCCGCCGCCCCCGTCCCGAGGAGCGCGCCGGCCACGACGTCGCCCGGGTAGTGCACCCCGGTGTGGACGCGCGAGTAACCCACCGCGCAGGCGAGCAGGCCCAGCGGGACGGCGGCGACCGGGAACGCCTGGCCGACGGCGGCCGCGAAGGCGACGGCCGACGCCGTGTGCCCGGACGGGAACGAGGCGGAGTCCGGCATCGGCACGTGCCGCCCCGGGAACGGCGAGTCGACGGCGCGGTGCGGGCGCGGACGGCGGACGAGTCGCTTGCCGAGCAGGTTGGCGCTCGCCGAGGCGACCCCGATGGCCGCGACGCCCAGGGCGGCGGCGCGCCGGGCCCGGCCGCCGCTCAGGGCGAGCCCGCCGGCGATCACGAAGGACAGTTTCGAGTGGTCCGACGCGGCGGACAGCCTGCGCAACGCCGTGTCCAGGGTGGGCGTCCTGGTCACGGTGACGGTCTCGTAGAGGGCCTGGTCGAGGGTGGCGAGGTCGCGCACCAGGTGCGGTGTGCGGCTGCGCGGCTCGGTTCGGCGGTCAGACATCGTGCGTCTCCTGGATCGTGCGGGTGTCGGTGCGGCCGAGGGCGAGGGCGACGATGCGCCGCCAGTCGACGGCGGGCGGCGCGTAGGGGGCGCCCGGACGGTGGCGGGGCACCCGCACCCGGAGCGCGCCGGGCCGCAGCGTGCACACGACCGGGGCGGGCAGGTCGAGCGCCTCGCCGTCGACGGCCACCGGGATGTGCCCCCCGGGCGCCTCCACGGTGACCCGGCGGGACGTCACGGACGTGATGCCGCTGGCGCGTTCGCCGAGCAGGACCAGTTCGGCGGCCTGCCCCGCTCCCTCCACGCGGATGCCGATGACGCCGAGCTGTCCGGTGTCCAGGCGGGGGCGGCGGCCCCCGCCGAGCGGGTCGGCGCGGGCATAGGGGTTGTTGCTGACCAGGAGTGCCTGCGGGGCGTGCAACCGGATGTGGTCGGTGTGCACGTCGAGGGTGGCGCCGGCCTCACCCGCGAGCAGGTCCGGCAGGTGCTCCAGGAAGGTGGCGGCCTTGGCGTCGCGGTACTCCGGGCTCTGCACCACCTCCGCGTACGCCCCGAACGACACGGTGTTGACGAACGGCCGGCCGTCGATGTCGCCGAGGTCGACGCGGAGTTCCACGCCGTCGGTCAGCGCGTCGAGGCTGCGCACCGGGTCGGTGCGGTCCAGGCCCAGGTCCATGGCGAAGTGGTTGCGGGTGCCGGCGGCGATGACCAGGAAGGGCAGTCCGTGGTCGGCGGCCACGGCCGCCACGAGCGCCTGGGTGCCGTCGCCGCCCGCGACCCCGAGCAGGTCGGCGCCGTCGGCCACGGCCTGCCGGGCCACCTGCACGGGGTCGGGGTAGATGTCCGGGCCGAGCACGATCACCCGGGCGCCCAGTGCCTCGGCCCGCTTGACCAGGTCGAACCGCTCGACCTTGCCGCCGCCCGAGCGCACGTTCATCAACAGCACCGGACGCTTCGGGGGCGGGGTCCTGAGGGTGTGCATGCCGCGCGGGCGGCGCAGGCCGCGCAGCGCGGAGCGGGCCGAGGCGAGGGCCGCCGTCCACAGGGCGAGCGCGCCGACGGCCACGATCCACAGCCCGGACGCGGCGTACAGCACCAGCACGGCCACGGGCGCGGCCACCGCCAGCGATGCGCCCACCAGCCGGGCCCCGCCGCGGTGTGCCAGCATCCACCAGATGCCGGCGCCGGCGAGCGCGAGCCCGGCGAACCCGGTGAGCAGGATCAGCCAGCCGCCGGAGTCGAAGCCCGAGAGGACGACGGCGACGCAGCCGGCGAGCAGGACCAGGGCCAGTCGCGCCCAGCCGCGGGCGCGGCCGATCCCCCCGGAGGGCCGGCCGGTGTCCGTCGTCCTCTTCGCGCTCGTCTCGTTCACCCTGCGCCCGCCATGCTCCGAGGTCCCCCTGTCCCACGTGGCCCGCGCCATCGTGCCGCCGTCCGCTCCGGATGTCCGCACCCGGGTCTCGGACCCGCCTCCTGCGTCCATCGTGGGGACGGCGGGGCGGCTCGGCATCCCGGGCGGGCGCCAGGTCAATTGTCCATGCCGCAGCAGCCGCTCGTGCCGGGGGCCCCGGACGCGGTGTCGAGACGGCAGAAGCAGGACGCCTCGACGGGTACGTCCGTCAGCGCGTCCGCGAACTTCAGCTGCTGGGCCACGATCCGCGCCTCGCCGCCCTTGCCCAGCCGGACGAGGCATTCGTGCAGTCCGTGCAGGGACCAGATGTTGCCCGGGTGCTGGGAGGGCCGGGGCAGCGAGTCGTCGAGGCCCAGGTCGGCCCGGTAGACCGCCTCCGCCTCGGCGACCCGGCCCTGTTCGAGCAGCAGGGCGCCGTACGCGTGCCGGGTGGGCTGCATCCAGCCCCAGGGCTCGTCGTAGGGGAGGCCGTCGTCGAGTTCGATCGAGCGTTCCAGGGCGGCGAAGGCGGCCTCGTACCGGCCCCTGCGGTACTCGAGTTCGCCGTCGAGCATGGCGTCGGCGATGGCGAGGATGTCGGCGCAGGTGTTGTTGAACAGCATGCGCGTCTCCGGGACCCGGGCGGCGGCCTCCCGGAACCGGGTGCGCTCGGCCTCGGCCTCCGGGACCCGGCCGGTCGCGGAGAGGGCGACGCCGCGGGCGTAGTGCCGCATCGCGGTCGTCATGCTGTACAGCCGTGGGTCGGCGGGCTCCGGCAGCGCCAGGACGTCGGCCCAGCGGCCGAAGCGGATCAGCACGTGGACCCGCATCGCGAGGAACGCCTCCAGCCAGTCCGCCATGGGCGGGCTCTCCACCCGCAGCAGTTCCTCCGGCAGGCACTCCTCCAGCCGGGCGGCGGCCTCCAGGGCGGTCCCCGACCGGCCGAGGAACATCGCGCCGTAGATCCGGAAGTGGTGGTTGTGGGCGCGGTAGAGGGTGTAGAAGTTCATCGCCCCGGCCCGGGCCGCGTACTTCTCGTCGGCGGCGATCGCCCGGGTGTTGTCCGCCACCACCGCGCGGTAGTTCCCGCACAGCACCTCCAGGTGCGAGGGCATGTGCTGGAGGTGGCCGGCGTCGGGCACGAGGTCGCGCAGCCGGTCGGCGGCGGGCAGCGCCCGCTCGGGAGCCGGGGACATCTCCATCAGGTGGAGGTAGAAGTGCAGGACGCCGGGATGGCGGGCGCCGGCCTCCGTGGCGAGCGCGGCGTCGAGCACGGCCCGCGCCTCACGGGTGCGCGCGCCCCGTGCGGGTTCGCCCGTGCGCAGGTCCCACAGCTGCCAGGGGGTGAGGTTCATCAGGGCGTCGGCGTACAGCGCGGCCACGTCGAGGTCGTCGGGCGCGAGGGCGTGGACGGCGGCCATGGCGTCGGCGTAGGGCGCGTTCCAGACCGAGCAGTCCGCGGCGGGCCGGTCGCGGGGGTAGCGGACGCGGAGGGCGCCGATCAGGGCGCGTTCGACGGGGGTGGCGCGCCCGGCCTTGTCGTGGGCGAGTTCCACGGCGGCGTGGGTGCGCGCCACGGTCCGAGCCAGGTCCTGGTCGTCGAAGAACTCCCAGGGTTTGTTGTAGTTGGGGCCGAGCGCGTAGGCGATCCCCCAGTGGGCCATCGGGCAGTCGGGGTCGGCGCGGGCCGCGGTCTCGAAGCAGGCGACGGCCTCCTCGTGGTGGAAGGCGTACGACCAGACCAGGCCGCGGTCGAACCAGCGCTGGGCCTCGGCGGAGGAGGTGGTGACCGTGCGGCGGTGGTCGCCGAGGTCGTAGTACTCCGACTCGGTGCCGGTGGTCCTGTTTCCGTCCCGCACGGTGCTCCCCTCGTCGCACGGCCGTCCCGCCGGTCCGGGGCCGGCGCCGCTCGGAGCGACCTGTGCGGTCGACTCCGAGCGACATATACCGTGCGGCCCGGTGGCGGGGCGGTCTCTTGCGTCGGGGAGCACCCGTTCGTGCCCGTGCGCGGCGGTTGTCCGGCGGAACCTCAGTACGGGCGCTTCGCGGAACGGCGCAGGAGCACGAACCCGCCGATCAGCAGCAGCGCGCCCGCGGCGGCCGGCCACAGGCTGGCACCGGTCTCGGCCAGGCCGCCCTGGGCCTGCGGTGCGGGGACGGGGGGCGGGGTGTCGCCCGTGTCCGCCGCGACCGGGCTCTCCTCGGGAGCCGTCGCGGGGGCACCGATCTCGTCCTCGGCGCCGGCCTCCTGGGCGGGGATCTCCGCCTCCGGCTGGGTCGACTTCGCAGTCGGCTTCGTGTCGACGCGGGGCTCCGCGGTGCGGGGGGTGTCGACGGAGCCGGCGCCGCCCGCGGCGGGCTCGGTCCCGGGCTCCTGCGTGTTCTGGGCGGGGGGCTGCTGACCTGCGCCCTGGTCCTGGCCGCCCTGGTCCTGGCCGCCCTGATCGGCGCCACCGGCGTTGTCGCCGCCGCCGTTGCCACCACCGGCGTTGTCGCCGCCGCCGTTGTCGGCTCCGCCGTTGTCACCACCGGCGTTGTCGCCGCCGCCGTTGCCACCGCCGTTGTCGCCGCCCGCGCCGGCGCCGCAGGTGCGGCCCTCGTTGATGCAGGCGACCATCTCGTTCATCAGGTCCTCGTCGAAGACGTTGATGAAGTCACCGTGGTCCGTGACCGGCTTGTGCAGCTGCTCGGGGAAGGAGTCCACCGCGAACAGCGGGGTCGTACGGCCGCCGTCCTGGAGGCTCGGCGCGTCGACGTCGTAGACGATGCGCTGCACCAGCTGCGGGATGGCCTTGAAGCCCGCCGGGCAGCTTCCGTCCGCCGCCGCGAACGCCACGTGGGTGCGGTGGTTGGCGCTGTCGATGTTGTTGCCGTCCCAGCAGCTCTGGAAGCGGAAGGTGCGCACGACGTCGCTGCCGTCCGGGCAGACCGGGTACTTGTCCTTCAGCTGCCGGTCCTCGAAGCCGGTGCAGCTCCACGAGGCGTTGGCGTTGGCCGTGCCGTTGACGAAGGCCTTGGCGTCGCCGGTGATGATGCGCAGCAGCCGGGGCATGGCCGTGACGGTGGAGCGCGGGTTGCCCACGAAGGTCATGGTGGCCTCCTTGGGCGTGACGATCTCGCCCGCGTTGCCCTCCACGCCGCCGCCGGGAGACTGGGCGTCCTTCTCCTGGGCGCCGTTCTGCAGTCGCAGCACGGGCCAGAAGTACGACGACCTGTCGCCCTGGTCGACGCAGCTGGTCTCGCCGTTCGCGAGGTCGTCGTCCGAGGCGAAGGCGTCGTTGGCCTGGTTGCCCACGTAGTCGTGGAAGTGGTGGGCGCCGTTGGTGACTCCGGGCGCGACGATCACGTTGTCGGAGTTGAACAGGCCGTTCGCGTTGACGCCGCAACTGGTGGCGAAGGTGCCCTTGGAGGGGCCGGCGCCGGGGTCGGCGGCCTGCCGGGAGGGCTGTACGGACGTGATGTCCGCGAAGTCGGCGGCCACGGGGCCGTTGCCCGCCTGCCCGCCGTTGCCTCCGCCGCCTTGGCCGCCGTTGTCCTGCTGCCCGTCGCCGCCCTGCTGCCCGTCTCCCTGGTTCTGGCCGTCTCCCTGGTCCTGGCCGTTCCCTTGGTCCTGGCCGTCCCCGCCGTTGCCCCCGGCTTCCTCACCCGCCTTGTCGTCGGCGGTGCGCAGCGTGCAGGCGGCGAGGTCGGCGAGGCCCTCCGGGCGGTCGCCGACGCGGTCGATGGCGATCCCGATGCGGTCGATCGTCGCGGCGCGCTTCTCCTTCAACGGGTTCATCACCGCGTTGTCGGCGAAGCCCGCGTCGTCGCGCACGGCCTGGGCGGAGTCCTGGAGTTGCCGGTAGGCCGCGGCTGTCTGCTGGTCCAGCAGGGCGAGTTCGCGGTCGACCTCCTCGCCCGCGCCGTCCGGCACCGAGGTCAGCCGACTGCCCACGTCCGGACAGTCGATGGTGACGGAACCGGAGGTCCAGGGCCCTTGGCCGCCCTCGGTGGCGGAGGCGTAGACGTTCGCGGCCATCAGCCCTCCGCCGCCGAGCATCAGCGCGACCGCGGCGAACGTCGCCCGTCGTCCGCCCGTCGGGCGCCTGCGCCTGTTGTGTCCCACGAAGTGCTCCAAAAAAACGTCGTCGGCGGCCAGGACATGAAATCCCCGCGGCCCTATACGCGGCCGGGCCCAGGAGTGTTCAACCGCCCCAGAGATTCATGGGAGTTTCTCAGATATCCACACTCATCCGATCGTCAGCCCTGGACGAGGACGTCTTCGCGGCGGTCGGGGCGACGCCCTCCCGGGCGGCCGACTCGCCCGTGGCGGCCGGGCCGGCCGTTCCCCGGGCGGGCAGACCGCCCGTGCCCGTCGGCCGGGCCGGCGTGGTTCCGCCCGGGGGACGCCGCCCTTCGGGGAACCGGGCGGGAAACCAGGCGCGGAACCAGGCGGGGTGCCGTCGGCCGTGGAGCAGACCGAGGACGATCGCGGCGGCCACCGCTATCAGGTGCTCGCGTCCCGCGAGGTTGGGCCTGGCCACCGACTCCCACACCATCGAGCCGCCGGTGAGCGTGAAGACGACGGGGGCCCGCCGCACGACGGAGATGTAGGTGAACAGGCCCACGACCGCGGCCGACGGGCCCGTGTCGAGCACCTGCCCGGCCTCCGGTGGCAGACCGAACCCCCACCGGTCCGGACCCGCCATGATCATCGCCCGTGCGGTGAGGGTGCCGGCCAGCGTGGTCGCGTAGGCGACGGCCAGGGTGCGGGCCCGGCCGATGCTGTTCTCCGCCAGCGCGAAGGCGAGGAACAGCTGGGTGATGCCGGCCCAGACCGGCAGGTCGAGCGCGGGGACGTACAGCGAGACCGGGGTGCGCAGGAGGGTCAGCCACAGCGGGAGGTCGCCCTGCACGCCGCCGACGGCCCGCACGACGGCCGCCCCGGCGGGCCGCTGGGCGAGCGCGTGGAAGAAGATGACGCCCCCGACGGCCACACCGGCGAGCAGCAGCCCGGCAGGTCCGCGTCGGAGCAGTCGCCGTACCGGGTCGACGACGATGCTGTGCGCCTCGGCGCACAGCGTGCGCAGGACGAACGCGCCCGCGCCGGTGACGCGGGCCGCCGCGCCGAGCCGCTCGCCCGTCGCGTCGCCGCGCACGGCACGGCCCTCATCGGCGCCGTGCCGCCGTTCCTGTGCTGGACGCACGATCCCCAAGGTCTCCCCCACCACTCGCCGCGCGCGGGGAGCGCACGGCCGGATCCGGTACCCGCGCGCGGTGCCGGCTCGGGAGCCGGACCCGCGCGCCGGGTCATACGCCCATGTAGACGTCGAGAAGGCCTTCGGGGATCACTCCGGGGCTGTGATCAGGCAGAACGCCGGGCCGGATCCGACCGGGCGCCGTCCGCCGGGGTGGTCGTGCCGCCGGGCGTCGGTCAGCTCCACAGTTCCCCGCTGTCGCACAGTCGTGCCCCCATGTTCCGTTCCATCATCCGCAGCGCCGCGTCCGCGAGGTCGGCGTGGATGTGGGCGACCGCGTCCCGCGGGACGGTCACCCGGAGGTGGCGGATGTGGGCGTCGAGCGCGGAGTAGAGGACGCACTGCTCGGTGACCTGGCCGCACAGGACGAGGTGGTCGATGTCCTGCTGGTCGAGCAGGTAGGCCAGCGGGGTGTCGAAGAAGATCGAGTGCCGGGCCTTGACCACGAAGAGGGAGTCGTCGTCGGGGACCAGCGGCTCGACGAGGTCGGCGTGCGGACCGGAGAGGGCCGTGCCGAGGAGTTCGCCGTGGTGGGACCGCCACTCGCCGAAGTTGTCGTTGACGTAGACGACCGGGACGTCCGCCCCGCGCCCCCGCTCCAGCAGCCCGGCCACCGCCGGGACCACCTCGCGCGCCGACGGCAGCAGCAGGTCGGCGTCGGCGTGGTCGTATGTGTTGATCATGTCGATGACGATCAGCGCGGTGTTGCTCATGCCCGCACGGGTTCCCCTTCGGGAGCGAAGACCACGGACTGTCCTCCGACCGGGCGGCCTGGCTCGGCGTTGCCGGTGGGAAGGGGTTCCCGTGGGAAGGGGTTCCCGGCCGGATCGGACACGGGGGAAGTCGGCGCCGGCCGGGAACGGCCGGGGTTCCCTGGGGAGCCGGCCGCTCCCCCACCGTAGGACGGCCGCGCGGTGTCCGCGCGGCGGGTGGGCGGAGCGGGTGACCGGCGGCGGACAGGCCGGTGGCCCGGATTCCGGTATCGACCGGAACCCGGGCCACCGGGCCGCTGCGGGGCCCTCAGCCCTGGCGGGCCTTGAAGCGGGGCTCCTTCTTGTTGATGACGAAGGTGACCCCCTTCCGGCGCACGACCTGCGCTCCGGGCCTGGACTTCAGGGAGCGCAGGGAATTGCGCACCTTCATGACTGCCTCCTCCTGTGTCGCACCTTCGGGCCGACGCCCTGGAACACCCCGGCCGACGCCTTACGGCAGCGCGCCCCGGTCGGCGGGGCTGCGCCGTGACGGCCCGGTCGACCGGCCTCCGCCGTCGCCGTCCGGCCGGCGGGCCTCCGCCGATGCGGTTCGGCGCGCTTCCCGGCCGGTGCTCCTCAGCCGGCTCTTCCTGGTCGGCGCTCCTCGGTCAGCGCTCCTCGCGGAACGTGACGTGCCGTCCGGCGACGGAGTCGTACTTGCGCAGGACCAGCCGGTCGGCGTCGTTGCGACGGTTCTTGCGGGTGACGTAGGTCGCGCCGGTACCGGCCGTGGACCTCAGGGTGACGACGGGGCGCGCCGTGCTGCGTGCCATGGGGGCCTCCTTTCACCGGCATCGCTCTCATTGAGCGGTGCATGCCAGTCGCGCGGTACAACAGCGGCGGCGGCCGGGTCATTCCCGCGCCGAGCGGGGCGCGGCCCACCGGTCAGCGGCGCGGACGGCGTCCCCCGGTGACACCCGCCGCGACGACCTGGAGCGCCGCCGCCACCAGCAGGGCACCGGGCGGCGACCAGGTACCCAGCGGGCCCGCCGCGGCCGCACCGGCCGCGAAGGCGGTGATCTTCGCGCTGGCGCCGGTGGCGAAGACCTGCCCGCGGAACCGCTCCGGCGCCTCCCGGTGCCGTACGGCGAACAGGGCCGCGAGCTGCGGCCCCTCCCCCGCGCCGGTCACGACGGCCGCGGCGACCAGCGCGGCGGGATTTCCTCCCGCCGCCGCCAGGACCAGCGCGGCTGCCTGGAGCAGGGCCCCGCCGCACATGACCTTCACGGGGTCCGGCGCGGGCGTCCGGCGCGCGAGGACGGCGTTGGCGGCGAGGGCGGCCGCCGCCGAGCAGGAGAGGAGCAGGGTGCCGTGCGCGGCCGCGCCCAGGGCCCGTTCACCGAGAAGCGGCAGGCAGGCGGTCAGGATGCCCTGGCCGGCGCAGGAGACGACCGATCCGAGGGTGACCGCGGCGAGCCGGGGGTTCGCCAGGACCTGGCGCGTCCCGGTCCGCAGCTCGGCGGCGAAGGGGCCGGCGAGCCGCGCCGGGAACCGCGGGGCCCGTACGCGCCGCGGGGCGGTGGTGGCCCGGCGCCGCGGAACAGCGATCGCCCCGCGCCGAGAGACCGCGGCGGCCCCGCGCTCCGGGGCGGGTGCCCGCGCCCCCGGCAGCGGCGGGGTGGCGGTCTCCGCCGTGACCGGGGCCGGCGTCATCGGCGTCGCCGCGCACATCAGGGCCGCCGAGGCCGCCACCGCCACGGGCGCCCCGAGCAGGCGGGCGGTGAGGCTCGCGAGAGCGGGGCCCGTCAGGCTCGCGGCGCTGAAGGTCATCGCGTCGAGGGCCGTGGCCCGTTCCGGTCCGGTCGCGGTGGGCAGCAGGGCCGTCCAGCCGCCGGAGAGGGCGGGACCGGGCAGTCCGGTCAGGACGGCGACGAGGAGGGTGACGGGGAAGGGGGCACGGCCGAGGCACAGCACGACGGCCGTCAGGCCCAGGGCGTGCAGGGCGAGGGCCGCCGCCAGCAGGCGGCCGGGGCGCTCGGCGCGGTCGAGCAGCGCACCCAGCACGGGGCCGCCGGCCGCGGCGGCGACCGTGACCGCGGCGAGCAGCGCCGACGCCTCGGCTGCCGATCCGGTGCGCGCGAACGCCACGAGCAGCAGGGCCGGACCGGACATCTCGTCGCCCGTGCGGGCGAGCAGGGCGCCGGTCAGATGACGACGCAAGGGGTAACGCTTCTTCATCGGCAAGACGTTACGGAGGTAACTCAAACCTGATCAACATGCGTTACATTGGCCATGTGCTCCCACCCACCGGCGACTGGTCGACACGGCATTCGGTCCTGGCCACCGCCCGCCGCACCGCCGCCCTCCTGAACGTGCTCGGGACCGACGGACCACCGCCCCCTCCCGAAGCCGTCGCGGAGGTCCTGCGCGCCCACGGCGAACCGGAACCCGTCACCCTCACGCCCGAGGACGTCGCCGGGATGCGGGCGGCCGGGCACCTCCTGCGGGAGGTCTTCGCCGCCGGGGACGCCGACGCCGCGGCGGCGGCCCTCAACCGGCTGCTGCGTGAGCACACCGGCCCGCTCCGCCTCAGCTCGCACGCCGGCCGGACCCCCTGGCACCCGCACCTCGACCGGGCGGACGACGGCCCGTGGGACGCGTGGCTGCTCGCCTCCTCGGGCATGTCGCTGACGGTCCTCCTCTGGGACCGTCAGCGCCCGCCCGGCCGCGTCTGCGCGTCCCCGTCCTGCGACCACGTCTTCATCGCGCGGGGCAGCGGCCCCGAACGGCGTTACTGCTCGCGCCGCTGCGCCACGCGCGAGCGGGTGGCCGCCCACCGCCGCTCCCGTACCGGCGGGACCACGGACCCGCCGGGCTGACCGCGGCAGGTCCCCGGCGGGCCGTCGCCCGTGACGGTGCCGGCCTGCCCATTCGGCGTCGTCCCCGCCTCGGTTACAGTGCTCCGCCGGTATCGAACAAGGAACCGGTTTCGAGCGGAGGAGAGACAGCGGTGCGCTTCGGGGTGGGGAACGGATGGCGGGGCCTGGCGGCGGCGGCCCTGCTGACGGGGCTGGCGGCGGGATGCGGGGGGTCGGGCGACGACCCGGACGCGTCCGGTACGAAGGAGAAGGCGTCGGCCACCGCCGAGGTCGCGGCGCTCGGGGAGAGCATCGGTGCCGCGGGCTCGGCCTGCGAGCTGCCCGTCACGTTCGACATCGCCGAGTTCTGGGAGGCCGAGGCCATCGACGCGGCTTCCCAGCAGGGCGAGACCGGCAACGAGATCACCGACGATCTCGCCGACGCGTTCCTGCACCAGGGCCGGGTCACCATGGCCTGCGAGGTCGACGCCAAGCCGGCCGGCAAGCTCGGCTTCCTCCGGGTGTGGACGGGCAGGCCCGGCGACGCCGACGCCCGCGCCGTGCTGGAGGGCTTCGTGACCGCCGAGGAGGGGGCGAGCGGGGCGGAGTACCGCTCGTTCAAGACCGGTTCCCTCTCCGGCACGGAGGTGGAGTACACCACGACGAGCGAGCTGCTGGAGGAGACGAAGAAGGAGCGCGCCCTGGCCGTGAGCACGCCCGACGGCCCGGTCGTCGTCCACCTCGGGGGCATGGACACCGAGGAGCACGAGGCGATGCTGCCGGCGTACGAACTGGCCAAGAGGACGCTCGAGGTGACCGCCTGACGGGACCGGCACCGGCCCCGCCCGCCGCGTCCGGCCTCCCGCGTCCCGTCAGCCCTGCCGGTCGGCGACCAGTTCGCTCATCCGGGCGGCGGCCCGCACGGCCGCGTCGGCGCAGCAGTTGTTGAACAGCACGTGCACCCGCTCGGCCCGGTCGGCGAGCGCGCGCACCCTGGGCAGCCATTCGCGCAGTTCGTCGTCGGTGTACTCGTGCCGGAAGCGGTCCTCCTTGCTGCCGGTCCCCCAGGCGCGGCTGCGGCCGTGGAACCGTACGACGGCCAGCCGTTCGCAGGTCACGGGCGTGACCGGCGGGATCGCGGACGGCAGCGACGGTTCCATGTCGACGGCGACGGCGGAGAAGCCGTACGACCGCAGCAGTTCCTCGGTCGTACGCCGCTCTCCCCCGCGCCACCAGTCGGGGTGCCGGAACTCCACGCAGACCGGCCACCCCGCGGTGCGCTCGCGGCAGGCGGCGAGGACGGCACGCGCACGTGGGCCGGGCCGCAGCCACGGCGGGAACTGGAACAGGACGGCACCCAGCCGCCCCGCCTCACGCAGCGGCCGGATGCCGTCCGAGAAGCGCCGCCACACCTCGTCGAGCGCCTTCGGCGAGCGGACGTCGTCGGGCAGCCCCGGCGGCAGCACCGCGGACCGGGTGGGGTGGCCGGTCAGCAGGGAGAAGGCCTTCACGTCGAACACGAACCCGTCCGGCGTGCGTTCCGCCCACAGCAGGCTGGTGCGTTCCGAGGGCAGGGCGTAGTACGTGGAGTCGGCCTCGACCACGGGGAAGTGTTCGGCGTAGTGCCGCAACCGGCCCTCCGCGTCCCGCCGCCCGGACGGGTACCAGCCACTGCCGAGGAGCGCCCGGTCCGTCCACGAACAGGAGCCGATCAGTATCTCGCCCATGACGGCCGGTTACCCCGGACGGACGGGATCAGCCCCGGTCCCTCCGCGGGAGCCGCGTCCCGGCGCCCCGCGCGGATGCACACCCGCCCCCGCAAGGCGCATTCTTGCTGTGTCGCCCTCCGGGCGACGCACGGACGAGGTGGGTCGATGACTGGGAGCGCCGGGGACCGGCGGGAGCCGCCCGCTCCGCCAGCCGCGCTGCTGGCCGAGGCCGTGGCGGACGGACTGCGGACCGGGGGCGGCCGGGCCGGGGGCCTGTACCTGTGCTCCGGCACGCCCGGACTCCTGCGGCTCGCCGTCCTCTCCGGTCTGCCGGGCCCCCTGTTCCGTCCCTGGGACCGGGTGAGCGTGGACCGCCCGTTCCCGGTGGCCGACGCCTACCGGCTGGGCGTCCCGGTGGTCCTCGCCAACGCCACGGAGGCCATGCGCCGCTATCCGCAGTTCGCGGCCGGGCTGCCGTTCCAGTTCGGAACGCTCAACGTGCCCGTCCGCGCGGCGGGCCGGACCTTCGGGGTGATGACCGTGCTGCGGCCGGCCGCCGACGACGCCGCGGCGGTACTGGCCGAGAGCGACCGCCTGCAGCGCGTCGCCGAGTACCTGGGCGTCGCCCTGCTGCAGAGGGAGGCGGCGGGCGACGGCGTCACCTGGGACGCCGAGCCGCTGTGCGTGCGCCCGCCCGCCCTGGACCGGGCCCCCGGCCGCTTCGGCCACCTGACCTGGGACCCGGCGACGGACGCCGTCACCGCCGACGGTCCCGCCCGCACCCTGCTGGGCCTGCCCCCGGACCGGGAACCGGGCACGCTGGCCGCCCTGACCCGGTCCGTCGACCCGGCCGACGCCCACCGGCTGCCCGCCCTGCTGCGGGAGACCGCCCACGGCCGGCCCCAGCACCGGCCCGTCCAGGTCCGCCTCGCCGACGGCGGCCTGCGTCTGCTGGAACTGTGGCCCTCCGGCACGGTGGCAGCCGCCTTCGGCCCGCGTCCCGTCGCCGGGGTCCTCTTCGACCCGGGTCCGGGTGCTCTGGCCGACGGCGCCGCCGACCTGCTGCCCCAGGGCGTCTTCTGCCTCGACCGGCTCGGGCTGGTGGTCTACGCCAACCCCCGCGCGGCGCACCTCCTGGGCGTCCCCCGGGACCGGCTGCTCGGCCGGTCCCTCTGGGACGCCGTGCCGTGGCTGAACCAGCCCGCGTGCGAGGAACACCTGCGCGGCGCCCTGCTGTGCCCGGAGCCGGTGCACTTCCACGTCCGCCGGCCCGACTCCGGGGAGCCCCTGCCGTACGACGCCGGCAGCCGGGACAGCCTGCCGGGGCGCGACCGGCCCACGGCCCCGCGGCCGTACGAGGGCGACTGGCTGAGTCTGGCGGTGTACCCCGGCCTCGACACCCTCACCTGCACCGCCGTCCCGGCGAGCCGGGTGCCCCACGCCCCGGCGGCCGCCGACGTGGAGGTCGACACCCCCGCTCCTGACCTCGCCGCCTCGACCGCCCCGCCGTACCGGCCCGTCGCGCTGGCCATCGCGCTGACGGAGGCGGTGACCGCCCGCCAGGTGTCGGCGGTGGTCATGCAGGAGCTGCTGCCCGCGTTCGGCGGCCGCCGGATCGCCATCTACCTGCTGCACGAGAGGCACCTGTACCTGGCGTGGGAGAGCGGTTTCCCCGAAGGCTTCCTGTCGCCGTTCGAGGGCGTCGGGCTGGACGCCCGGCTGCCGGGCGTGGAGACGCTCACCACCGGCCGCCCCCTCTTCTTCGACTCGATGGAGCAGATCGCCGAGGCCTACCCCGGCATCCCGATGGACGCGGCGGAGGGCGCCCGTGCCTTCCTCCCCCTGATCGCCTCCGGCCGCGCGGTCGGCTCGTGCATCCTCGGCTTCGACCGCCCGCGCAGTTTCAGTTCCGAGGAGCGCACGGTCCTGACCGCACTCGCCGGACTGATCGCCCACGCGATGGAGAAGGCCCAGCGCTACGACACCGAGGCGGCCCTGGCCCGTGGGCTCCAGCAGGCCCTGCTCCCCCGGCGGCTGTCGCAGCACGCGGGCGTGGAGACCGCCGGACGCTATCTGGCGGGCACCGAGGGCATGGAGGTGGGCGGCGACTGGTACGACGTCGTGGAGGCCGGGGACGGTCTGGCCCTGGTCATCGGAGACGTCCAGGGGCACGGGGTGCAGGCTGCCGCGACCATGGGGCAACTGCGCAGCGCGGTGCGGGCCTTCGCGCTGAGCGACCGGCCGCCCGAAGAGGTCATGAGCGGCACGAACCGTCTGCTGATCGACCTCGACCCCGGCCAGTTCGCCAGTTGCTGCTACGTCCGTCTGGACCCGGCCACCGGTCTGGCCCGGGTGGCCAACGCCGGGCACCTTCCGCCGCTGCTGCGTCACCCGGACGGACGGACGCACGTCGCGGACCTGCCGGAGGGGATGGTGCTCGGCGTCGACGCGCGCGCCCACTACGCGGTGGCGGAGCTGCGTCTGGAGCCGGGCGCCGTGCTGGCGCTGTACACGGACGGGCTGGTCGAGCGGCCGGGGCACGACATCGACGACGGCATCGGCGCCCTGCGGGCGGCGCTGGCCGAAGCGGGCGCCCTGCGGGGGCGCTCCCTCGCGGACATGGCCGACCGGCTCACCGCGACCGCCCGCCAGGCGTCCGACCGGCCCGACGACATAGCCCTGCTGCTCGCCACCCGCCGCGCCCCGCCGCCGTAGGGCGGCCCGAGCCGCGGACGCCGCGGCGCCACCGGGATCGACCGGGCCGCCGGCGTCACCGGCGTCACCGGGGGCACCGGGGACCCCGGTGGCGAACCGCCTCGCGGCGGCCGTCAAGGCCGTCGGGACCGGCTCGCGGCACCGGCGCCGCGAGCCGCCGCAAGGGTTGCCGCGATCTGTCACATCGCGTAACGCCCCTCGCCTGACGGAGCCGGGCAGTGTAGACATGGCACATGGTCCGACTCCTGGGGCGATCGGGTGCCCGGCCGGCCCGTCGTCCCCGGGCCCCGCTGGTGCGGCGCACACCCGAGACCTCGCTCGGCGGGCGCAGTCTCGCCGCACAGGTGTTCGTCCTGCAGGTGGTCGTCGTCCTGTTGCTGGTCGTCGCCGCGGTCGTCGCCCTGGTGCTCCAGGCGCGGCGCGACACCACCGAGGAGGCCCGCAACCGCTCGCTCGCCGTCGCCCAGACCTTCGCGAACTCGCCCGGCATCCTGGCGGCGCTGCGGAGCCCCGACCCGACGGCCGTGCTCCAGCCGCGGGCGGAGGCCGCGCGTGAGGCGTCGGAGGTCGACTTCATCGTCGTCATGAACCCGGACGGCATCCGCTACACCCACCCCAAACCGGACCGCATCGGCAAGAGGTTCGTCGGCACGCTGGCCCCGGCGCAGGCCGGCGGGACGGTGGTCGAGGAGGTCGACGGGACGATCGGGCGGCTGGTGCAGGCCGTGGTGCCGGTGAAGGCGGCCGACGGCCGGGTCGCGGGGCTGGTGTCGGCCGGCATCACCACCGCCCGCGTCGGCGGGAACGCGAACCGTCAGCTGCCGCTGGTGCTGTCGACGGCCGCGGTGGCGCTGGCCCTGGCCACCGGAGGCACGGCCCTGGTCAGCCGCCGCCTGCTGCGGCAGACGCACGGTCTGGGCCCGCGCGAGATGACCCGCATGTACGAGCACCACGACGCGGTCCTGCACGCCGTACGCGAAGGGGTGATCATCGTCGACGGTGAGGGCGACCTGCTCCTCGCCAACGACGAGGCGCACCGGTTGCTGGATCTGCCGCCGGACGCCGAACTGCGCAAGGTGTTCGACCTGGGCCTGGACGCCGACACCGCCGAGCTGCTCGCCTCCGGCCGGATGGCGACCGACGAGGTGCACCTGGTCGGGGAGCGGCTGCTGGCGATCAACCAGCGGCCCACCGACCTCGCGGGCGGCCCGGCCGGCAGCGTCGCCACGCTGCGCGACTCGACGGAGCTGCGTGCCCTGTCCGGGCGGGCGGAGGCGGCGCGCGAGCGCCTGGACATGCTGTACGCGGCCGGGGTGGGCATCGGGACGAGCCTGGACGTGACGCGGACCGCGGAGGAGCTGGCGGAGCTGGCCGTGCCCCGGTTCGCGGACTTCGCGTGCGTCGACCTCTTCGACGCCGTGCTGGAGGGCGGGGAGCCGGAGCCGCAGGGCGCCCTGCGGCGCACGGCGCTGAGCGCGACCCGCGCGGGCGCGCCGCTGTACCCGGTGGGCGGGCGGATCCGGTTCGTGGCCTCGTCCCCCCAGGCCCGCAGCCTGGCGGAGGGCCGGCCCGTGCTGGAGGCCCGGCTCGCCGAGTCGCCGGGCTGGCGGGCGCAGGACCTGGAACGGACCGAGCAGGTGGTGGGGTTCGGCATCCACTCGCTGATCACCGTGCCCGTGCGGGCCGGGGCCCTGATGCTGGGCGTGGTCAGCTTCTGGCGTTCGGAGCGGCCGCAGCCCTTCGACCCGGAGGAGGTCGCCCTCGCGGAGGAGCTGGTGGCGCGGGCCGCGGTCTCGATCGACAACGCGCGCCGTTTCACCCGCGAGCACAGCATGGCCGTCACCCTCCAGCGCAGTCTGCTGCCGCGCACGCTGCCCGAGCAGGGCGCCCTGGACATCGCCTACCGCTACCTGCCCGCGCAGGCGGGAGTCGGCGGCGACTGGTTCGACGTGCTGCCGTTGTCGGGGGCCCGCGTCGCGCTGGTCGTCGGGGACGTCGTCGGGCACGGACTGCACGCGGCGGCCACCATGGGGCGGCTGCGCACCGCCGTGCACAACTTCTCCGCCCTGGACCTGGCGCCGGAGGAGCTTCTCGCGCTGCTCGACGAGCTGGTCGCGCGCATCGACCAGGACGAGACCGCCGACGGCACCACCGCGCCCGTGGCCGGGGCGACCTGCCTGTACGCGATCTACGACCCGGTGTCCCGGTGCTGCGCCGTCGCCCGCGCCGGCCATCCGCCGCCCGCGCTGGTCCGCCCCGACGGCCGGGTGGAGTTCCTCGACGTCCCGGCGGGTCCGCCACTGGGACTGGGCGGGCTGCCCTTCGAGACGGCCGAGGTGGAGCTGGCGGAGGGCAGCCGGCTGGTGCTGTACACCGACGGGCTGGTGGAGGACCGCAAGCAGGACATCGACACCGGCCTGGAGCGGCTGCGCGCCGCGCTCGGGGACGGCGACGGCTCGCCCGAGGGCACCTGCCGGGTCGTCCTGGAGTCGCTGCTGCCGGCCCGCCCGAACGACGACATCGCGCTGATCGTGGCCCGTACCCGGGCGCTCGGCGCGGACCGGGTCGCCGAGTGGGCGGTGCCGGTGGATCCGGCGGCCGTCGGCGAGGTGCGGGCGGCGGTGGCCCGGCAGCTGGCGCGCTGGGAGCTGGAGGAGCTGTCGTTCACGACGGAGCTGATCCTCAGCGAGCTGGTCACCAACGCGATCCGGTACGGCAGCCCGCCCGTCCGGGTGCGTCTGCTGCGCGACCGCACGCTGATCTGCGAGGTCTCCGACAGCAGCAACACCTCGCCGCACCTGAGGTACGCGGCCATGACGGACGAGGGCGGGCGCGGGCTGTTCCTGGTCGCCCAGCTCACGGACCGCTGGGGGACCCGCTACACGCCGACGGGGAAGGTGATCTGGGCGGAGCAGCCGCTGCCCTGAGCCGGCCGGCGGGGATCGGTTCGGGGCGTTCGGCGGGGGTTCGGCGAGGTCGTCCGGGGCGCCGTCCGCATCTCATAAATGGCGCTTATGGGTCCATAGACCGGACCCGCGTACCGGGTTAGGTTTGCCTCAGTTTAGGCTTCCCCCGAGTCGATCTGTCACCGCTCGAAGGGAACCTGATCATGCCCCGCCCCCTGCGGGTAGCCATCGTCGGAGCCGGCCCCGCCGGGATCTACGCCGCCGACGCGCTGCTCAAGTCGGATGTGGCCACCGACCCCGGTGTCTCCATCGACCTCTTCGAGCGCATGCCGGCCCCGTTCGGTCTGATCCGGTACGGCGTGGCCCCCGACCACCCCCGGATCAAGGGCATCATCACCGCCCTGCACCAGGTCCTCGACAAGCCGCAGATACGTCTCTTCGGCAACGTCGACTACCCGGCCGACCTGAACCTGGACGACCTGCGCGCCTTCTACGACGCCGTGATCTTCTCGACCGGCGCCATGGCCGACCGCGAGATGTCGATCCCGGGCATCGGTCTCGACGGCTCCTACGGCGCCGCCGACTTCGTGTCCTGGTACGACGGTCACCCGGACGTGCCGCGCACCTGGCCGCTGGAGGCGGAGAAGGTCGCCGTCCTCGGCGTCGGCAACGTCGCCCTGGACGTGGCCCGCATCCTCGCCAAGACGGCGGACGAACTGCTGCCCACCGAGATCCCGCCGAACGTCCACGAGGGCCTGAAGGCCAACAAGGCGCTCGAGGTCCACGTCTTCGGCCGCCGCGGCCCGGCGCAGGCGAAGTTCTCCCCGATGGAGCTGCGGGAGCTGGACCACTCCCCCACCATCGAGGTCGTCGTGGACCCCGAGGACATCGACTACGACGAGGGCTCGATCGCCACCCGGCGCGGCAACAAGCAGGCCGACATGGTCGCCAAGACGCTGGAGAACTGGGCGATCCGCGACGCCGGCGACCGTCCGCACAAGCTGTTCCTGCACTTCTTCGAGTCGCCCGCGGAGATCCTCGGCGAGGACGGCAGGGTCGTGGGTCTGCGCACCGAGCGCACCGCCCTCGACGGCACCGGCAACGTCAAGGGCACCGGCGAGTTCAAGGACTGGGACGTCACGGCGGTCTACCGCGCCGTCGGCTACCTCTCGGAGAAGCTGCCGAAGCTGCCCTGGGACATCGACTCGGGCACGGTCCCGGACGAGGGCGGCCGGGTCATCGAGGAGAGCGGCGCGCACCTGCAGTCGACGTACGTCACCGGCTGGATCAGGCGCGGCCCGGTCGGTCTGATCGGCCACACCAAGGGCGACGCCAACGAGACGGTGTCGAACCTGCTGGACGACTTCGCCCACGGCCGTCTGCACACGCCGTCCTCCCCCGCTCCCGAGGCGGTGGACGCGTTCCTCGCCGAGCGGGGCGTCCGCTACATCACCTGGGAGGGCTGGTACAAGCTGGACGCGGCGGAGAAGGCGCTGGGCGAGCCGGAGGGCCGCGAACGCGTCAAGATCGTCGAGCGTGAGGACATGCTCCGCGAGAGCGGCGCCTGACCGGCCGCGGAAGCGGTGCGCGAGCTCTGGTGAGAAGGGCCCCGGACTGCCGTCCGCGGGCCCTTTCCGCCGTCGGGGCGGGCCGCGGGGGCCAGGAGAGGGCCCGGCCCCCGCGGGCCCGCGCCGTGCGCTCAGTCCTCCCTCGTCCGCCGGGTGGCGGTGGCCCCCGGGATCATCCCGTTGTCCACCGCGTGATCGACCGCTTCGTGCACCTCCCGGTACACGAGGTCGGGGTTCTCCGCGGGCCCCTCCGGCAGGCCCGCCTCCTGTCGGTCCAGGGTGGTGCGCCGCGCGAGTTCCTCCTCGTCGGGCCGCCGGGGCAGCCCTCCGCCGTGGCCGGAGTACGGATCGCCCTCGACGGCGCGGTTGGATTTGTGGTGCGTCATACCGTCTCGCCCTCCTTCTCCTCCGCCGCGTCCGCGCGGCCGCTGCGCACGGTGCGCCGGGGGGAGTCGTCCCGCACATCGGCGACGCGCGGGTCGCCGGACGGACCACCACCCGGCGACGGCGTCGACAGGAGCGGTTCCCGGTGCGGCGACGGCTCCCTTCAACCGAAGCGCGGCGCCGGATGCGCCGCAAGTGGAGGCGGTCGCGGACCGGCGCGCGGACGCCGCCGGGGCTATCCGTCGTCCCGCGGGTGGGTCTCGACGACCCGGCCGCGGAGGTCGGCCTTCAGATAGGCGCTGCCGTACTCGTCGGAGAGGTAGACGCTCAGGCTCGGGTCGCTGTCGAAGACGGTGGAGGCCGGGTTGACGATCAGGTAACGGCTGGTGGGGTCGGACACGCCGAGGGTGCGGTCGGCCCTGGCGAGCAGCGCGGGCACGGCGTCCCAGGAGACGTCGTCGAGATCGACGGGGACCGAGCCGTCGGTGACGGTGCCGCCGGGGCCGAACTTCACCGCCACGTCCGCGCCCCGGTACATGTAGCGGTCGTACAGCTTGGGGCGGCCCGGCACGGGGGCGGTGGCGATGGCGTACTCCTCGTACACGACCAGGCTGGTGACCTTCGAGCCGCCCGTCGCCTCCGTCAGCTTCGCCACGGCCCTGCGCAGGCCGTCGGCGCCGAGGAGGTCGGTGCGGTCACCGGTGCCGTCCACGGGCGCGGCGCTCGGGGACGTGGTCGTGGACCCGGTGGTCCGGGACGCGGTGCCGCGGGGTGCGGCCGGGTCGTCGGTGTCCCCGCCCGCGTGCGGGAGCAGCGCCCACACGAGTACGCCGGTGAGCACCGTGCTCACCGCGGCCGCGGCGATCGCCGCCCCGCGGGCGCGGCGCGGCCGGCGTGGTCCGGTGGCCGCGGTGCCGTGGGGGCCGGCGGTGACCTGGTCCGGGACGGGTCCCGTCGCCGGGTTCGCCGGAGCGGGGGGCGCGAGCGGATAGGAGGTCCGCAAGGGGGCGGGGGCGTCCGCCGGCGGCCGGGGACCCGGTCCGTCGGTGACGGCGGCCAGCATCCGGTCGACCTGCTCCGCGTCGGGACGTCCCTGCGGCTCCCGGACGAGCAGGGCGGTGAGGACGGGGGTCAGCGGCCCGGCCCGCCGGGGTGCGGGCACGTCCTCGCCGAGTACGGCGGCCAGCGTGGCGAGCGTGCTGCCGCGGCGCAGCGGGTGGTGGCCCTCGACGGCGACGTACAGCAGCATCGCCAGGGACCACAGGTCGGCGGCGGGGCCGCCCTCCTTGCCCCTGACGCGTTCGGGGGCCATGAAGTCGGGTGAGCCGATGACGGCCCCGGTGGCGGTGAGGCCGACGGACTCGCGGACGGCGGCGATGCCGAAGTCGGTGAGCACGGGCCGGCCGTCGGGGCGCAGCAGGACGTTGGCCGGCTTCACGTCGCGGTGCTCGATGCCGACGGCGTGCGCGGCGCGCAGCGCGGACAGCACCTCGCGGCCCAGACCCGCGGCCTCGACGGGCGTCAGCGTGCCGCGTTCCAGGCGGTCCTGGAGCGAACCGCCCTCCACCAGCTCCATCACGATCCACGGGTAGGTGTCGTCCCCGCCGTCGACGATGTGGTGGATGGTGACGACGTTGGGGTGGTGGACGCGGGCCAGCGCACGGGCCTCCCGCAGGACGCGCTCGCGCAGCGTGCGGGCGCCCTCCGGGTCGTACTCGGCCAGGTCCGGATCGGGGGGCCGCACCTCCTTCACGGCGACGTCGCGGTGCAGCGCGAGGTCGTGCGCCCGCCACACCCAGCCCATTCCCCCGCCGCCGAGCCGTTCGACCAGTTCGAACCGGCCGTCCACGACCCGTCTGTCGGATCCCCCTGTGCTCATGGAAGGGCAGCTTAGGGCCTGTGCGGCGGGTCACGTCGGACAGGCCCCAAGGCTTCGGCGCGCCCGCCCGTGCCCCGGTGTGAACTCCCCGTGCACCTGCCGTGCGGGCTCGGCGGGAATGGCGTCGTGGGGTCACGGGCATGCTCTGGACGGGGTCACCTCCGGTGGGCCGTGCCGGAACCGGAACGCAGTGCCCTTCCCCTTTCCCCGTCCGCGTCGCACGAAGGACATCCGGTCTTGGCTCAAACGTTCCCTGAGGCGCCGTCAGCCCGCCGTCCCGGCCGCTCCTGGACCATTCGTGTGGTCGGACACCGGGACCGCACCGCGTCGGTCACCTGTTCCTCCGCGTGCGCGATGCCGTCGCGCTCGCGCGATCTCGCGGCCCTGCGCCGCTTCGCCGAAGCCCATGCCGCCGCGCACGCCCGAGCGGCGTCGGTGCGCCACGACGCCGCCTGCGGGTGCCGGCGCGAGCGGTGCGCTCTGCACGAGGGCACGCGGGTAGCCTGCGCGGGCGCGGTCCTGCTGGTGCTGCGGCACGACCCGGCCGTGGGCCAGGTGTGGACGCTCAGCGAAGTCTGCTCCGCCTGCGCCGCCCTGATGCCGCACACCCGGGTCATCGGCCGTGCGACGCCGCCACCGGCCCACGTCGGCGGTGCGGGCCCGCCCGGCACCCGCGCGGCGGAGGTCGGCCCGCCGCCGGCCGCGGCCGTGGCACCGCCGCGGCTGGTGCCGGGCGGCTTCAGCGCGCCCGGCGCGAGCCCGGGCGGCACGGAACGGGTCGTGGGCCGGCGGCGCGGCGCCGACCGCCGCCGGGGACGGGCGGGAGACGGCGCGTAGACCTGCTCCGTGGTGCGGGGGGGGCCGAGGGTGAGGGGCGCAGGCCCGTCTCGTGGTGCGGCAGGCGGCCGGTTCAGCCGCCGTGCTCCGAACCCCGCTGGGGCCTGAACTGCCGGGGGATGCGCATCGGCAGGGCGCCCAGGGCACGGTTCTCGAACGGGGGCGGGACGGTGGGAACGGCCGGGTGTGCCGGTTCCGGTGCGGGCCCGGCCGCCATCAGGCCGGCGATGTGGGCGCCGCTGCGCCGGCCTTCGAGGTGCAGGCGGCCGACGTTGGCGCGGTCGTCGGCGAGCAGGGTGAGGACGGCGGTGGGGCCGGCCGCGTACGTGGCGACGTAACCCCCGGCCCCACGCACGAGGAGTTCGCAGAACTCGCCCCGCGCCGTGAGGTCCACCAGGCGGTGGCTGACGCCGAGGGCGGCCGCGGTGAGGGCCGCGAGGCCCTCCGGCTGCACGCCGGGCATGTCCTGGGCGAGGACGAATCCGTCGACGCTGGCCGCCAGGGCCCCCGTCAGCTGGGGCATGCGGGTGCGCAACCGGTGCAGTTCGTTGAGGACCTCGGCCTCGACGGGCATGACCAGTCTCCTTTCGGCGCGAGTCGACGGCGCGGCGGTCACCGGCCCGGCGGGGCCCGGCAGCGGGCGGCCACCGAGGGCGTGATCCCGAGGTTACGGAAAGTGGCGGTCCCGGGTGGACGCTTTGGCATTTTCCTCTGGAACGTGCGGCCCGGCCCGGGGAGACGGTCCGCGGGCTCCGCGGGAGGGCTGTTCCGGGCACGGGAACAGGGCCCGCCCCGACGCGGATGGTGGGCGAGCCCTGTCCGCCGGGTCGATTGTCGGCGGCCGCCGCGGCGGGGACCACGGGTGCGCGCCCGCGTCCGGTGGTGAACGCCGCACACCCCGTGTGCGGGCCGGGCACGGATCACGGCGGCACCGAGTCGATGTGCCGGCCGTACCGGCCGCGCCGGCCGTCCACGCGCAGCGCGCAGCCCGTCGTAGCGGAGGCGAGCGGCGAACGGCGAGCCGAGGTGGGCGACACGGCCGGCGGTCTCCTCCGGTTCGAGGGACCGGTGCGGCAGCGACCGGGGGCGGCGCTCGCGCACGAAGACGCGCCGGGCCGGCGGTGATCGCCGCGCCGATACCCCGGGAGAGGCCCGGTGTCGGCGCGGTCCGTCCTGTGAGACCGGGTTCCATCGGCGCGTTCCTCCTGCGTACGGTCGGCCGGGGGCCGCTGCCCGCCCCCGCCGGGCCGGCGCGTGCGCGCGGCGCGCGGGTCGCCCGGGTGGCCCGCTCCACGCGTGACGCGGGGCTCAGGCGGGAATGCGCACCACGACCTGTTTTGCACCGACCCCCGCTCGATCACCCGCCCGCCGCGACGGCGATACTGGCACTCCCCCCGTCGCCCCCGCTCCTCACGAAGGGACTCATGCTCACCTCCCCGACCGTCCCGGCCCCGACGCCCTCCACGGTGTGGCTGACCCGCGGCCGCCACACCGGGCCGACCGCGCCGGACGTCCTGCGCAAGAACCTCCGGTCGCTCAAGGAGGCCGGCACCCTCCAGGACTTCCTGGAGGTCCCCGCCGTCGACACCGCCGAAGGCGAACTGGTCTTCGAGGCCCGCTGGCGGGTGCCCGAGGACATCACCGTGCGGGCCCGGCTGACGCTCGGCGAGTGGTCCGGGCGCGGGCAGGAATGGACGCTGGTCGCGGAGGCGGAACGGCCGTGGGACCTGCGCTGGCCGTCGCCGGCCGCCATGTTCTGGCCCTGGGACGAGGATGCCCCGTGGGGTCAGGAGACGGTCACCGGCGGCCGCTACCTCGACGTCAGCGCGCTCCCGGCGGACGACAAGGAACTGCGGCGGGTGCTGCGCGGCGCCCAGCGGGACACCTGGACCATCGACCTGCTGGTGCACGAGGCCATGACCCCCGACGAGCGGGGCCGCCGCTCCCTGATCCCGCTGCTGCCGCCCGGACTGCACCACCGGGTCGTGGAGCACCGTGCGGCACCGCACCAGCTGCGGACCGCGAACTGGGCGCTGCGCGAGTTCGGCGTGGAGCTGCCCCGCGGCGGCGCGCTGGTGCTGCCGGGGTCGCCGGCCCCGGCCGGGTACGAGGCCGCCGACTTCACGGTGCGCAGCGTCTTCCTGGACGGCACGCACCCCACCGAGCTGCTGGACGCGGTGACCCGGTTCGCCGCCCTGCCCGAGCCGCTGCCGGACGGCGGCGAGGCCGCGCTGACCGCGCTGCGGGACGAGTGGCAGCTGCTGACGCTGGAGGAGGAGCTGGCCCGCGAGCGCAGCCTCGTGGCCAGGTACCGGGAGGCGCTGGAGGCCATGACGCAGTCCCGTGACCTGTACCGGGAGGCCGCCGAGCAGGCGCACGAGGCGCTGAAGGCCTACCGGGAGGCGGCCGGGCCGGGCGAGCCCGCACAGCCGGCCGCCAGGCCCGCCGGCTCGCCGTTCCAGCAGCTGGGCCGGACCCTGGAACGCCTCCGCGAGACGGCGAAGGGCCTGCGCCCGGCCACCGCCGAGAGCCCACGGGCGCGGGAGCCGGCCGGCGACGAGGCCGGGTAGCCCGAGCCGGCCGGCCCGTCCCCGTCGGCCCCGCGGCCGTTTCCCGCCCTCCGGGACGTGTCGGGCGCCGTCCGCTGGATACGCGGTCCCCACGGCACGACGGCTCTTTTGAAGGGGTCCACGACATGGGCAGCGAGCAGCAACCCGCGCACGGCGCCGGCGCACCGCCCCCGCACCGCTCCGAGACGACCCTGCGGGTCAACGGCAAGCCGCACACCCTGACGGTGGACCACCGGCGCGTCCTGCTGGACCTCCTGCGGGAGGACCTGGACCTCACCGGCGCCAAGAAGGGCTGCGACCACGGCCAGTGCGGCGCCTGCACGGTCCTGGTCGACGGCCGGCGGGTGAACAGCTGCCTGCTGCTCGCGGTGGCCGCCGACGGCTGCGACGTCACGACCGTCGAGGGACTGTCGGGTGACGGCGAGGAGCCGCACCCGCTCCAGCGGGCCTTCCTGGCACGCGACGCCTTCCAGTGCGGCTACTGCACACCGGGGCAGATCTGCTCCGCGGTCGGCGCCCTCGCCGAGGCGGAGGCCGGCCACCCCTCGCACGTCACCGGCGCGGGAGCGGTCCGCGGTCCGGTGCCGCTCGACCGGGAGGAGATCCGCGAGCGGCTCAGCGGAAACCTGTGCCGGTGCGGCGCGTATCCCCGCATCGTCGACGCGGTCGAGGACGTGATCCGGTGAAGCCCTTCGCCTACGTACGGGCCGGCAGTCTCGCCGAGGCCGCCGACGCCTACGCCTCCCACCCCGGCGCCCGCTATCTGGGCGGCGGCACCAACCTCGTCGACCTGATGAAACTCGGCGTCGAGCGGCCCACCGCCCTCATCGACGTCACCCGTCTGCCCATGGGCGGGGTGACGGAGCTGCCGGACGGTTCGCTGCGGGTCGGCGCGCTGGTGCGCAACAGCGACCTGGCGGCGCATCCGCTGGTCCGCGAGCGCTACCCCGTCCTGTCGCAGGCGCTGCTCGCCGGTGCCTCCGGTCAGCTGCGCAACGCCGCGACGACCGGTGGGAACCTGCTCCAGCGCACCCGCTGCCCGTACTTCCAGGACGTGTCCAAGCCCTGCAACAAGCGGGAGCCGGGCAGTGGCTGCGGCGCCCTGGCCGGCGTGCACCGCGATCACGCGGTGCTCGGCCACTCCGAGCACTGCGTCGCCACCCACCCCTCGGACATGGCGGTCGCCCTGGCCGCGCTGGACGCGCAGGTCGAGCTGTACGGGCTCGCGGGCGTACGGCGGGTGTCCGCGGCGGAGTTCCACCGGCTGCCCGGGGACCACCCGGAGCGGGACTCCGTGGTGGAGCCGGGCGAGCTGGTGACCGCGGTCCTGCTGCCGGCCGCCACGGCCGGGGTGCCGTCCGCGTACCGCAAGGCGCGCGACCGGGCGTCGTACGCCTTCGCGCTGGCGTCCGTCGCGGTGGTCCTCGCGGTGTCGGACGGCGTGGTCGCGCACGCGGGGATCGCGTTCGGGGGGCTGGCGCACCGGCCCTGGCGGGCCCGGCGGGCCGAGGAGGCGCTCGTGGGGGCGGCGCCGACCGGGGCGGCGTGCGAACGTGCCGTCGGCCTCGAACTGGAGCAGGCCCGGCCGCTGCCCGGCAACGCCTACAAGGTGCCCCTCGCCCGCAACCTCGCCGTCGACGTCCTCGAGCGGCTCGCGCACGGCGGCCCGGCGCCGCACGGGGAGGACGCATGAGGTCACCCGCCACGGGCGCTCCGGCCGAGCGCCGGGAAGGCCGCGAGAAGGTCACCGGCACCGCCCGCTACGCCGCCGAGTTCCCCGCCCCGGGGCGGCTGTTCGCCCGTCCGGTGCCCGCCGGGGTGGCCCGCGGCCGGGTGACGGGGGTGGACGCCTCGGCCGCGCTCGGCCTGCCCGGCGTCGTGTCCGTGCTCACCCACGAGAACGCGCCGCGGCTCGCCGAGCCGGACGATCCGATCCTCGCCGTGCTCCAGGACGACCGGGTGCCGCATCGGGGCTGGTTCGTCGCCCTGGTGGTGGCGGACAGCCCGGAGGCCGCGCGGGCCGCCGCCGCCGCCGTGCGCGTCGACTGCTCGGCGGAGCCGCACGACGTCACGCTGTCCGAGACGCACCCGGACGCCTACGAGCCCGAGGAGGCCAACGGCGGCCATCCGGCGGTCCGCGAACGCGGCGACTCCCGGCGGGCGTTCGCGTCCGCGGCCGCCCGGGTCGACGTCGGCTACCGGGTGCCGCCCCTGCACAACCACCCCATGGAGCCGCACGCCAGCACCGCGCACTGGGACGGGGAGCACCTCACGGTGCACACCTCCAGCCAGGGCACCACGACCGTACGGGACGTGCTCGCCGCTCTGTTCGGGCTGGCCGGGGAGCGGATCACCGTCGTCGCCGAGCACGTCGGCGGCGGCTTCGGCTCCAAGGGCACGCCCCGGCCGGACGTGGTGCTCGCCGTGATGGCCGCGCTGCGGCACACCGGGCGGCAGGTCACGATCGTCCTGCCGCGGCGCTTCCTGCCCTCGGTGGTCGGGCACCGGGCGCCGACCCTGCACCGGTTGCGCCTGGGCGCGGACGCCGACGGCCGGCTGACCTGCCTGGACCACGAGGTCACCACGCACACCTCCCGCGTGAAGGAGTTCGTGGAGCAGGCGGCGGTACCGGCCCGCGTCATGTACGCCGCCCCGCACAGCCGTACGGCGCACCGCGTGGTCCCCCTCGACGTGCCGAGCCCCTCGTGGATGCGGGCGCCCGGGGAGGCGCCGGGCATGTACGCGCTGGAGTCGGCCGTGGACGAACTCGCCGTGGAACTGGGCATGGACCCCGTCGAGCTGCGGGTGCGCAACGAGCCGGAGACGGAACCGGACAGTGGCCGGCCGTTCAGCAGCCGTCATCTCGTGGAGTGCCTGCGCGAGGGGGCGCGCAGGTTCGGGTGGGAGCGGCGCGATCCGCGTCCGCGCTCCGGCCGGCAGGGCCCGCTGCTGGTCGGGACGGGCGTGGCCGCCGCCACCTACCCGGTGCTGGTGTCGCCGTCGACCGCGGCGGCCCGTGCCCTGCCGGACGGGAGTTTCCTTGTCGAGGTCAACGCCACGGACATCGGCACCGGGGCCCGTACCGTCCTCGCGCAGATCGCGGCGGACGCCCTCGACGTGCCCCTGGAGCGGGTCCGGGTCCGGCTCGGCAGCAGCGACCTGCCGTCCGCCCCGCTGGCCGGCGGTTCCTCCGGTACGGCGTCCTGGGGCGGACCGGTCCATGAGGCGTGCGTCCGGCTCGCGCACCGGCTGGCCGCCTTCCCGGGGCCCGTGTCCGAGCACGGCCTGGTCGAACACGCCGACACCGCAGGTACCGCCGACGCGGACCCCGGGTACGCCCGGCACGCGTTCGGGGCGCACTTCGCGGAGGTCGCCGTGGACACGGTGACCGGCGAGGTGCGGGCGCGCCGGCTGCTCGGGGTGTACGCGGCGGGGCGCATCCTCAACGCCCGCACCGCCCGCTCCCAGTTCGTCGGCGGCATGACCATGGGTCTGGGCATGGCGCTGACCGAGGGCAGCACGATGGACGCCGCGTTCGGCGACTTCGCGGAGTCCGACCTGGCGTCCTACCACGTGCCCGCGCACGCGGACGTGCCGGACGTCGAGGCGCACTGGGTCGAGGAGGACGACCCGCACCTCAACCCCATGGGCAGCAAGGGCATCGGGGAGATCGGCATCGTCGGCACGGCCGCCGCGGTGGGCAACGCGGTCCACCACGCGACCGGCGTCCGTTTCCGCGAACTCCCCCTCACCCCGGACCGGGTGCTCACCGCGCTGCCGGAGTCCGGCCGCTGAACCGCCCCGCCCCGCCCGCGCGGGCGGGGCGGGCGTGTCGAACGACACCCGGTCGGCGCGATTTCCCTCCCCCGGACGGGGCATTCGGCAGACGAGAACGGGGGATCGACAGTCGGGGAACCACCGGACACCGCGCGACGGACCGCGCACAGGGAGGGCCCGTGGATGCGACCACCACGCTCGTCACCGCCGCCGCGGTAGTGGCGGTGGCGCTGTTCGCCGTGGCCGCCACCGTCATGGTGCGGCTGGTCCGGGCCCGGCGCGGCCTCCGGCAGGCGGGCCTGCCGACCGGACCGCGCTGGGTGTTCTGGGGCGCGGTCGCGTACTTCGTGCTCCCGGCCGACCTGCTGCCCGACCCGGTCTACCTCGACGACATCGGCGTCCTGCTCCTCGCCCTGCGCTCGCTGCGCCGCGCCCCCGGCCACGCGGACACCGCCAACTGACCGCTCGGGAAGACGTTTTCACCCTGCACGAGGCTCATCGCCCCTGCTCAGCTCCCTGTGCCCGGCCCACCCCGGCGGTGATCACGGAGAGTAAGGAAACCAACCACCCGTTCGATTCGTATAAGTGACTGAAGGTCGCACCACAGCAGCGGGCCCGAGTGACGTCGCACGGTGGCACCGCTTGATCGACGCAGTACCGACGAGGGAGAGACGATGCAACCGTTCGCGCTCAACTACGCACGCCCGGCGGCGGAGTTGGAGTTCACCACTCCGTACGCCTATGACGCAGGAATGCAGTTGAACGTGCTCCTCGACGGCCGGATCGCCGCCCGCGACCACGCCCTGCTGAGAGAGCTCGGGACGACGACCTCCACAGCGGGCTCCAAGACGCACTTCGACGACTGAGCGCGGCGGCCGAGATGACCGTGCTCATCCTCACCAGTGAAGAGGACGTCACGGCGGACATGGTGGTCGTGCACCTGAACGCCGCCGGCGTTCCCGTCGTGCGACTCGATCCCGCCGACCTGACCGGTTCCGTCGCGCTCTCCGGGGAGTACGTGCACGGCGCCTTCCGGGGCCATCTGTCGTCCGCGGGGCGGCTGGTGGGCATCGACTCGCTGCGCTCTGTGTGGGTCCGCCGGCCCGGCGCGGCGGCGGCCCGCGCCCCCGACCCGTCCGCGTGGCTCACGGAGGAGGCCTCGCAGGCGCTGTACGGGATGCTGCGCGGCGGTGAGGCGCGCTGGATGAACCATCCGGACGCGTCCCGGCGGGCCCGGCACAAGCCGTGGCAGCTGCGGCTGGCCCAGCGCAGCGGGCTGCCCGTGCCGGCCACGCTCATCACGACGTTCCCACAGGCGGCGCGGGACTTCGCCGAGCGGTACCCCGACCTGGTGGTCAAGCCGGTGTCCGGGGCGCATCCGCAGGACCCGCCCCGGGCGGTGCCCACCACCCGGGTCCCGCCCGGCACCGACTTCGCCGCCGTCGCCTACGGCCCGACCCTGTTGCAACGGCGGGTCGCCAAGCGGGCCGACATCCGGCTGACCGCGGTGGGCGAGCACCTGCTGGCCGCCCGCAAGGAGGCCTGCGGCGACGGCGACCCGGAGGTGGTGGACGTGCGCTTCGCGCCGTCCACCGCGCCGTGGCGCCCGGTCGACGTCCCGCCGCGCCTGGCCGAGGCCGTGCTGACGTATCTGCGCGAGGCGGAACTGGCCTACGGCGCCTTCGACTTCGCGGAGGACGCCGACGGCACGTGGTGGTTCCTGGAGTGCAACCAGTCGGGCCAGTTCGGCTTCGTCGAGGTGGACACCGGCCAGCCGATCGCCCGCACCATCGCGCGGTGGCTGGCCGGAACTCCCCCGCGAGGATCGGCCCGGCACGCGGACCGCTGTGGTACGGCGGTGCCGTGAGCCGGGCCGGGGACGACCTCAGACCGCCAGGAACAGGCCGCTCTCCTCGTCCCGCTCGCCGTCCCTCGTCATGACGTCCTGCGCCGCGTCCGTCTCCTGCTTCGGCAGCCGGGCCGCCGGCGGCCGCACCTCGGCGGCGAGCAGGGCGTCCGCGGCGGCGACCGCCTCACGGACGTCGGACGTGGCCATGAGGACGCACAGCGTGTAGGTGACGTCCTCCAACTCGCGAGCCGTCTGCGGTGTCTCCCGCTCCGCCTGAGCAATCCTCAGCGTCGCGTAGCGGGTGAGCAGCGTCCTGACGGTCTTCGGGTCCGGAACGATCACGAGCGCCCCTTTCTCCAGGTGTGGTGGGCGTCGTGTGCCCGGCCCCGGGTGATTCATGCACGGATGGGGCGCGTGTCACCCTCCGGGGGTATGTTTTTCGCCATTTGGCCCCGTGGTCCCCGAGCCCCGGTCCTGTCGTGCCGATCCCGTGCCGCCCCGGAGGGCGGCCCGTGGCGTCAGGCCGCCTGCCCGCTGTGCAGGGCCGCGTAGGCGCCGTCCCGGCGCAGGAGTTCCTCGTGCGTGCCGGTCTCCAGGATCCGCCCCTCCCCCATGACCACGATCCGGTCGGCGCCGCGCACCGTGGACAGGCGGTGCGCCACCACGAAGGTGGTGCGTCCGTGCAGCAGCCGGGCGAGTGCCTGTTGGACCAGGGCCTCCGAGCGGGTGTCGAGCGCGGACGTGGCCTCGTCCAGGATGAGCACCTTGGGGTCCCGGATCAGCGCGCGGGCGATCGCCAGCCGCTGCTTCTGTCCCCCCGACAGGCGTGCCCCCCGCTCGCCGACCAGGGTGTCGAGTCCCTGGGGCAACCGGTCGACGAACTCGAGGGCGTTGGCGTCGCGCAGGGCCGCGCGGACCGCTTCCTCGTCGGCCTCGTCCTCCATGCCGTAGGCGACGTTCTCGCGGACGGTGCCGTCGAAGAGGATCGACTCCTGCGGGACCACCGAGACGAACCGCCGGTAGGTGCGCAGGTCGAGGGTGTTCATGTCGGTGCCGTCCAGCAGCAGCCGGCCCGAGGTCGGCCGGATGAAGCCGATGACGAGGTTGAGCACGGTCGACTTGCCCGCGCCGGAGGCGCCGACCAGCGCGACGGTCTCGCCCGGCGCCACGGACAGGGTGAAGTCGCGCACCGAGGGCCGGCCGCCCTCGTAGGCGTGTACGACGGCCTCGAAGTCCACCGCCCCGTGCAGCGCCGTCAGTTCGGCCTTGCCCTCGTTGTCCTCCAGTTCGGGCGCCTGGAGGACCTCGCCGACCGAGCGGACCGACTCCAGGCCCTTGGTGATGACCGGCGCCAGGCCGGTCAGCGTGGTCGTGGAGTTGGTCAGGGTGGTGAGGAAGGCGCTGAGCATGACGACGTCACCGGGGGTGACGCCCCAGACCTCGTAGTACGACACGAGGGCCGCGCCCGCCAGGACCAGCACGCCGACCACGTTGAGCACGACCCAGGAGATCGAGCCGAAGCGGCCGTTGACCAGGTCGAGGCGCATCCCTGAGGTCAGCAGGCGGCGCAGGGTGCCGTCCATGCGGGTGATGGCCTTGCCCTCCAGGCCGTGGGCGCGGGTGACGGGGATCAGCCGGGTCATCTCCGTGACGCGCGAGGAGAGGGTCTCCACCTCGTGGCGGAAGTGCTCGTTGTGGGCGCGCAGCCGGGAGCGCAGGCGGGCCACGACGAACGCGGCGACGGGCACCACGATCAGGAAGACGGGCACGAACTCGGGGGTGCGGACGGCGATGATGACGAGTCCGCCGATGAGCACGGTGATCGCGCCGAGCCCGTTCTCCGCGGTCTGCTGCACCATCTGCTCGACGGCCTCGACGTCGCGGACGACCTTGGCCTGGAGCACTCCGGCGCTGACCCGTGAGTGGTAGCCGATGGACAGTTGCTGCATGCGCGTGCACAGGGCGGAGCGCAGAGTGGTGCCCATGCGGCGGACGCTGCCGTACAGCAGGCGGACGTAGAGCAGGTGGAGCGGGTAGTTGACGATCAGGATGAAGAGGATGACGCCGGTGCTGGTCCACAGGCGGCCGATGGGCTGGTGCTCGACGACGGTGTCGATGATGGACGCGGTGATGAGCGGCAGCAGCCAGATGGGGCTGTGCTTGACGGTGAAGACGACGACCGCGCCGGCCAGCCGGTGCCGGTCGGCGCGGAAGAGGTAGGCGAGCGTGCGGATCGGGTGCTCGTCGCGGTAGCGGTGGTCGAGGGGTCTGTCGAGCGACGACGCCATCGGCGGTGGTCCTTCCCCGGGTGCGGGATGCGGGAATCAGGTGGGGTGTGCGGCTCCCGAGCCTAGAGCAAGCGCTTTCTATCCCTGGTCGACGGGCCCGTGCCGCCAGCGGGACCACGCCCCGGCGGCACGGCCCGTTTCCGCGTCCCGTCGGCGCGCCCGGTCAGACCGCGTCCAGCTCCGCCAGTTCCTCCGCCGTGAGGACCAGCTCGGCCGCCGCGGCCGAGTCGCGGATCGTCTCCGGGCGGCTGGCGCCCGGAATGGGCACCACCACCGGCGACTTGGCCAGCATCCAGGCCAGGCACACCCGCTGCGGGCTCACCCCGTGCCGCTCGGCGATCCGGGCGAACGGCGCGTGGACGGAACCGAGTCCACCGGCGCGGGAGATGCCGCCGAGCGGGCTCCAGGGCAGGAAGGCGATGCCCAGCTCGTCGCACAGGCGCAGTTCGGGCTCGCTGGAGCGGAAGGCGGGCGAGAACTGGTTCTGCACGGAGACCAGCCGGCCGCCCAGGATCTCGTTCGCCAGCCTGATCCGGCCGGGGTCGGCGTTGGAGATGCCGGCCGCGAGGATCTTTCCCTCGTCGAGCAGTTCGCGCACCGCGCCGACCGAGTCGGCGTAGGGGACGCGCGGGTCGGGGCGGTGGAACTGGTAGAGGCCGATCGCCTCCACGCCGAGCCGGCGCAGCGAGGCCTCGCAGGCCTCCTTGAGGTGTCGGGGGCTGCCGTCGAGGGTCCAGCTGCCGTCGCCGGGGCGCAGATGGCCGCCCTTGGTGGCGACCAGCACGTCGGCGCCCCGCCCGTGGGAGGCGAGGGCCTTGGCGACGAGGGTCTCGTTGTGGCCGACCTCGTCGGCGTGGAGGTGGTAGGCGTCCGCGGTGTCGATCAGGGTGACGCCGGCGTCCAGCGCGGCGTGCACGGTGGCGAGGGAGCGCGCCTCGTCGGGGCGGCCCTCGATCGACATGGGCATGGCTCCCAGCCCGATCGCGCTGACCTCGACGTCACCGATGCGGCGGGTGTGCATGGCTCGTGACCTCTCTCGGCGGTGGGGCGTGACGAAGTCCGGTGCACCGGAAGGTGATCGCGGTGCACCGGACGCGTTCCAGCCTGGCCCCGGCGGGCCTCGGAGGTCCAATGGAAGAAAGCGAACGCATTCAGCAGCGGGGCCGCTGAATGCGGGCCCGCCTCAGGACTTCGACGTCAGGTACTCCTCCACTCCCGGCGCCTGGTGCGCGTCCTCGACGCCCACCACGCCGCCGGCCGCCTTCGCGTCCGGCTTCAGCACGTACGTCGACAGCGCGGCGGGCCGGCCGGCGTCGGAGAAGTCCTGCGGGCTGCCGAGGCCGGTGTCGACGTTCTTCTGCGAGCGGTGCGCCTTCACCACGTCCTCGCGGGCGAGGCTGCCGCCCTCGCAGGCCTTCTTCAGGTCGGCGCCCAGGAGCTGGGCCGCGTTGTAGCCGGACAGGGCCCCGGAGTCGACCGGGGAGGCCGGGTACTTCTTGGTGTAGGCGGTGGCCATCGTCTTGACTCCGGGGATGTCGGAGCTGACGGCCGGGGCGCCGCTGACGATGCTCAACATGGCCGTCAGGGCCGGCGCGGCGGGGGTCTTCATCAGCTGCGGGGCGAAGCCCGGCGCGCTGCTGACGACGGGGACGCGCAGGCCGCGGGAGGCGGCGACGCCGACCAGGGAGGCCGTCTGGGCGGGCCCGGCGCTGATCAGGATCGCCTTCACACCGTCCTTCTTCAGCGCCGTCACCTGGGCGGAGAGGTCGGTGTCCGTCGCCTTGATCTTCTGGCCCGCGATCTTCAGCCCGGCCTTCTTCGCCGCCCAGGTGGAACCCTGGAGCGCGTTGGCGCCGTAGTCGCCCTCGAAGTAGACGTGCCCGACGGTGTCGCCCTCGGCCAGGCCCTTGGTGCGGGTGAGGAAGTCGACCGCGGCGATCATGTCGAGGTCGTACGTGGTGGCCATGACCTGGACGGGGTCCTTGCCGAGCAGGGAGGCGGCCCAGGCCTGGGGGTAGGTGAGCAGGTGGTCGCGTTCGATGTCGTCGAGCAGGGCCGCGACGACCGGGGAGCCGATGACCTGGGGCAGGGCGACGACGTCCGGGGAGATGTCGGCGTAGGCGGTGACGGCCTTCTGGACGTCGTAGCCGTGGTCCTTGACGACGATCTCGACCTTGCGGCCGCAGATGCCGCCCTTGGCGTTGGTCTCGTCGGCCCACATCTGCTGGGCCTGCACGATGCTCTTGCCGAGCGTGGCGTAGGGGCCGGTCAGGTCGGTGAGGGCGCCCAGCCTGATGGTCTCGTCGGTCACTCCGGGGCCGGACGTGACGCCGTCGGCGCCGTCGGAGGTGGTGCCGCCGTCCGCTTTGGAGCTGCAGCCGGTGGCCGCGATCAGCAGGGCAGCCAGTGCCGCGGTGAGGGCGGTGCCGCGGGTGCGGTGCTTGGGGTTCACGGGGTGTGCTCCTTGGCTCGTGCGGGTGAGTCCGGTGAGGCGGATGAGGCGTCGATGGTGGTCGGTGGGGGCGCGGACGGCGTCCGGTCGGGTGAGCGGGCGGGCCGCAGGCGGGCGCGCACGCGACGGGTCAGGCCGTGCAGTCCGTCGGGGGCGTACAGGAGGATGACGACGATCGCGGCGCCGTAGAGGTAGCGGGCGGCCTCGGTCGGGCCGATGGCGCCCTCGCCACCGGTGCCGGGGGCGGCGACCAGCGGGAGCTGGTCGGCGTACCGGGTCATCAGCAGGGGCAGCGCGGTGACGAAGAAGGCTCCCGCGGTGGCTCCGGCGACGGAACCGAGGCCGCCGATGACGATCATGGCGAGGTAGTCGACGGAGAGGGCCAGGCCGAAGTAGTCGGGCACCACCCGGCGGAAGGAGAGGGCCAGGAGGACCCCGGCCAGGCCGGCGTACATCGACGACACGACGAAGGCGGCCGAGCGGTAGCGGGCGACGTTCACGCCCATGACGGCCGCCGCGGTCTCGCTGTCGCGGACGGCCGCGAGGGCCCGGCCGGGGCGGCCGCGCAGCAGTCCGCGCGCGGTGAACCAGGTGAGGGCGAACAGGGCGAGACCGAGGTACCAGAGACGTTCCTCGGCGCCGAACGGCACGCCCAGCACGGTGAGTTCGGGGTCGTCGGCGGTGAACCCGAAGCCGCCGAGGGTGAGCGGCGGCACCGAGCGGCCGTTGAAGCCTCCGGTGACGGAGTCGGCGGTGAGCAGCAGGTGGTGGCCGAGGAAGACCAGCGCGAGGGTGGCGATGCCCAGGTAGATGCCGCGCACCCGTCCGGCGACGGGGCTGAACAGGCCGCCCGCCGCACCGGCCAGCAGCACGGCGAGGACCGCGGCGAGCGCCGGGGGCAGGGCCGGGCCGGGGTCGCCGGCCAGCCAGGTGTAGCCGTACGCCCCCACGGCGAGGAAGAAGGCGTGGCCGAGGGAGAGTTGGCCGGCGGTGCCGCTGAGCAGGCCGAGGCCGACGGCGCCGATGGCGGCGGCCAGCGAGAACAGGCCGATGCGCAGCCAGAAGGCGTCGAGGTAGAAGGGCAGGGCGCACAGCACGAGGGCGGGCAGCAGCAGCCTGGCCCACTTCGGGACGAGTTCAGACACGGACCGCTCCCTTCGCGCCGAACAGACCGGTGGGCCGCACCAGCAGGACGACCACCATCACGGCGTAGGGCGCGACGTCGCCGAACCCCTCGCCGAGGACGTGCAGTTCGGACTGGTAGCCCGCAACGAGGGCCTCGGTCAGGCCGATCAGCAGACTGCCCGCGAGGGCGCCGGGCGGTGAGGCCATGCCGCCGAGGATGGCCGCGGGGAAGGCCTTGAGGGCGATCTGGCCGGTGGTGCGCTCCAGGCCGGGCGCCGGGAAGGCGGCGAGGAACACGGCGGCGAGCGCGGCGAGCGCACCGGCCAGGCACCAGGCGAGCATGCGGACCCGGCTCAGCCGTACGCCCATCAGGGCGGCGGCCTCCACGTCCTCGGCCGCCGCGCGCAGGGACAGGCCCCAGGGCGTGAACCGGAAGAGGGCGAAGACGGCGGCGATGACGACGGCGGAGACGGCGATCGCGGCGAGCCGGCTGTCGGCGACGGTCACCGGGCCGAGGCCGGTCACCGCGTCGCCCCACGGGTCGCCGAGGGTGAGGAGGTCGCCGCCGATGCGCCGGGACAGGTCGGTCACCAGCACGATGTCCACGCCGATGGTGACGATGGTCTGCACGTGGGCGGCCTTGGGGTCCGGATCACCGCGTTGCAGCAGCAGCCGGTCGAGGGCGCCGGCCACGGCCCCGGTCGCCAGGACGGCCACCGCGAGGGCGCCGGCGAAGCCGAGGTCGTCGTGGAGGACGGCGACGAGGTAGCCGCCGAGCAGGAGCAGCGAGCCGTGGGCGAAATTGAGGACGCCGGAGGCCTTGAAGATGACCACGAAGCCGAGGGCGACGAGGGCGTAGACGGCTCCGAGGGCGAGGCCGTTGAGGAGGGTGTCGAGGAGGGTGGTCACTGAGCGTTCTCCCCGGGGGGTTCGGTCACGTCGGTCTTTTCGTGGGTCTCGGCCGCGTCGGTGGCCCTGGGGGTCGTCCCGTCGGCCTCGTCGGGGGCGCCGGCCTCGTCGGGGGCGCCGGTGCCCAGGTAGGCGCGCAGCACCTCGGGGTGGCGGCGGATCTCCTCGGGTGTGCCGTGGGCGAGCCGGCGGCCGAAGTCGAGGACGGTGACCTCGTCGGCGAGGCGCATGACGAGGCCCATGTCGTGCTCCACGAGGACGACGGACAGGCCGAGTCGTTCCCGGACCGTGCGGACGACGTCGGCGGTGGCGGCGCGTTCGGCGCCGTTCATGCCGGCCACCGGCTCGTCGAGCAGCAGCACGCGCGGTTCCAGGCAGAGCGCGCGGGCGAGTTCGACGCGTTTGCGGTCGCCGTAGGACAGCAGGGCCACCGGGGTGTCGACGTGGGCGGCGAGGCCGGTGAGTTCGGCGATCTCCCGGACCCGGTCCAGGTGGGCGCGCTGTTCGCGTACGGCGCTCGGCAGGCGCAGGGCGCTGGCGGCGAAGCCGGCGCGGGACAGGGCGTGCCGGCCGAGCATGAGGTTGTCGGCGACCGTGCCCTCGGTCGTGACGATGTTCTGGAAAGTGCGGGCCACGCCGAGCGCGGCGATCCGGTGCGGGGCGAGTCCCGTCAGGTCGGTGTCGCCGAGCAGGACCTGGCCGGCGGCCGGGCGGCACAGGCCCGACAGGACGTTGAAGCAGGTGGACTTGCCCGCGCCGTTGGGTCCGATCAGGGCGTGCACCGAGCCCGGGGCCACGGTGAAGGAGACCGTGTCGAGGGCGGTGAGACCGGCGAAGCGGACGGTGACGTCGCGGACGTGGAGCGCGGGGGGTGCGGCCGGGGAACCGGCGGTGGCGCGGGCGGCCGTGCGGCCGGTGGTGCGGATGTTCACGCGGCCCCCCGGTCGCCGGCCGGTTCGTCGGCGCTCTCGCCGAGGTAGAGGCGGCGTACGGCGTCCGTGCGGGCGAGTTCGTCGGCGGGACCGGAGAGCCGGATCTCGCCCACCTCGAGGACGTGTGCGTGGTCGGCGAGGGACAGGGCCATGCCGGCGTTCTGCTCGACCAGCAGCACGGCGGTGCCCTGCTCGTTGATCTCGCGGACGACCTCGGCGATGCGGAACACCATGCGCGGGGCGAGGCCGAGGGACGGCTCGTCGAGCAGGAGCAGGCGGGGGGCGGCCATCAGGGCGCGGCCGATGGCGAGCATCTGCTGCTCGCCCCCGGACAGCAGGCCGGCCGCCTGCCGGCTGCGTTCGGCGAGCACGGGGAACAGGCCGTACACGCGGTCGCGGGACTCCCGCACCAGCGCGGGGGCGCGCCGGCCGAGCCCGAGGCCGCCGGCGCGCAGGTTCTCCTCGACGGTGAGGCCGGCGAAGACCCGTCTGCCCTCGGGGACCTGGACGACTCCGGCCCGCACCGCGGCGACCGGGTCGCGTCCGTCGAGTTCCGTGTCGCCGTAGCGGACGCGGCCCGCGGTGACGGTGCCGCGGTACAGGCGCAGGGTGCCCGAGACGGCCCTCAGCAGCGTGGTCTTGCCGGCGCCGTTCGCGCCGAGCAGTGCGACGACCGCGCCGTGCGGAACGGTCAGGGACACGGAACGCAGGGCTGACAGGGCCCGCCCGTACATGACGTCGAGCCCTTCGACGTGCAGCGCGGGCGGATCCTGCGGTGGTGCTTCGGGCATCGCGGCTCCTCGGGTCCGTGCCGGCCGGTCACGGCACTTCGGGGGGACGGGGGCGCTCACCACAACACGGGGCCGAGGGGCCGGTACAGGCGCGGGGACGGGGTCGCTGCGCGGGCCCAGTGCGGGGGGCGGGGGCTTGTGCGGGTGCCCAGGCGGGGAACACGTGCCGCCGCGGCGGCGGGACGAGGGGGTGCGCGGGTCAGCGGGTCACGGGCACGGGTGAGTGGCGGTACGGCCCGCATCACCGCACCTCACCGCCTCGCCTCGGCGCTTCGCCCCGGTCAAGGGCAGGGCGCGCACGCGGGGACGCGGGTCCATGACGGGGCGCGGGTCCATGACCGGGCGCGGGTCCATGACGGGGCGGTGCCCGCCTCGCCGCCTCGCCGTGGCGCCCGTCAGCGGGCGGGCCGGGCCGCCAGGGCGAGGGTGATCTCGACGACGTCCATCGGGCGGGAGAGGCTGCGGCCGGTGAGCTGTTCGTAGCGGCGGAGGCGGTTGAGGACGGTGTTGCGGTGGCAGTAGAGGCGTTCGCCCGCCCGCTGGGCGGAGCCGTCGCAGGCCAGCCAGGTGGCGAGGGTGTCCAGGAGGACGGCCGCGTCGGCGGGTTCCAGGGTCCTCAAGGGACCGAACACCCGGTCGGCGAGGGCGGTGGCGAGGTCGGGTGCGGAGATCACCAGGGCCGCGGGGAGGTGTTCGGTCAGGCGTATCGTGCCGCCGGTCCCCGGGCACATGCGCAGCGCGGTGTCCGCGAGGCGGCGGGCGTCGCCGACGGCGGCCAGGCCCGACACGGCCGTACCGACGCCGACGCGCGCGCCCGAGGGCGGGCCGCCGTCGATCGCCGTCCCGTCCTGGCCGTCGCCGAGCAGGACGATGCCGTAGTCCACCTCGACCCCGGTGTGCCAGTGCACACGCGCGCCGCGTCCCACCGCGGCACGTGCACCGGCCGCCTCGGACGGGGAGCCGCCGGACACCGCGACGACGACGTAGCGGCCCTGCTCGGGCAGGTCCAGGGCCTGTGCGGCCTCGGGCAGGTCGGCGATGCGGCTGGTGCCCTCCAGGAGGGCGGCGGCGAGCAGCCGCAGCCGGTTCTCGCGCCGCCAGGCGAGCTGTCGTTCGACCTGCCGGTAGGCGTCCGCGACGAGCGTGCAGTGTTCGTCGACGAAGTTCCACACGTCGGCGGCCACGTGCACGAGGAGGCGGACGTCCTCGGGGGCGGAGCGGGAGGTCTCCTCGACCAGGCCCTGCCAGACCAGGGAGCCGCCGAGCCGGAAGGCGTGCAGCAGGGCGTCCAGGGGCAGGCCCTGTTCGGCCCGGGTGGCGCCGATCTTCCAGGAGCAGCGGCGGGCCGCGTCCCGGTTGCCGCGCGGGTCGAGGAGCGAGTTCACGCTGTGCCGCAGTGAGCGGTGGACCTCCTGCCAGGTGGCGGCGGGGTCGCTCTCCACGGCGGTGCGGTAGGCGGGCTCCTGGTCCTGGAGGGCGGCGACGAGCCGGTCGGTGAGGTCGGGCAGGTCGTCGAGCAGCACCCGCGCGGCGCGGTGCAGCACGCGCAGGGCGTCGGCGTCGATCAGCGACCGGACGCGCGGGCGCGGCCGCGGGCCCGGTCCGGTGGGCCCCGCCGGTGCCGGGCGCACCGCAATCCGTGGCCGAAGGGCGTGGTGCATCGCGATCCTCCCCCAGGGGTCGGTGACCCGGCGGCTCCCGCACGATGGCGCTCCGTCCGGCCCGGGTCGGCCGTGGAGGTCCGCGCGGGTCCCGCCGGCTGGCGGGTCCTGCCCCGAAGGATGACATACCGTCCGGTCGGTCCCTAGGGGTGTGCACCGGTCTTTTCCGCCTGCTCGACCAGCCGGGCCAGTTCCAGCCGGGACCGCACACCGAGTGTGGCGAACACCCTCCGCAGGTGGTAGTCGACGGTGCGGGTGCTCACGGACAGCGTCAGCGCGACCTCCCGGTTGGTCGCGCCCTCGGCGACCCGGCGGGCGATGCGCAGCTGTTGCGGGGTCAGTCCCGCCAGGTCGGCGGGCCCGTTCGGGCGCGCTCCGCCGGCCGCGGCGCCGCCCGCGCGCAGCTCGTCACGGGTCTGTTCGGCCCAGGCGCGGGCCCCGCACCGTTCGAAACCGACGAGGGCGGCGCCGAGCCGGTCGCGGGCCTCGCGCAGGCGGCGCCGGCGGCGCAGCCACTTGCCGTGGAGGAGTTCGGTGCGAGCCCGCTCGAAGTCACCGCCGGCCGATTCGTGCAGGTCGAGGGCGCGCCGGTAGAGGGCGTCCGCCCGGTCCGGCGGGGCCAGCAGGGCGCGGCAGCGCAGGAGTTGGGCGGGGGCCTGGGGGTCGGCGCCGAAGTCCGCCCACCCGGCGAAGTCCTCGACGACGGAGCGGACGCCCTCGGGCTGCCCGGCGGAGACGGCGGCCTCCACGTAGCAGGGGACGGCGAGCATCCACAGTGCGAAGTGCCCGCGCCGGGCGCCCGGCCGCACGAGGGGGCCGAGCCGGTCCGCGGCCTCCTGGGGCCGGCCGCGCCCCAGGTCGGCGCGGGCCGCCGCCCACTCCGCCAGCGTCGCCGCCTGCGCGAGGCCGTGCCGGCGGGCGGTGCCGAGCGCGGCCGCCACATGCCCGGCGACCCGTTCGGTCTCCCCCTCGATCGAGGCGGCCAGCGCCAGTACGGCGTGCTGGTGGGCGGCCGTGTTGCGCTGCCCGGCCCGGTGCGCGGCGCGCAGTCCCTCCTCGGCGTGGGTGCGGGCGAGCGCGTGCCGTCCGGCGCGCAGTTCGGCGTAGGCGAGGTACTCCCGCGCCCGGGGCACGGCCGCGACGACGTCCAGGGTGCGGGCGGCGGCCAGGGCCCGCGCGCCCGCCCGGCGGGCGCCGACGAGGTCACCGAGCATGAGTGCCGCCGCGGCGGCCCGCAGGCTGTCCTCCGGGTCGCCGGAGCCGTCCGGGTCCGGCACCACCCGCCGCAGCCGGACCGCGGCCTCCTCGAACCGAGCCTCCAGCAGGGCCCGCACCCCCAGCCGGTAGTCGGCGCGGGGATCGCCCGGGGCGGGGACTCCCGTGACCTGTCCGCAGTGTTCGAGTGCGGCGAGGCATCCCGCCGGGTCGCCCGCCGCCCACGCCGCGTCGCAGGCGGCCAGTGCGGCGGCCGCGGCGTCGGCCGGGGAGTGGGCGGCGAGCAGGGAGGTGGCGAGCAGGAGGGAGGCCTGGGCCTCGTCGACGGATCCGTCACGCAGCGCCGTCGTGCCGCGCAGCAGGGCGGCACGGCCGCGCACGCCGGCGGGCGCGCTGCCGGTCCGGGCCGCGTCGAGGAGCCGCAGCGCCTGGTGGGAACGTCCGTCGAGCAGGGCCTGGCCGGCGGCGGCCGTGTACCGCTCGGCACGCCGCGGCCCGTCGTCGCACAGTTCGGCGGCGCGGGTGTACGCGGCACAGCGCAGCCGCCGGGACGGCAGGTCACCGGCGACCGCCTCCACGTCGTCCCCGCGCACGGCCCCGGCCCAGGCCCGGTGCAGCAGGGCCCGCGGGTCCCCTTTCCCCAGGTCCTCGAGGTCCTCCAGCTCGCGGGCCAGCGCGAGGTGCACGGCCCGCCGCCGTTCGTCCGGCGCCGCCGCGTACACCGTCCTGCGCAGCAGCTCGCTGTGGAAGCGGACCTCGTCGTCGGCGGCCGCGAGCAGATCGGGCAGCGGTACGGCGCCGTCGTGCCCGAGGTGCCGGACCGCCCGCAGGACGAGGCCGAGGCCGACGCCCGTGTCCTCGTCGTCGCGGGCGGCGGCCGCCGCGGTCAGCAGCAGGTCGCGGCGGTCGGAGGTGAGTCCGTCCAGGTACCCGCCGGCCAGGCCCGTCAGCACCTCGGCGCCGGGCAGCGGGTGGGGCGGGGGGCGGTCCCCGCGCAGCTGGGCGGGCGAGAGCCGCCGGACGAGGGCCAGCAGGAGGGCCGGGCTGCCCTGGGCGGCGTCCACGATCGCGTCCCGGACTCCCCCGTCGAGGGCTCCGCCGGTGACCTCGTCGAGGAGCGCCACCGCCTCGGGCGGGGTGAGCGGGTCCATCCTCACCACCGGCAGTCCGGCGAACTCCGGGGCGGGCGGGCGGTGTCCGGGGACCGTGAGCAGCAGGCGCGCCGCCGCCGTCGTACGGCACAGCTGCCGGGCGGCGTCGCCCAGCACGGCGCGGGAGACCGGGTCCCACAGGTGGGCGTCGTCGACGCACACGAGCAGCGGGGCCGGACCGGCGGCCAGCGTGTCGAGCAGGGCCGGTCCGGAGCCGCCGGCCGGCGCGCGGCCGGTGGCGTCGCCGAGCGCGCGCAGCAGGGTGCGCAGGCCGCCGCCGGGAACGGCCGACCGGGCGGGGTCCGCCCGTACCCGCACGACGGGCCCGGTGAAGGCGCGGGCGGCGTGTTCGAGGAACCGGGTGCGGCCGCAGCCCGGTTCGCCCGTGACGACGTGCGCGCCGCCGTCGAGCCGGTCCGCGGGGGCGCTCGCCCGGTACGGCGTCGGGCCGGGGGTCGCGGTCGTCTGTCCGGTCATTCCCGTGACGTTACGCACGCGTAACGTGAGACGGAAGTCACTCGTCCGGGTGGGCGCGGGCCCGATTCCGGCCCGCCACCTGGGCGTTCGCGGGTGGAGCCCGGTGTGCGGGCTTGTGCCGGTGCCCAACCGCCGCCCGTCAGCGCCGTGATCGTGCACAACGACGGCGGCGGTCGCGCCAGGGTGGGCGCGACCGCCGCCGCCGTGCGGCTTCGGGGAGGGTCAGGAGGTGTGCGGGCAGTTGCCCCGGTACTCCTCGATGGTCGAGCTCGGGCTGGGCAGCGGGCACAGGAACTGCTCGTAGCGGGTGTCGTTGTCGATGAACCGCTTCAGCCAGGAGACGCTGTACTTCGCGATCGTGGTGTTCGAGGTGGTCGGGGCGGAGTGGGTGGCGCCGTTGAGCTCCAGGTAGGCGCGGTCCAGGGACGACGGCAGCGAGGTGTAGAAGGGCTCGGCGTGGCTGGCGACGGGGGCGACGGTGTCGCCGTCGGCACCGACGATCAGGGTGGGCGTGCCGACCTCCGGCCACGTCTTGTCGGTGTTCCACGGCGTCAGCGGGATGGCCGCCTGGAGGGAGGGACGGGACTTGGCGGCCTCTAGGCTGCCGCCGCCGCCCATCGAGTGGCCCATCACGCCGAGCCGGGTGCCGTCGACGCGGCCGCGGACCGAGCTGCGCCCGGTGAGGTAGTCCAGGGCCGCGAGCAACTGCTTCCCGCGCGAGGCGGGTTGGTCGAGCGTCGAGGTCGTGTCGATGGTGAAGACGACGAAGCCCTGGGAGGCGAGCCGCGGGCCCAGCCAGGAGACGGAGGACTGGGTGCCGGTGAAGCCGGGCGAGACGGCGACCGCGCCGAAGGTGCCGTCGGCGGTGCTGGTCGGGTAGTAGATCGTGCCCCCGCCGAAGCCGGTGACGGCGGTGGAGGAGACGGTGGTCTGCGAGACGGCGTACGGACCCCGTGCCGCCTCGATGCTCGACGTGGTCGGCGCCGGGCCGCGCTCGTAGGGGTTGTCGGCGGCCTGCGCCGCGGGCTGGCCGAGGGTGGTGAGGCCGACGACCGCGGTGATCGCCGTCACCAGGCCGGCGAACCGGCCTCGTCCGCGGTGGGGGGAACCGGTGGGCACCCGGTGGGCGGCACCGGTACGCGCTTGCTGCTGCACGACGAGTCGTCCTCTCTGCCGTGGCGGTCCGCCCTGCCGGGCCGGACCCTCGTGGGGGATGGCCGTGCCACTCTGGGGCACGGTCGCCGCCGGGGGACCGGCAATGTCGCCGGTCTCGTGCGGCCCGCCCCGCCGCCCACGGCGTCGCCCGCGGTCGCCGTACTCCCCCGCGCGGGACGAAGCTGGAGGTGACCGCCCGTACCCGGCGCCGCACGTACCCGGCGCCGCCCGCCGCCCGGCACCGAAGGAGGCCCTCACGTGGTGCTCCCCGACGACGACACCCGCGCCACCGGCGCCGACCGCTCCGCCCGCGTCCCGGCCGTCCTGCGCCGGGCCGTCGCCGACGGGCTGATCGGCGAGGACCGGCCACTGGCCGCCTTCGTCGACGTGCAGGGGGTGCGCGACGGCGTCGCCGCCCTGCACGGGGCGTTCGCGCACGTCCCCGAGGTGCTGCACACGTTCGCGGCGAAGGCGTGCGCGCTGGTGCCCGTGCTGCGGCTGCTCGCCGACGCGGGGACGGGCTGCGAGGCGGCGAGCCCGGGCGAGCTGCGGCTGGCGCTGGACGCCGGTTTCGCACCGGCCCGCATCGTGCTGGACTCGCCCGCGAAGACCCGCGCGGAGATCCGCGAGGCCCTCGCCCTGGGCGTGGCGCTGAACGCCGACAACCTGGCCGAGCTGGAGCGCGTGGACGCCCTGCGCCCGCCCGGCTGCGCCTCCGTCCTCGGGCTGCGGGTGAACCCGCAGGTCGGCGGCGGCACCATCGGCCCGATGAGCACGGCGACGGCGCACTCCAAGTTCGGTGTCGCCCTGCGGGACCCGGGGGCCCGTGAGCGCGTCGTCGAGGCCTTCGCCCGCCGCCCGTGGCTGACCCGGCTGCACGCGCACGTGGGGTCGCAGGGCTGCCCCCTCCCGCTGATCGCCGAGGGGGTCGCGGCCCTGCACGACCTCGCCGAGGAGATCGACGCCCGGTCCGGCCGCAGGCAGGTCACCAGCCTCGATCTGGGCGGCGGCCTGCCGGTGAACTTCGACGGCGACACCGTCACCCCCACCTACGCCGACTACGTGTCCGCGCTCACCGCCGTCCGGCCGGCCGTGCTGGACGGCCGCTACCGGCTGGTCACCGAGTTCGGCCGTTCCCTGCTCGCCAAGAACGGCTTCCTCGCGGCCCGCGTCGAGTACGTCAAGGACGCCGGCGGCCGCCGGGTCGCGCTCACCCACGCCGGCGCCCAGGTCGCCACGCGCACGGTGTTCATGCCCGGGGCCTGGCCGCTGCGGGTGTCCGCGTACGGCCCGGACGGCACGCCGAAGGACGCGCCGCAGCTGCGCCAGGACGTGACCGGGCCGCTCTGCTTCGCCGGGGACGTCGTGGCGCACGACCGCCCGCTGCCCGAACTCGCCGAGGGCGACCTGGTCGTCCTGCACGACGCGGGCGCCTACTGCTTCTCCGCGCCCTGGGCGTACAACAGCCTGCCCCGGCCGGGGGTGTACGGCTTCGCCTTCCGGGCCGACGGCGTCGGGTTCGTCACGGTGCGGCCGGCCCAGACCCTGCGGGAGGTGTCGCAGGAGAGCGGGCTGGCCCAGGCGGACGCGCTGCTGGACGGTTTCACGGATCCTTCACGTCCCTGACGGCGTTTCCCGGGCGTCCGCACGCATCAACGGCGTGCATCGGTGCACCCGGAGCGGGTCGCCGGACGAGGAGGGACGCCGTGTTCTGGGTCGCCGCACTGCTGCTGCCGACGTTGTCCGTCCTTCTGGTGGTCATGGACCGCGTGGAGGACCGGGTGCTCTCACCCGCCCGGCCCAGGCGGCGGCACGCCGGGCGCAGGAGGCATCTGCACCTGGTCCGGGGCACGTCGCGGAGCACGGGGACGGCCGCCCGCAAGGGCGCCCACAAGGCCGCCGCGGGCACCCGCGCCGCCTGACGGCCGGGTCGCCGCCGCCGTGATCTCCCCGAGGGGTGCGTTCCGGCACCGTTCGTGTGCGAGGCTCGGTGTGGACGGCGTCCGGCGCGGCGTCCGGCGTCACCCCGGCCGGCAGCAGGGAGAGTCAGCGGCATGCGTATCGGTCTGCTCGGCACCGGCCCCTGGGCGCGGATGGTCCACGCGCCCGCTCTGAGCGCGCACGAGGGTCTCGACCTCGTAGGGGTGTGGGGCAGGCGTCCCGCCGCGGCGAAGGAGCTGGCGGACCGTCACGGCACCCGGGCCTTCGACGACGTGGACGAGTTGTTCGCGGAGGTCGACGCGGTGGCGGTGGCGCTGCCGCCGGACGTGCAGGCGGGCCTCGCGGTCCGGGCCGCCGGGGCCGGTCGTCATCTCCTGCTGGACAAGCCCCTCGCCGCGACGGTGGCGGGGGCGCGCGACGTGGTGCGCGCCGTGCGGGAGGCGCGGGTCGCCTCGGTGGTCTTCTTCACCACCCGTTTCCTCCCCGAGCCCGAGGCGTGGATCGCCGAACAGGCGGAGGCGGGCGGCTGGTTCACTGGGCACGCGCAGTGGCTGGGTTCGGTGTTCACCGGCGGGGACCATCCGTTCGCCACCCCGTGGCGGCGGGAGAAGGGCGCCCTGTGGGACGTCGGCCCGCACGCGTTGTCCGTGCTGCTGCCGGTCCTCGGCGACGTCCGCCGGGTGGCTGCCGCGGCTCCGGGGCCCGGTGACACCGTCCACCTGGTCCTGGACCATTCCGGAGGTGCCTCCAGCACGCTGACGCTGAGTCTGACCGCCCCGTCGGCGGCGGCCGGTTCGGGCGTGGAGATCCGCGGGGAGACCGGGGTGGCGCGTCTCCCGGAGAGTGCCGCGGACGCCGCCACAGCACTCCGCCGGGCCGCGGACGCGCTGTGCGCCGCGGCCCGTGACGGGCGTCCGCATCCGTGCGATGCGGGGTTCGGCCTGCGGGTCACCGAGGTCCTCGCCGAGGCCGAGGGCCTGCTGGCCTCCGACTCGGGCTGAGACCACGACCCCGAAGGGCCGGTCAGGCGTGCCGGTGCGTCCGCTTGTTGCCGGTGACGGCCCGGTAGAGGACCAGCAGGATGAGCGAGCCGACGATGGCGGCGATCCAGGTGGACAGGTCGAAGAAACCGTCGATCGAGTCCACGCCGAAGATCACCTTGCCGAGCCAGCCGCCGAGCAGACCGCCGACGACGCCGATCAGCATGGTGACGATGATGCCGCCGGGGTCCTTCCCGGGCAGGAGCATCTTGGCAATGGCACCGGCGAGCAGGCCTATCAGAATCCAGGCGATGATGCCCACGGTTACTCCCATCTCCGTTGGAAAGCGTCTACATCTTCCGAATGCACGGCGAGGGGGATCGCAAACCTGCCAGTGCGCGCCAACCGTTCCGAAGGGCTCCCCGCTCCCCCGGAACCGGGTCCGGTCACCCCGCAGGCGCGGCGGGAACCCGGCCCCGTCGCCCAGGGGTCACGGACGTACGGGGGCGGTGAAGTTCACCCGCTCCCGTACGACCGGGCGGCCGGCCCTCGTGAAGTGCGCGGCCATGGGGAAGTCGTCCCGGTCGGCCGCGACGGCGAGGAACTCCGCGCCGTGGGCGACGAGATGACGGGTGCATTCGGCGAGCAGGTGGTAGGCACAGCGGTGGCCCCGGTGTTCGGGCACGACGCCGATGAAGCCGATGCACGGTCCGGAGGGGTTGCGGGCCGGGACGTGGAGGCCGGCCCGGTCACCGTCCGGGGCTCGGGCGATGCGCCATCACGCGCGCGGGAACGGGCACCGGCGGAAGCCGCCGGGTTCCTCCCGGGCGGCCGGGTCGAGGCCGACCTGCCGGGGCGCGCTGCGCAGGAGTTCGGCGGCGGCCTCCTCCTCGCCGTCGGCGAAGTCGAACCACTCGACGGTGCGGGGTCCGGTGTCCTCGGGGCCGCCCACCGGGCGGCGCGGGCGACGACCCGGCCGTCGCGCAGGGCGACGCGCTTCCGGTCGGGCCGGTGGCGGGCCTTGCCGAGCGCCTCGTGGACGCGGAGCGGGTCGGGCAGGGTGTGGAACGGGTGGGCGTCGCTCGCGTCGAGCGCGCGGATGACCGGACCGGTCGTGGATTCCTCCGGGATGCGTCACGGTGGTGCGCTCCCGGGCGGTCCGACGAGGGTCTGACGCGGCACGCCGGGGCCACGGGGCGGGAGCGCGGGGATCGTGGGGATGCGGACTGCACGGCGCTCGCCTCCTTCCGTGGCCGTCGGGCGTGCGGTCACACCGTAGGGGCTCCCCCGCCGGGCCGTCCCTCGCTTTTCCCGACGGCCGCCGCGGGCCGCTCCGGCGCCGTCCCCTCCGCCGTCCCCTCGCCCTCGGCGTCGATGTGCGGCAGGATCCGGTCCAGCCACCGCGGGGTCCACCAGGCGTGCCGGCCCAGCAGGGTCATCACCGCCGGGACCATGAGCAGCCGGACGACGGTGGCGTCGACGAGCACGCTGACCGCGAGGCCCAGGCCGAGCATCTTCACGACGATGTTGTCGCTGACGATGAACGCGGCGAAGACGCTCACCATGATCAGGGCGGCGCAGGTGATGACCCGGGCGGTGATCTCCAGGGCGTGGGCGACGGAGGCCTTGGCGTCCCCGGTGCGCAGCCAGGCCTCGTGCACGCGGGAGAGCAGGAAGATCTCGTAGTCCATGCTCAGGCCGAAGATGATCGCGAACATCATCATCGGCACGTAGCTCTCGATGGGCACCGTGCCGGAGACGCCCAGGGCGGGCCCGCCCCAGCCCCACTGGAAGACGGCGACGACGACGCCGTAGGAGGCCGTGATCGACAGGACGTTGAGGACGGCGGCCTTGACGGCGACCAGGAGGCCGCGGAAGACGGCGAGGATGATCAGGAAGGCCAGCGCGACGACCACGCCGATGATGAGCGGCAGCCGGCTCGCCACGATGTCGCGGAAGTCGACCTGGGCGGCCGTGGTGCCGGTGACGTAGGTCTCGGCGGCGGTGCCGGAGACGGCGTCGGGGAGGGTGTCGTCGACGAGACGGTTCGTCAGGTCGGTGGTGGCGGCGCTCTGCGGCGAGTTCTCGGAGTAGACGGTGGCGAGCAGGACGTCGCCGTCCTGGGTCGGGGTGAGCGGGGTGACGGTGGCCGCGCCCGGTACGGCGCCGAGGGTCTTCTGCGCCTGTGCGGAGAGGGCGGAGCGCTGGTCGGAGGGGACGGCGCTCTGGTCGATGACGACGGTGAGGGGCCCGTTGGAGCCGGGTCCGAAGGCGTCGGTCATCAGGTCGTAGGCGCGCCGGTCGGTGAAGGAGGTCGGGTCGGCGCCGTCGCCGATGTGGCCGAACTGGAGGGAGAACGCCGGGACGGCCAGGACGGCGATGGTGACGAGGCCCGCGGCGAGGTAGTGCCAGGGCCGGTGTTCCACGCGCAGCGCGTAGCGGTGCCAGGTGCCCTGGGCCGGGGCGCCGGGCGCGTCGACGGCGCCGCCGGTCTCCGTCTCCGCGACGGGGGTGCGCACCCGGTAGCGGTCGATGCGCCGGCCGACGAGGCCGAGCAGGGCGGGCACCAGGGTGAGGGCGCCGACGACGGCGGAGACGACGGTGACGGCGGCGGCGAGGCCCAGTTTGCCGATGAAGCTCACCCCGGACGCGTACAGGCCGGCCAGCGCGATGATCACCGTGCAGCCGGAGACCAGGACGGCCCGTCCGCTGGTGGCGGTCGCCTGTCCGGCGGCCCGCGCCGGGTCCGCGCCGTCCATGAGGTTCTGCCGGTGCCGGGTGACCAGGAAGAGGGCGTAGTCGATGCCGACGCCGAGTCCGATCATGGTGGCGAGGGTGGGCGAGACGGTGGCGAAGGTGAAGGCGGCGGCGAGCAGGCCGAGGCAGGCGAGACCGCCGACGACGCCGATCAGGGCGGTCAGCAGGGGCAGTCCCGCGGCGATGACACTGCCGAAGCCGACGAGCAGCACGACGACGGCGACGGCGAAGCCGATCAGTTCGCTGATCCGGTCGTCGGGGGCGGGGCGGGCCAGTTCGCCGAGGGGGCCGCCGTACTCGACGTCGGCGCCGGCCGCCCGCAGGGGCTGGACGGCCTGGTCGACGCCGTCGAGGTAGTCGTCGCCGAGGGTGGCGGGCTGGACGTCGAAGCGGACGGTGAGGTAAGCGGTCCTCCCGTCGCCCGAGACCGGTCCGACCTTCGAGGAGGTCTGGGTGAGCGGGTTCTGCACCGACAGGACGTGCGGGAGTTTCTGCAGGTCGGCGACGGTGGTGGACATCTGCGAGTCGAGCGCCGTCAGGGGCTGCCCGCTGTCGTGCAGGACGATCTGGCTGCCGTACCCGCCGGCCTGGGGATCGTGCTTCTCCAGCACGTCCAGGCCCTGCTGGGACTGGACGCCCGGCAGGGAGAAGTCGTCGGAGTAGGTTCCGCCGTAGGTGCGGCTGAGTACCTGGAGGGCGACGAGGGCGACCAGCCAGCCGACGATGACGACGAGGAAGTGGCGGGCACACCAGGTGCCGAGCCGCCGGAGTGCGCCGCCTCGCGGCGTCGCGCTGGAGTCCATGGGCCGCGCCTTCGCTGCCGGAGGTGGTTCGCCGTGCCCCGATACGACCCATTAGACGCCGGTCGGTCGGGGTGGGCATCCGGGGTGGGCATTCGGGGTGACCGGGCCCTCGCCCGCTCCCGCCCCCTTCCGGTCCCGACTCGGCGCTCCGCCCCGGACCCCGCTCCCCGAACGCCGCAGGGGCTCGCTTCCGGCCCGTCCGGTGGGGCCCGGGCCCCCGGGATGCACACTTCGCTCTCGCGATGAATGGTGTTAGTGGACCCCATGACCGCACCGGGGCCGCAGCAGCCCTCCGGACCGAGGAGCCGTGACCATGCCGACCACCGAGCCCGATCCCTCCCGGCCGCCCGCCGAGCGCGCCACCCCGGACAACCTGCTCCACACCCGCACCGGCACCGAGGTGTCGCCCGAGGACATGGTCCTGGCCACCGGCCGGGATCTCACCCCGAGCAACCTCGAGTGGGCCCGGCGCAAGCTGGAGGCGGAGGGGCCGGACTGCATCGAGAAGATGCTTCCCTGACCCGACCTCGTGGTGAACCGGTTCCCGCCCGGTGCCGGACGCCGCCGGTTCACCCTCTTTCGACGGGCCCTCCGGACTGCCGGACACCGGAGGCGCCCGTCGTCGGCATGCCCGTTCTCGGCCCCGGCACCGGTCCCGACGACCGGAAGGCCACCGCCCCCGACGCCGCCGACCGGCGGCGGGAGCCGGACCGCGTCGGGGGTCGCACCGCATCGGGGGGCGGACCGCGTCCGGGGGGCGGACCGCATCGGGGACCGGGAGACCCTAGGGGAGGTCGTGGTCGTCCACGATGTGCACGGCGGCCTCCTCCGCGCCCGCGGCGCCGCCGTCGATGCCGACGTCCTCGGCGATCTCCTCCTTGGTGGCGTCCGGATGCGCGCCCTGGTCCGGCGCGACCAGGCGGCCGGCCCGCGCCTCGCCCGCCTCCGGGTCGACCGGTTCGCCCTCGCCCCGCGGCAGGTCGCCGACGCCGTCCCCGGCGGGCTCGGACACGTCCGGAACCTCCTGCGCCAGGCGCTGGTCGAGGCTCTCCCCCTCGTGCTGCTCGGCCGCGGTGGTGCCGTACTTGGTGACGCCGAGCGGCTTCTCCGGCGGGGAGTAGCCCTCGTCCAGCATGTCGTCGTAGGTCCGTTCGTCGAGCGCGTCCTGGAGGTCGAGCGGCGCCGCGTCCTCCTGCTCCTCGTTGGTGCCGGTGGGCTGGTAGGCGTCGTCGGCGGTCGTCTCGGGCTCCGTGCCCATGAATGCCTCCCGGGGCTGTTGCGGCTGCTCTGTCCCCGTCCGCGTATCCCGTCGCACGCGCCCCAACCGTGGCACATGCCCACCGCACGGGCGGACGCGGACGTCATCCGTCCGCCCCTCCTGAAAGACCGGCCGGCGGGGCGGTCACCCCTCGCGGCCCCGGGGTGGCAGTCCCCGGCGCAGGGGCGGGACGGTGTCCCCGCGCCCTCCCCACCCGCGTCGCGAGGACCGTCCCGGCGAGCCGTACGGCCCCGGTGTGCGGCACGAACCGGTGCCGGTGGGCCGGCCGGACGGCGGCGACCCGCTCGGAGGTCATCGCGTCCGGTCGCCGGGCGGCGACGGCGCGAGGTGCAGGTCGAGTCCGGCGGACGGACGGGTCCGCCAGCCGCGGGCGTACGGCGGCGGTGGGCCGCCGGGCGGGGAGAGGGCGGCGGTGGGAACCCGGTCGGCGGTGCGCGCGATGCCCGCCTCGGTGGTGTTGGCGTTGTGGCCGCGCGGGTTGGCCGAGGCGCAGCCGGCGTAGTAGGCGACCGGAATGGCCTCCGTGCCGGTGACCAGACAGGGCGGGCGTACGCCGAACCGGTGCAGGTCGGCGGCGGTGCGGGCCCAGTCGCGGCGGTCGGCGGCGATCCGGTCCACGGCCCGGTCCAGGACGACGTACTGCACCGCCAGATGTCCGGCGAGGCCGAGCGCGAGGAGCCCGGCGGCGACCGGGCGCACTCGGCCGCCCGGCGCGGTGACCAGGTGGGACAGCGCGTCGGCGACCGGGACGGCGAGCAGCGCGTAGACGGGCAGCAGGAAGCGCGGGGCGGCGTAGCCGATCAGGAAGAGGTACGGCACGGCGGCGGTCGCGGCGCAGGCCAGCGGGAGCAGCGTCGGCGTGGTGCGGCGGGCCCTGGCCGCGACGGCGAGACCGGCGGCGGCCGCCAGGGGCAGCAGGCACCACCAGGCGACGATCACCGGGTCGGGCAGGGGGCCGGTGCAGGGGCGGCACAGGGTCCGGCCGACGAGGCTGCGCAACTGGTCGTCGACGGCGAAGTGCCGGCCGAGGCCGCCCTGGATGCGGGAGGCCTCGGAGAGCCGTCGGCCGAGACCGCCGTGGCTGAGGTACGCCTCGGCGATCCACTGGCCGCCGCCGGTGGCGAGGCCCGCGAGCAGGGCGAGGGCCAGGCGGCCGCTCCGGGCCGGGATCAGCAGGACGAGCAGCGGGAGGGTGGTCCAGACGGCGTCGGTGGGACGCATCCAGGCCATGAGGGCGGCGCCCGCCGCGACGCCCCACAGGGCCGTCCGGTCGGCGCGGTCGGCACGGGCCCGCAGGAAGCAGCCGACGCAGGCGAGGGCGCCGATCGCGACCCAGTGGTTGGGCATGGCCGCCGGGCCGTAGAACAGCGTCACCCACAGGGAGGCGAACAGGGCGGCCGCGGCGGCCAGGACGCGGGGCGGGAAGAAGGGGCGCCAGACCCGCAGGGCGAGGTAGAGCCCGAGCCCGGACAGCACGGCGAGGTGGACGCGCAGCAGTTCGGTCGAGGTCGACCAGGACGTCACCGGCGCGACCAGCAGGGAGACGCCACGGGCGCGCGGCGCGCTGAAGAAGGCGGGCGGGGCCTGGGCGGAGATCTGGCTGACGTACACCGTCTCGTCCCACCCGAGGCCCAGGCCCGGCCCGACGAGGACCAGTTGGGCGACGGTGAAGGCCGCGGCGACGGCCGCGAGCGGCCGGGAGCCGTGGGCCCGCCAGGGCGCGCCGGGCACGCTCGTCGGCGCGCCCCGTCGCGCGCCGACGAGCGTGACGTTCCTGCCGTCGGCCATGTGCGCCCCTTGCCCGTCGCTTGCCCGCCGCTTGCCGGTGACCGGAAAAACGTGGCCAAACTAACGCGCGAGGAGCGGGCACGCAGGGTGTTGTACGGCCAGGTGCGCGCACGGCCGCCGGGCCGGGCCCGGTCGTCGCCCTCCCGCCGTCGCCGCGGGGCGGGCGGGAGGGCGACGACCGGAGCTAGCGGACGTGCGGGCGGCGGTGCCGCGGCTGCTCGGGGGCCGGCCGTGCGGGGGCGGGCGGGACGGGCCGCACCGCGGGTCCGTCGCCGTTGAGGTGGACCGGCGTGCCGTGGTGGTCGATCGTCAGCGGCGGCCCGGACAGCAGGGTGTACGTGGCCTTCTCGTGGCCTATCTCGACGTGCAGACGGCGGCCGAGGAACTGGAGGGAGAAGGCCAGGCGGCTGAACGCCTGTGGCAGCCGGGGCGAGAAGTACAGGGTCCGGTCGCCGTCCCGGCGCAGCCCGCCGAACCCGGCGACCAGCGCCATCCAGGTGCCGGCCAGTGAGGCGATGTGCAGCCCGTCGCTCGTGTTCTGCTCCAGGTCGGCCAGGTCCATGAGGGCGGCCTCGGCCGTGTAGGCGTAGGCCAGGTCCAGATGGCCCGCCTGGGCGGCGACGACGGCCTGGCAGCAGGCCGAGAGGGAGGAGTCGCGGACGGTGAGCGGCTCGTAGTAGGCGAAGTTGCGGGCGATCTGCTCCGCGTCGAAGAAGTCGCCGCAGGTGTACATCGCCAGCACCAGGTCGGCCTGCTTGACGACCTGTTTGCGGTAGAGGTCGAAGTAGGGGAAGTGCAGCAGCAGGGGGTACTGGTCGGGGCGCGTGCCGTCGAAGTCCCAGCGCTGGTAGCGGGTGAACCCGGCGTGCTGTTCGTGGACGCCGAGTTCGTCGTTGTAGGGGATGTGCACGGCCGCAGCGGCGTCCCGCCAGGCCGCGGACTCCTCCTCGTCGACGCCGAGCCGGGCCGCCTCCTCCGGGTGGCGCTCGACGGCGTCGGCGGCGGCCAGGAGGTTCGCCCGCGCCATGAGGTTGGTGTAGGTGTTGTCGTCGGCGACCGCGCTGTACTCGTCGGGGCCGGTGACGCCGTCGATGTGGAAGACGCCGTGCGCGTCGTGGTGGCCGAGGGAGCGCCACAGGCGGGCGGTCTCCACCAGCAGCTCGACGCCGGTGTCCCGCTCGAACGCGGTGTCCCCGGTCGCCGCGACGTACCGGACGACGGCGTCGGCGATGTCGGCGTTGACGTGGAAGGCGGCGGTGCCGGCCGGCCAGTACGCCGACCCCTCCGAACCCTCGATGGTGCGCCAGGGGAACGCGGCGCCGCCCAGTCCGAGCTGGGCGGCCCGCTCGCGGGCCGCGTCCAGGGTGCCCTGCCGCCAGCGCAGGGCCTCGGCGACGGCGTCGGGCGCGGTGTAGGTGAGGACGGGCAGGACGAAGGTCTCGGTGTCCCAGAAGGCGTGGCCGTCGTAGCCGGAGCCGGTGAGCCCCTTGGCGGGGATGGCGCGCCGTTCGGCACGGGCGCCGGCCTGCAGGACGTGGAAGAGGGCGAAGCGGACGGCCTGCTGGATCTCCTCGTCGCCGTCGACCTCCACGTCCGCGCGGGCCCAGAAGTCGTCGAGGTAGTCCCGCTGTTCGTCGAGGAGGCCCTGCCAGCCGCTGTGTCCGGCCGCCGCGAGCGCCGCCTCCACCTGGTCGCTCATCGCGGGCCGGGAGCGGGTGCCGGACCAGCCGTGCGCGACCAGTTTCTCCACCCGGAGCGTCTCGCCGGGCTCCAGCACGGAGGTGACGGTGAGGCGGGAGACGTCCACGTTGCTCTCGCTGTCGGTGGTGGTGCTCCCGGGGCCGGTGACGGTGTGGTCGGCGGCGACGGCCACCCGCAGTCCGCTGCGCCGCGTGCGGTGCACCAGCCGCAGCCGACGGCCGACGGCCACGTCCTCCTCCGGTTCCAGCGGCGACTTCAGCGCCCGCGCGGCCCGCGGGTCGGCGGCGGGCTCGGGCAGGCTCTCGTTGGCGACGAGTTCGGACTGGACGACGACGCGGCAACGGCTGCCGACGGCCTCCACCTCGTAGGCGACGGCGGCGATGGCGCGCTGGCTGAGGGAGACCAGCCGGGTGGAGCGCACCCGGACCGTCGAGCCGGCCGGCGAGGTCCATTCGCAGGTGCGTTCCAGGACGCCCCGGCGCAGATCGAGGACGCGTTCGTGCGAGACGAGCCGGCCGTAGCGCAGGTCGAACGGCTCGTCGTCGACCAGCAGCCGCAGGATCTTGCCGTTGGTGACGTTGATGACGGTCTGACCGGACTCCGGATAGCCGTACCCCGCCTCGGCGTAGGGCAGGGGGTGCAGTTCGTGCACGCCGTTGAGGTAGGTGCCGGGCAGACCGTGGGGTTCGCCCTCGTCGAGGTTGCCGCGCCAGCCGACGTGCCCGTTGGACAGGGCGAACACCGACTCGCTCTGGGCGAGGACGTCGAGGTCGAGGTGCGTCTCGCGCACCCGCCAGGGCTCGACGGCGTAGGACCGGTCGGCGATCACTCGTGTTCCCCCAGTTCCCCCGGCCCGGCCAGGTCGGCCAGGTCCTTCACGACGACGTCCGCGCCGTGGGCGTACAGGGCGTCGCTCTGCCCCACCCGGTCAACGCCCACCACGTACCCGAAGTGCCCGGCGCGGCCCGCGTCCATGCCGGCCAGCGCGTCCTCGAAGACGGCGGCCCGGTCCGGTGCGACGCCGAGTTCGCGGGCGGCGGCGAGGAAGGTGTCGGGGTGCGGCTTGCCCGGCAGTCCCCGCTCGGCGGCGACCACGCCGTCGACGCGCACCTCGAAGAGGTCCTCGGCGCCGATCGAGCGCAGCACGTCACGGGTGTTGGCACTGGAGGAGACGACCGCCGTGCGCAGGCCCCGCGCGCGGGCGGCCCGCAGATAGCCGAGGGTGCTCTCGTAGGCCTCGACGCCGTCGGTGCGGATCTTCGCCAGGAGCAGCTCGTTCTTGCGGTTGCCGAGCCCGTGGACCGTCGCCGCGTCCGGCGGGTCGTCCGGGGAGCCCTCGGGCAGGTGGATGCCGCGGGAGGCGAGGAAGGTGCGGACGCCGTCCGCGCGCGGGCGGCCGTCGACGAACTCGTCGTAGTCGTGGGAGGAGTCGAAGGGCCGGTGGTCCGCGCCGTCGCGTTCGCGGAGGAACCCGTCGAACATCTCCTTCCAGGCCGCCGCGTGCACCACGGCCGTCCGTGTGACGACCCCGTCGAGGTCGAAGAGGCAGGCCTGGATCGTGTCCGGAAGACCGAGCGTCGTCGTCATACAGGTCCCGTTCCCCTTCCGCGGGCTCCCCACCGGGTGGCGCGCGCCACATGGTGCCGCGCGGTCAGTCGTGCGGGAACGAGTGGTGCTCGTGGGCGATCACCCAGCGGCCGCGCCGCTTGCGCAGACCGAACGTCAGCCGCAGCCGCAGGGTGGGCCGTTCGGCCAGTTCCTCGGGGGTGCCGCAGCGCAGCAGGGCGTGCGCGAAGGCGACCTCCGGGCCGGCGGTGACGTCGAGGACGTCGATCTCGAACAGCGCGCCCCGGGACTGCCAGGCGAAGAACGGCGGCCACAGCGCCCGGTAGGCGGCGAGGCCGCGGATGCCGTCGTCGGGCGGGGTCACGTGGTACAGCCGGAGGTCCTCGGCGTGGTCGGCGAGCACGCCCTCCAGGTCGCCGTGGTGGACCGCGTCGGCCCAGCGCGTGATCAGCGCGCGGATCCGCCTCTCGTCCTCCGACATGTTCCGTCCCGCTCCTTTCCTCCGGCCCCTCCGGCCCCTCCAGTTCCCCTTCCGGACTGCGAGACTCTGCCGTGTGCTCACCTATGACGACCTGCTGTCCCGCGCACGTTCCCTCACCCGGCCGGGGCGGCGCGCGATCCTCGGCATCGCCGGCGCTCCCGGCTCGGGCAAGACCACGCTCGCGGAGCGCCTGGTGCGGGACCTGAACGGCACCGGGGAGCCCTGGGTGGCGCACGTGCCGATGGACGGCTTCCACCTCGCCGACGCCGAACTGGACCGGCTGGGCCGCCGCGACCGCAAGGGGGCGCCCGACACGTTCGACGCGGCCGGGTACGCGGCCCTGCTGCGCCGGCTGCGGGAGGAGGCGGACGGCGACGACGTCGTGTACGCGCCCGGCTTCGAGCGGGTCCTGGAGCAGCCGGTCGCGGGCGCCGTCCCGGTGCCGCCGGGCGCCCGCCTCGTGGTGACGGAGGGCAACTACCTGCTGCTGGACACGGGCGCGTGGGCGCGCGTGCGCCCCGAGCTGGACGCGGTGTGGTTCTGCGAGACCGACGAGGCGGAACGCGTGCGCCGACTGGTCGCCCGCCACGAGGAGTTCGGCAAGTCCCACGAGGAGGCGGTCGCCTGGGTCGAGGGCCCGGACCGGCGCAACGCCGGCCTGGTGGCGGCCACGCGCGACCGCGCGGATCTGGTCGTGCGGGGGCTGCCGGGCGGCGCTGGGCCGGGCCGGGCCGGAGCGCGATCCGTCGGCTGAGCGCCATGCGCTGCCGCGGCAGGCGGTCTGCCCCACGACACGGCGGGGCGGGGTCGGTCGGGCCCACCCGTCCGTCGGCACCATCGAGTCCGGCGGTCCCGCTGTCGGTGCCTCCGGTGAGGGTCCCCGCCATGAGTGACGGAATCGTGTGGTTGGTCGACCGTGAGGGCTGGATGTCCAGTGTCGTGTTCGCCCGCGGGTTGTCCCCCGAGGAGCTGGCCGTGCGCATGGGTGGCGCCCCGGACGGCGCGACCGGGCCGTTCACGGACCTGGAGGTGGAGCACCTCGGGGTGTGCTGGTACCGGCCCGGTGATCACGGGGACGGGGTGGTGCGGGTCGGTGAGTGCGGCGGCTGGTCCTTCGCCGTGGAGTACGGCGACTCGACCGGTGGTGACCTGCTCGCGGAGATCTCGCGGGACGGCGCCGAGGTCGTGCGGTACGTGCCCGTGCAGGAGCATCCGCCCGCCTCGGTGGACTACGCCCACGACGGCGTCTTCCTGTGCGGCTTCGGACTGCGCGAGGAGGTGTGGCGCTGGGGGCGGGAACCCGATCTGTTCCTGCCCGACCTCGTCGCGGCCGGAGTCCTCTCCTCCGACGGGAAGACGTACCTCCCGTCGGAGGACGAGGACCACCGGACCGGTCACCGTCGCGGTCTGGGCGTCGTGGAGCGGCGGTTCGGGCTGTCGCTCCCCCGGAAGTACCTCGAGGACGCGCGGCTGCCGGCCTACGCGGTGCGCGGCACACCACGGATGACGCTCGACACCTGACCGCACCCGCGGTCAGGCCGCGCGCAGGGTCAGCTCCGGTTCCCCGTGGGCGTCGTCGCCGCCGAGGACGGCCGTGAAGGCGGTGGTGCGGACGAGCAGGTCCGACCCGTCCCGGGTGACGGACACCGTCAGCGGGTCGGACGAGCCGTACCGCACGGCGAAGACGTGCAGGTCCTCGGGGGTGTCCGGGACGGGGCCGGCCTCCAGGGCCGTCGAGTCGACCAGGTGCCGCCACCCCTCGTCCGGGTTGCCGTAGCCACGCGGATCGGCGGCGAGGGCGAACGCGGCCTGTTCCTGGGTGAGTTCGGCCCGGGCGTCGAAGTGCTCCGGGCCCTCGGCCCGCGGGTGCGTCAGCCGCAGGGGGCCGGCCGAGGCGGCCTCGCCGCGTGCCGTGCGCCGCACCCGGTCGCCGTCGTCCTCGGCGTACGGCAGGCCGGCCAACAGGTACGGCGTGCCGCCGAGGCGTTCGACGGCCACCGTCGCCCACAGCAGGGTGCCGTCGGTGACGTACAGGGAGCGGACGTACCGCAGGACGTGGTCGCGGCCGACGACCGGCTTGGTGACCAGCTTGGCCGTCAGGCCGCCGGCGCGGACGTCGCGGACCCGCACCTCGCCCATCGGGCGGCACAGCAGGAAGCCGTCGGTGACCGGGCCGAAGCCGTGCTGCCGGGCGACGGCGGCAGGCAGCCAGTAGGTGCCGCCCGCCTCGATCAGGGAGGGGGTCATCCGGTCGTCGAAGGCCACCGAGACGGTGCCGGCGCGCAGTTGGTGGCGTGCAGTGCCCTCCGCGGGCCGGCGGTGCCAGCGGGTGGTGTCCTGGATCTGCCAGACCAGCATCCACGCGAAGTGACCGTCGACGCCGCCGTCGGCCTTCACGGCGTGCCGGCCCCAGCGGGTGTCGCCCCGGTAGCGGCCGAGGTCGGAGCCGATCCGGTGGCCGAAGTAGCGCAGGCCGAGGACCGATTCGAAACCGGAGTGCTGCTCGCTGTAGCGGGGGCCGCCGTGGTCGAAGCCGCCGTTGGTCAGCCGGGCATCGAGGTAGCGGGCGAGCGCGTCGCCGTCGCGGGCGAACACCTCCTCGCCGCTGACCCGGTGGGCCTGGGCGAGGAAGGACAGGGAGATCGGGCCGTAGTTGTTGTCGTAGGCGCCGCCGTGCTCGGGGGGCAGCAGGGCGCCGCGGTCGCGCACGCGGTGGGCGCGGATCTCCCGCTCGTACAGCTCCATGGCCCGGGCGCGCACCGGCTCGCCGTCGAGGCCGGGGAGCTGCCGGGCCAGCATGAGGCCGCCGACGACGCAGCCGATGGCCTGGTTGGCGGCCTCCTGCGGGTTGAAGAAGGTCGCCTCGGTCAGCCAGCGCCAGTAGCCGTGCGCGACCCGGAGCAGTTCGTGCCGCGGTCCGTCGTCGAGCAGGCCGGCCGCCGCCTCGGTCACGTTCACCGCCTGGAGCAGCGCCCAGACCGTGCTCGGCCAGTCCCCGACGGGGTGCGCGCCCGGCGCGAGGGCGTAACGGGCGTAGGGCAGACCGGAGTCGCGGATCCTCAGGTTCGGGTAGCCGGGGTTGTCCTCGCGGTAGACCCGCTCGCGCAGATGGAAGCCGACGCTGCGGCGCACGGCCTCCGGCAGGCGCGGATCCCCGGAGCGCTGCCAGGCCAGTGCCAGCAGGGAGGTGATGCCGAGGGAGGTGTCGCCGATGTCGTCGGCGCAGTCGGGGTGTTCGAGGCCGCCCTCGGGCGTCAGCCGGGCCAGGGCCTGCTCGGTGACGTCGGCGAGGACGGCGTCGTAGGCCTCGGGGGTGTCCGGGAGGTCGTGCAGCGGGCCGCGCTGGTGCGGGAGGTGCATGTCCGTTCAGCCCTTCATGCCGGAGGTCGCCAGGCCTTCGACCAGCCGCTTCTGGAAGATGAGGAAGCAGATGAGCGTCGGCAGGAGGGCGAGTGTCGACATGGCGAACATGGCGCCGTAGGAGGAGCCGCTGGTCTGGTCCAGGAACAGGGTCAGGCCGAGGGGGACGGTGAACTTGTCGTTCTGCTGGAGGTAGACGAGCTGGTGCAGGAAGTCGTCGTAGGTCCAGATGAAGGTGAAGATGGTGGTGGTGACCAGGGCCGGCTTCATCAGCGGCAGGATGATCTTCCAGTAGATCTGCCAGGGGTTGGCGCCGTCCATCATCGCCGCGTGGTCGAGTTCACGGGGGATGGAGCGGATGAACTGGACCATCAGGAAGATGAAGAAGGCGTCCACCGCGAGGAACTTCGGGACGATCAGCGGCAGGTAGGTGTTGATCCAGGTCAGGTTGTAGAAGATCGTGTACTGCGGGATGAGGACGGCCTGGGTGGGCAGCATCAGCGTGCCGAGCATCAGGCCGAACCAGATCTTCTTGCCGCGGAACTCGAAGCGCGCGAAGGCGTAGGCGGCCAGCGAGCAGGAGATCACGTTGCCGATCACCGCGCCGATCGTGACGATCAGCGAGTTGGTGATGTAGAGGGAGAAGGAGTTGCCGGACCCGCTCCAGCCGTCGGCGTAGTTCTGCGGGTTCAGCTCGTTCGGGATCAGCCCGGGGTGGGTGAAGATCTCGGTGTCGGGCTTGATCGAGCTGCTGAGCATCCACAGCAGCGGGTACAGCATGACGACCGCGACGCCGATGAGCAGGGTGTGGAGGAAGATCCGGCGGGTGCCGGTGGCCGAGCGCAGCTTCTGGAGCGGCGAGGCGGCGGGGGTGGTGACGGACATGGTGGGAAGGACTCCTCGCTCGGACGCCGGGCGTCAGTCGTCGTAGTGGACCCAGTAACGGCCGGCGATGAAGTTGACCGCCGTGAAGCCTGCGATGACCAGGAACAGCACCCAGGCCAGGGCCGAGGCGTATCCCATCTGGAGGTCCGTGAAGCCCTTCTTGTACAGGTAGAGGGAGTACAGCATCGTCGAGTTGAGGGGTCCGCCGCTGCCGTTGCTGATGACGAAGGCGGGGGTGAACGTCTTGAACGCGTCGATGATCTGGAGGACCACGTTGAAGAAGACGATCGGGGTCAGCAACGGCAGGGTGATCCTGAAGAAGCGGGTGGCGGGTCCGACGCCGTCGATCGCGGCCGCCTCGTAGACGTCCTTCGGCAACTGCTTGAGGCCGGCGAGGAAGATGACCATCGGGGTGCCGAACTGCCAGACGGCGAGCAGGATCAGCGTGTAGATGGCGGTGTCGGGGCTGGAGATCCAGTCCTGGCCCTCGATGCCGAACCAGCCGAGGAAGTCGTTGAACAGGCCGTCGCCGCCGAAGACCTGGCGCCACACGATGGCCACGGCCACCGCCCCGCCGAGCAGCGAGGGCAGGTAGAAGGCGGCCCGGTAGAGGCCGATGCCCTTCAGGTCCCGGTTGAGGAGCATCGCCACCCCGAGCGCCAGCGCGAGCTTCAGCGGGACCGACACGACGACGTAGAGGAGGGTGGCGTGCACCGTGTCCCAGAAGACCGGGTCGTCGGTGAACATCCGCTCGTAGTTGCCGGTGCCGGCCCACTGCGGCGGTGTCAGCAGGTCGAAGTCGGTGAAGGACAGGTACAGCGAGTCGAGCATCGGGTAGATCGTCAGGCCGAACAGGCCGACGAACCAGGGGGCCAGGAAGACGTAGGGCCACCAGCCCCCGCCCCGCTTCCTGGCGAGGCGGCGTCGCATCCGTTCGCGCTCCCGCTGGTCGGAAGGGGTCGCCGGGGCCGGCGTCTCCTTCACGACCTCGTCGGACTTCGCGGTGGTCATACTCATCTCCCTGACCCTCTCCCGGTCTTCCTGCGTGCGGTGCGGGTTACGCGGACAGGACGCCCGCCGCCTGGTCGAAGAACTCGCCGGACTGCGCCTTGATCGACTTCTTGCCGAAGGCGACGGCGAGGTTGGACTGGAACAGCAGGTCCCAGACCTGGTCGGCGCCCTGCGGCGGCGGCACCGGGTTGGGCAGCGCGTCGGTGGCCTTGGCCACCCGCTGGGAGATGTAGTCGGCGTTCGCCATGTTCAGCTTGTCCGTCTCGGACAGGCCGGCGGAGATCAGGTTGCGGGCCTTGTCGGTCGGCGGGATGCCGCGCAGCAGCTGGAAGTCCTTGATCGCGGCGTCGTCCTGCGCGATGAACGAGATGATCTTGACGGAGTCGGCCACCCGCTTGCTCTTCTTCGTGGCGCTCAGCAGCACACCGCCGTTGACGAAGTTGCCCTCGCGCGCGCCCGACCAGTCACCCTGCGGAGTGGGCAGGAAGTCCAGCTGCGCGTCGGTGATCGAGCCGCCCGCGCCGTAGACGCCGGAGTCGAAGGTGAACAGGGCCTTGCCGATGACGACCGCGTTCTTGGTGAGGTCGTTGTGCGCGGCGGAGGTGACGGCTGGCGGCGGGCAGGCGTTCAGCTTGCGCATCTCGGCCCAGTACTCCCACCACTCCTGCAGGGTGTCGGCGGTGAAGCCGATCTTCTTGCCGTCCTCGGAGAAGAAGGTCTGGCCCTTCTCCCGGGCGAAGATCTCGAAGCACTGCAGGGTGCCGCCGCCGCCGTCGTCGACGCCGTAGGTCTTGCCGCCGCTCTTCTTGTAGACCTGCCGGGCGACCTCCCTGAGGTCGGCCCAGGTCCACTCGCGGTCGGGCAGTTTCAGGCCGAGCGCCTCCAGGCCGCTGCGGTTGACGGTGAGCTGGTTGACGCCGATGCCGGACGGGACGCCGTAGAGCTTGCCGTCGACGGTGCCGTTGGCCAGGAGCGTCTTGGAGAAGCCGGTGAGGTCCAGCTCCTTGCCGACGTACTCGTCGAGCGGGGCGAGGACCCCCTTGCGGGCGTACTGGGCGACCAGCGCGGTGTCCATCTGCATGAGGTCGGGCGCGCTGCCGCCGGCGACGTTGGTGTTGAACTTGTCGAAGTACCCGTCGTACCCGGAGTAGGTCTCCTGGATCTCGATCTTCGGGTTGTCCTTCTGGAATGCGGCAAGCGCTTTCTTGTAGGCTGCGTGCCGCTCGTCGCTGCCCCACCAGGTCATGGTCAGCCTGCTGCTGGTGCTGCCGGCCCCGGTGCCGCCGGAACAGGCCGCGAGCGAGCTGCCGAGCGCGCCGGCGACGGCGAGACCGCTCGCGGTGCGGAAGAGGGTTCTGCGCGAGATCTGGTGACCCACCGGGTCCTCCCTGAGGTGCGTGATGGACGTCCCGGCCGGTCGATGCGGCACGGGCATACTGCTCGGAATGACGCCTTCCGGAAGTGCGGCCTCGCCCGGCCGCGCCATCCTGACGGGTGGGGATCCCCGGCTGCCATGGCCGTCGTCACACGAGCACGCCCTCGTGCGGCTGCCGTACCTCGGGTACGGGCGGGACGCCTCCCCCAAGTCGGCGTCCCGGCCGACTTAGAAAGCGCTTGTCCGGACATTGGCAGACCGAGTCGGAGGCCGTCAATCCTTCGTCCGCGCCGCCTCGGTCACGGTTTGGACTCCCCGGGCCACCGCGAGCCGGGCCGCGCCGACGACGGTGCCCAGGTCACCGACGGTGCTGCTGACCACCTCGGTGGGCCAGCTCAGCCTCTCCACCTCGGCCCGCACACCGGGCAGCAGCCGCGGGTCGGCGCCGGTGCTGCCGCCGAGCACGACCAGCCCCGGGTCCAGTACGGCGATCACGGCGGCGGCGAGCCGCCCCACGTCCACGGCGTGCCGGTCCAGGACGGCGCGGGCCGGGGCGCTGCCCTTCCCGGCCAGGGCGAGCAGCCGGTCCGTGGTGCGCGGACACGGCCCGTCGTCCTCGCCCCAGACCTCCGCGGCGCGCCGCAGCAGGGCGCGGGCGCCCATGTAATCCTCCAGGGCCTCGTGCCGCGGCTCGCGGCCGTCGGTCCAGGGGTAGGGCAGCCGGGCCAGCTCTCCGGCGGCCCCGTTCGCCCCGCGCAGCACCCGTCCGCCCACCACGATGCCGAGGCCGATGCCGACCCCGATCCGCAGGTAGCCGAAGGTGTGCCGGCCCCGCGCCGCACCCTCGTGCAGCTCCGCCAGCGCGGCGCAGTTCACGTTGTTCTCCAGGTGGACCGGCACCCCCGGCGGCAGCGCCACGGCCACGGCGTCGAAGAGCGGACCGGCCTTGGCGGTCGCCGGGCGCATGCCGCCGCCCCGCTCCCCGGGCGCGGTGACATCGCCCACGGCGACGACGATCGTGCGCAGCGGGGCGTCCGCCGGCAGCGCGTCGAGCGCCTCCCGTACGACGTCGGCGGCGCCCGCCCGCGGGCCGGTGGCCTCGGCGAGCAGCGTGCCGTCCAGGGCGCAGCCGCGCACCCGGGTCAGGGCCGGGCCGAGGTCGACGGCGAGCACGGCCCCGGCGGCGGGACCGAGCCGGTACACGGCCGCGGACCGGCCCGTACCTCCGGAGGAGGTGCCGGAGTGGGCCGCGAGGCGGACGCCCTCCAGCTCCGCGACGGCGGAGGACACCGTCGGCTTGGACAGACCCGCCAGGGTCGCGAGCTGCGGCCGGGTGGCGCTGCCCGCCTCGGCCAGCACGGCGAACACCGCACCCGCGCTCTCGGTCAGGCGGGGGGCTCTTGCCACGACGTGTTCCACGGTTCCCCCAGTCAAGGTCACGGGCCACTCAGGTCACGGGCCGCGCTCACGGAGGCGATCATCCCTGCGATCGGCCCCGCGGAACACGGCCGGGGAAGGGCCGGCGTCCCGCGTTCCCGGCCCGGCCGGAACGCGCCCGGACCCGAGCGCGCGACGACTCTTGACGCACTGTACTTCGTTAGTTAACTTCCTAACGAACATCACGGTACTCGCCTGCCGTGCTCCGCCAGAGGCCCGTCCCGGGGCTTCGCCACCTTCCCCTCTCCTGCTTTTGTCCTGTCCCCAGGACACGGTTCGCCCGCCGTCGCAGCTCAGCGCAACGACGAAAGAGGATCCGTGCAGGAATCCCCTCCCGCGTGCCCCCTGCTGGTCGGCATCGACGTGGGCGGCACCAAGACGCATCTCCGCGCGCTCGCGGGCGGCGACCTCGTCGCCGACCACGTCCGCGCCAGCGGCGGCTGGCGGCCGCACGACCCGGCCGCCGCCGCGGGCTGGCTGGCCGCGCTGGTGCGCGACGCACTGCCCGCCGGCGCCCGCCCGTCCGCCCTCGCCGTCGGCGCCCACGCGTGCGAGACCCCCCGTCAGGGCGCCGCGATCGGTGCCGCCGTCGGCACCCTCCTCGGCGTGCCCGCACGGATCGTCGGCGACGCCGAACTCCTCGTCCCCGCCGCCGGACTCGACAAGGGCGTCGGCCTGGTCGCCGGCACCGGCTCGGTGGCCGTGGGCCGGCTGCCCGACGGCAGCGCCGTCCAGGTGGGCGGCTGGGGCGCGGTCCTCGGCGACGAGGGCGGCGCCGCCGGTCTGGTGCGGGAGGCGGCCCGCGCCGTGTGGGCCGCCCACGACCGCGGGGAGCGCCCCGAACGCCTCACGCGCGGGCTGCTCGACTCGCTCGGGGTGTCCGAGGTGCCGGCGCTCGGCGCGGCGCTGGAGGCCGCCGCCGACCTCTCGGCCGAGTGGGGCGGGCACGCCCCCGCCGTCTTCGCGGCCGCCGCCGACGGCTCCCCGCTCGCCCGCACCGTGATCACCGGGGCCGGCGGGGCGCTCGCCGCACTGGTCGCCCGGCTCGCCGCCCGCGGGGTCGTCGTGGACGACGTCGTGGTCGCGGGCGGGACCGTGCTCGCGCAACCGGCGCTGTTCGAGGCGTTCACCACGGCACTGGCGAAGGCCGTGCCGGGGGCCCGGGCGAGAGCACTGCGGGTACCGCCCGTGCAGGGGGCGATCGCGCTGGCCCGGGGGCTGTCGTGACGGGGCGTCCGCGCTCAGGCGGTGGCCGCCGTCCTCGCCGCGACCCCGTCTCCCCGGTCTCCCGGTGCGCCCCCCGCTCACCCCACCCGCACGCTCGCGGCCCGGGGCACCGGCACCGCGTCGCCCCACAGGCACACGCCCCGGGGCACCGGCGCCGCGTTCACCCGCGGGACATGCCGCGGTCGCCGGAACCTCGCCGACGGGACACGACACGGCCGTAGATCTTCGCACGTACGCACCGATCGGCTCACGGACCGACACGACCGCTCAGAGTCGCACCCGATCGTCCGACCTCCCCGGCCGCACGGCCGAACCATCCGAGAGAGGCACCTCCATGCCGTCAACCGCCGGGCCCCGCACGCCGTCCGCCGTCAACCGACGCGGCTTCCTCAAGGCCTCGCTGGGCGGCTCCGCCGCGCTGCTCGCCGCCCCCACCCTGGTCTCCTGGCTCGCCGCCGCCGACGCCAAGGCCGCCACGGCCGCACCGGCGTTCGTCGACGACTACCGGAGCAACGTCATGGCGAACCTCACGCCCGGGACCAACGCCGTGGTGCGCGCCCTCGGCGGCATGGCGCAGGTCTGGAAGACGGGTGCGGCCTGGGACACCGGCACGGCGCTGCGGCCGGACGTGCTGCGCGCCAACATGCGCTACTGCGCCCGCGTCACCGCCGCCCGCACGGAGGCGCAGGCCAGAGAGGCGTTCGTCCACGACCGCCAGCACCAGAGCTACGCGATGATCGGCGCCCTGGGCCCGCTCGCCGACCTCTACCGCGCGGGCGCCAGGGCGGTCACCTCGATCACCACCGCCCCCGACACCACTCCCCCGACCACGGTCAGCGACGCCGTTCCCGCCGACGCCCCGGCCGGTTCCGCGCTCGGCGCCGGGTCGTACACCTCCGACCTCGGGCAGGTGGCCAAGCTCGTCGACACCGTGCGCGGCCCGTTCGCGTCCGGCAACCCCGGCAAGTACGCCTTCCAGTACCCGCGCCCCTGGCGCATGAACGAGGACAGCGAGGTCGTCGACACCGGCCGCACCGACGCCCTCGGCTACCCGGTCTACGACTCGGAGGTGGTCGTCGTCACCCAGCTGCTGCGACAGCGCAGCACCTCCCCCGTCGACGACGGCGGCTTCCCCAGCGGGCACACCAACGCCTTCCACCTGGCCGCGCTGGCCTTCGCGTACGCGGTGCCCGAGCGGTTCCAGGAGCTGGTCACGCGCGCCTTCGAGCTGAGCCACACCCGGATCGTCTCCGGCATGCACTCCACCGTCGACGTCATGGGCGGGCGCATCATGGCCACCGCCCTCGCCGCCGCCGCGCTGGCCGACCCCGCCAACGCCGAGCTGAAGAAGGCCGCGCGGGCACAGGCCCTGGCCTACTTCACGCAGCGGACCGGCACCACGGCCGACACCCTGTACGCCCACGCGCACTCCGACGCCGGCGACCGCTACGCCGACCGGAGCGCCAACCACCGTGCCGTGCGGGACCGGTTGACGTACGTGCTCACCCGCGAGGGCCGCGACGAGCCGCTCACCGTGCCCAAGGGTGCGGAGGTGCTGCTGGAGACACGGCTGCCGTACCTGACCGCGGCCCAGCGCCGCGAGGTGCTGCGCACCACGGCGCTGCCCGCCGGGTACGTCCTGCTGGACGGCTTCGAACAGTGGGGCCGCCTGGACCTGTTCACCGCCGCGGACGGCTACGGCTCCTTCGACACGGACGTGACGGTCGCGCCGGACGCGTCGGCGGGCGGCTTCCAGGCGGCCGACGCCTGGCGCAACGACATCGGCGGCCGGGGCGGTCTGACCAAGGGGGGCACCGGCACGCTCACCCTGACCGGCCGCAACCGGTACACCGGCGGGACGGTCGTGCGGGACGGCGTGCTGGTGTCGGCGTCGGCGCACGCACTGGGCCACGGTGACGTCCGGGTGCTGGGCGGGACCCTCCGCGTCGACGAACCGGTCCAGGTGCACGGCCTGTTCGCCCAGGAGTCCGGCACGCTGGAGCCGACCCTGCGCGCGGGCCGGCGCAAGGCGGTCCTGACCGTGACGCGCCGGGTCGTGCTGGGCGCGGACAGCGTGCTGTCGCTGCGTCTGGACGCGGAACGCCCGCCGGCCGCGGGCAGCACCGTCCGCGTGATCGACGCCCCGGCGCTGCGCGGCCGCTTCGACCGGGTCGAGCTGAGCGCGGGCTCCGACCGCCTGCGGGCCGTGCCGGTGTACACGGCGGACGGTCTGTCCGTGCGCATCGAGCGGCGCTGACGCCCTGACGGACGGGAGCGGTCCGACGGTCGACCAGCTCTTGCACGCGCACCTGCACCCGCATCTGCACCTGCAGTCCGCTCCCGCCCGTACGCCGTCGCTCCCCTCCCCCGTACCTGCCCGCTCCCCTCCCCCGGCCTCCTCCCGCCCGCGCGCCCCGCCTCGTGTCGCGGCCCGCCTCCCTCCGCTCCGCCACCCTCTCCCCGGGCCCGGTCCCGCTCTCTCGCGCACCCGGCCGGGCAGGGTCCGTGGGCTATGTTGAGCCTCGTGGGAGAACACGGAGGAGGACCGGTGCCATCGCCTCAGCAGGCACGCGCACAGGCGACCACGATCACCTCGGGCAAGACCGATCCGGAGGCGGAGGTGTCCGCGACCTCCCGGCTCAGGACGCTTTTCGACGGACCCCATCTGTCCCCGGGGCAACGGCGCATCGCCCAGTACCTGATCGAGCACCTCACCGAGGCGGCGTTCCTGTCGATCACCGACCTGGCCGAGCGGGTCGGGGTCAGCCAGCCCTCGGTGACCCGGTTCGCGGCGGCGGTCGGCTTCAGCGGTTACCCGGCGCTGCGGGAGAGGCTCCAGGCGATCGCGCTCGGCACGCTCTCGGGCGGTCCGGCGGCGGCCGAGGAGAACCGGAGCAACGAACTCCAGGCGGCGGTCGACGCGGAGTTGGAGAACCTGGAGAACCTGCGCCGTGACTTCGCCGACCCGGACCGGGTCATCGACGTGGGCCGGCAGCTGTCGGCGTCCACCCCGCTGACCGTCCTGGGCCTGCGCATCTCGGCCTCGCTCGCGGAGTACTTCGCCTACGCGGCCCGCCGCATCCACCCGGACGTACGGCTGGTGACCCGGGGCGGCAGCGTGGCGTACGACGCCCTGCTGCAGTCGCGGGAGGCGGGCGGGACGTGGGTGCTGGCGTTCTCGATGCCCCGGCACGCGCAGGAGACGCTGACCGCGGTGCGGGTCGCGCGCAGCGCCGGCCTCAAGGTCGCGCTGGTCACCGACCTGGCGCTGGGTCCGATGGCCGACGAGGCGGACGTCGCGTTCGCCACCGGGACCGGCTCACGGTTGGTGTTCGACTCCTACGCCGCCCCCGGCGTGATGGCCGCGGCGCTGCTCCAGGCCATGACGGACGCCGGTCCGGAACGGACCCAGGCGCGGCTCGAGGAGTACGAGCAGATCGCCGAGCAGCACCAGTTCTTCCTGCGGGAGTGACCCGGCGCCGACCGCCGGCTCCCCCACCCCCGCCCCTCGGAATCGCCGGCGGATCATTGCGAACAAATCGAGCATGAATGTTTTCATACGTCTTGCAAAGCAGACGGCATATATAAATACTGCTCACGGCCGCACCCGCCCGCCAAGGGCACCAGAACGAGCACCCGAAGCCGCCGTCACCCACCCGCGTCGGCGCCGAGGGCGCTCGGGGCCTCGCCGGAACGAGCGCCCGCGGCGGCCCCGGTCATCCCCTGGGCCGGGGCCGCCCAGAACCGTCGGACCACCCGTCACGACGACAGACACCCGGAAGCGATCACCATGCCTCTGACGACGACGCGCATCAGCCCGGACTGGCCGTGCCAGGTCAAGACCCCCGGCAGCTACGACTGGGAGCGCTCCGCTGCCAAGTGGCTGCGCGAGCTGGTACCCGCGCGCTATGCGAGCTACCCCGCGCTGTTGCGCCACCCGGTGCTGCTCGCCCGCCATGCGCAGATCCAGGTCCAGCACGAGATCCGGGTGGCCCGCACCGCGCTCCAGACCGCCCGCGCGGACCTGCCGCGCCTCGGTCTGCCCGAGTCCGTCATCGAGCACACGATCAAGCTGTACGCCGCCGAGGTGATGCAGCTCCAGCACATCGCCCGCAGTGTCCGCGCGGTCTCCGAGGCGCTCGTGGAGAGCGGTCCCGGACGCTGAACGACACCTTCCGTTTCCCCGCTCCGCCCGGCATCACCGCTGGCGGGAGCGATGCCGGAAGACCATGCCCGGAGCCTGGCCGGTATGCGATCCTCAAGACGTGACGAGCGAAGCCGCCCGGCCCTCCGAGGCCGGTGCCGTACCCGATCTGGCCGCCCTGGCCAAGGTCGTCGCGCGCCAGCGCGCCGAGCTCGACCGGCTCCAGGAGACGGCCGCGACCTCGGTGGTGCTGGAACGCGCCAAGGGCGCCCTCATGGCCCGCACCGGCTGCTCCCTGGACGCCGCCCACGAGGAGCTCCAGCAGCGGGCCAAGGACGCCCGGCGGACCCTGCTCGAGGAGTGCTGGATCACGCTCGGGGGCCTGGCCCCGTCCGGCCGCACGGCCGTGTGGCCGCCCCGGGCCGACGACGTCACCGACCGCCCGCCGTCGCCCGCGCCGCCCGGCGCGGAACCCGACGGCGAGGCCCTGGCCCGTTTCGCCCGGGCGCTGGTCCGGGTCGGCGGACCGCAGGACCTCGCCCGCTGTCTGCTCGACCACCTCCCCCCGGACATCGGGGCCGAGGCCGTGATGATCTTCACCCGGCCGCCGGTCGGCGGACTCGAACTCGTCGGGCACGCGGGCGTGGACGACGTGCTCGTCGAGCAGTGGCGCCGGGTGCCGCCGCTGAGCGGGATCGCCGCACTGGACGTCCTCGACTGCGGTGAGGCGCTCTGGCTGGAGAACACACAGGCGGACCGGTGGCGCTACCAGCTGATCGGGGAACCCGCCGAGCGGTGGCCGACCCGCGCCTGGCTGCCCGTGACCACCGGAGGACGGTCCGCCGACGTCGCCATCGGCGTCTTCCGGCGCCGCGCGGAGCCGTTCGCCCCCGACGTCCGCCGGCACCTGCTCGCCGCCGCCCGGCTGTGCGCGGGGCCGCTGCGGATGTTCGGCATCCGGCAGAACCCCGCGATCGGCGCGGACGCGGACGCGGTGCGGACCGTGTTCGACCGGCTCCCGGGCACCTCGGTCCTGCTCGCCCCGCTGCGCTCCCCGTCCGGGGACGTCGAGGACTTCCGCATCGACGCCGCCACCGCGGACACCTCCGACACCGTCGGCCGCCGCGGCCGGGAACTGCTCGGTCTGCGCTTCCGGGAGTGCTGGCCGGGGACGGCCGGGGAACCCCTGTGGCAGGGCTGCCTGGACACCCTGACCTCCGGACAGCCGTACGAGAGCGAGCCGTTCGCCCAGCAGCAGGTCGTGGCCGGGATCGGCGAGCTGGCCACCTACTCGGCGCGGGTGGCGCGGCTGGGCGACGGGCTGGTCCTCAACTGGATCCGGCACGCCCCCTCGGACCGGCAGGAACAGCGCCTCGCGGACGTGCAGCGGCTCGGCAACCTCGGCTGGGCCAACTGGCACCTGGTCACCGACGAGGTGAACTGGTCCTCCCAGGTCTTCGCCATCCTCGACCGCGACCCCGCGCAGGGCGCCGTGCCGCTGGCCCAGCTGCCGACCCTGGCGCTGCCCTCGGACATGCCCGCGGTGGCCCGCGCCGTCACGGACCTGGTGCTGGAGGGCCGGCCCTGCGACGTGCCGTTCCGGATCGCCACCCGCGACGGGGCCCGGCACCTGCGGCTCGTCGCCGAGGCCGTGCCGGACGACCGGGGCACCCCGGTCGAGGTCCACGGCTTCGTCCAGGACGTCACCGCGCAACGCAGCGCCGAACTCGCCCTCGTCGCCAGCGAACGGGCCATCCTCACCCAGCACGGCGTGCTGCAGGCCGAACGCACGATGGCGGCCCGGCTCCAGGACGCGCTGCTGCCGCTGCCGAAGCAGCCCGTACGGCTCTCGGGACTGCGGGTCGACATCGCGTACCTGCCCGCACAGTCGGGCCTCAACGTCGGCGGCGACTGGTTCAGCGCCATCGAACTGCCCGACGGCGACGCCCTGTTCGTGGTGGGCGACGTGGCCGGGCACGGCGTCGACGCGGTCGCCGCGATGGCCCTGCTGCGCTTCACCGCCAAGGGCATGGTCATCACCGGCTCGTCGCTGACCGGCGCGCTCGCCCGGCTCAACGCCCTGCTGCTGCACTCCCGCGATCCGCAGGGCACGGCGACCATGGTCCTGGCCCGCTACAACCCCCGCGAACGGCGGCTGGTCTGGGCACAGGCGGGCCATCCGCCACCCCTGCTGGTGCGGGACGGCAAGGCCCGCTACCTCGACCGGCCCTTCGGGATGCTGCTCGGCGCGGCCGACACCGCGCGCTACGAGGAGTCCGAGTGCCGCCTCGCGCCCGGCGACCGCCTGGTGCTGTACACCGACGGCCTCGTCGAGCGGCCCTCGGAGTGCATCGACCGCGGCCTGGAGCGGCTGGCCCGCGCCGCCGTGCTGCCGGGCAGGGACGGCTCGGCCCCGCTGGACCGGCTGCTCGGGGCGCTGCTGGAGCCGGAACGGCGGGACGACGTGTGCGTGCTGGACATCGGGGTCCCCGGCGAGAACGGACAGCCCGCCTAGCATTCCCCCCGGATCAGGGCCTGCCGGGAATGAACCCGTGAGTTGTGCACCCTGAACTCTCAGGTCGGCGCATCGGCTGTTTCATTTGCCGGAGGGGTCCGGGAAGCGGCGAGGTGTCTGCGACCGGCCGCGGAGGCGGGCCGCCGACGGCACACCTGGGAGTCGGGTCCCGGCGAAGGACCCGGGGTCCGTCCCGTCAGCCGGTGCGTGATTCCAGGTCACGGCGGGTGTCGTCGCCGTAGACGCCGCTCTCGTCGCCGCGGATGCCGTACCAGAGCTGGAAGCGGGCCACGGCCTCGGTGAGGACGGTGTCGTAGCGGCCGTCGGTGGCACCGTCGTCGTAGACGTTCGGGATGCGCCGCAGGCGCTGCTGGAGGTCGGTGACCTCGGGGCCGGTGGCGCCCTCGCGGAGGGTGCCGGGGCCGTCGGGGTCGGCCGGGGGCGCGGTGGTGACGGGCACGGTGGTGACGGGTGTGGTGGCGCCCGGGAGGGTCCGGGCGGCGGTCTCCCGGCCGCCGTCCGGCAGCAGGAGGGCGCAGCCGAACCCGACGAGCGCCGCCGCGAACACGGTGGCCGCGGCGACGGCGACCCGGCGGGGTCCGGGGCCGCGGGCGGCGGCCGGCTTCGCGGCCGGCACCGGCGGGAGTTGCTGGGTCTGTTCCTCTGCCGGCAGGGGGACGCTGTCGTAATCCTCGGTGTCCTCGGTGTCCTCGGTGAGCTCGCGGAACAGGTCCGCGAGGGCGTCGGTGTTGCGCGGTCTGAGGACCCGGACGGGTTCCAGGACCGGGCGTTCGTGCGGCCTTCCGGGCTCGTCCGCTGTCGGCACGCTGCTCTCCCTCCGTACCGGGTTCCGTACCGGTCTCCCCGCGTTCCCGGGGAGAGATACGGGCGCGGGGGCGGCGGGGTTCAGTCGGCGAGGAAGCCGTGCAGGGAACGGGTCACGGCGGCGACGAAGGCGTCCCGCGTCCTGTCGTCCAGGACGTCCAGGGAGAGATACGGGTTGAGGTCCTCCAGCTCGACCAGCAGCAGCTCGCCGTCCAGGGCGCGGCAGGCGTCGACGCGCTGGATGCCGTGCGGAAGTCCGTTCCAGTCGACGAAGCGGCGGGCGAACTCCAGGTCCCGCGCGGTGGCGTCGTACGGCTCCAGCTGCCAGCGCCGGTCGGGCTGCGGGGCGTACAGGGCGTACTGGAAGTCGTCGTCGACGAAGTAGAAGGAGATCTCGTGGGCGAAGTCGACGCACGGCTGGACGAGGGTGGCGCCGTCGGCGAGGGCCGGCAGGGCGTCGGGGGCGACGATCCGCAGGCCCAGGGAGTCGGCGCCCAGCTTGGGCTTGACCACATAGCGGTCGGACGCGGGCAGCCGGTGCAGGTCCTCGGGGCGGTCGACGGTGGGGATCACCGGGAGACCGGCGGCGCTCAGGTCGAGGAGGTACTGCTTGCCCGCCATGTCGGCGCGGCCCGTGAGCGGGTTGTAGACGCGGGTGCCGGCGCTCAGCGCCCGCTCGCGGAAGGCGTCGTACTCCTCGCGGTAGCCGAGGACGGGGCCGCTGTTGCGGACGACGACGGCGTCGAAGGCGTCCATCAGCGCGGCCGCCTCCAGGGGGTGGCACAGGGCGAGGTCGAAGTGGGCGCGCAGCCGGGAGGTGAGGAAGACGTCCTCGTCGCCGTAGCGGCGCCCGCGGGCCTCGTAGGCGAGGTCGGTGACGTAGAGGAGACGGCGACGGACGGCGGACATGCGGGACTCCTCGGCGGTGCGGGCGGTGCGGGCGGTGCGGGCGGTGCGGGCAGCGTACGTCGGGGGCCGGGGGAGGTTCCGCCCGGGGCCCGGCGGGCGTCCTCGCCGGGGCGGTCCCGGGGCGGGCGGGACGTACGATGAAAGGGTCGGGTATCGGATCGTCCGACCGGTCCGGGACAGCGTCGTCTCCCCCGTCGTCTCCGCTGTACGTCTTCGGTACTCCTGAAGGGCTCGCGACTTTCGTGACCACCGCAACACTCCTGGACGGCAAGGCCGCCGCGGCCGACATCAAGAACGAACTCGCCCTGCGCGTGGAGGCGTTGAAGGAGCGCGGCATCACCCCGGGGCTCGGCACGATCCTCGTCGGCGACGATCCGGGCAGCCGCTCCTACGTCGGCGGCAAGCACCGCGACTGCGCCCAGGTCGGCATCGCGTCGATCCGCGTGGAGCTGCCCGCCGGCGCCTCGCAGGCCGACGTGGAGGCGGCGGTGCTGCGGCTGAACGCCGACCCGGCGTGCACCGGGTTCATCGTGCAGCTCCCGCTGCCCGCGCACATCGACACGCACGCCGTACTGGAGCTGATCGACCCGGTGAAGGACGCCGACGGTCTGCACCCGGCCAACCTGGGCCGGCTGGTGCTCGGCATACCGGCGCCGCTGCCCTGCACCCCGCGCGGCATCATCGACCTGCTGCGCCGCAACCACGTGCCCATCACCGGCCAGCAGTTCTGCGTCATCGGCTGCGGGGTGACGGTGGGCCGGCCGCTGGGCCTGATGCTGACCCGCAGTTCCGAGCACGCCACCGTGACCCTGTGCCACGAGGCCACCCAGGACGTCGCCGCGCACGCGCGCGTGGCGGACGTGGTCGTCGCGGCGGCCGGTGTCGCGCACATGGTGACGCCGGACTGGATCAAGCCGGGCGCGACCGTGCTGTCCGTCGGTCTCACCCGCACCGTCGAGGGCATCCTCGGTGATGTCCACCCGGACGTGAGCGGTGTCGCGGGGTCGTTCGCGCCGCCGGTCGGCGGGGTCGGCCCGATGACGCGGGCGATGCTGCTGACCAACGTGGTCGAGGCGGCCGAACGGTTCTGACGGCGTCACCCCGGCGACTGCACTCGGTTCCCCGCAGGAGGGAACTGAGTGCCATCGCCGCCGGTCGGGTGTTACGTTCCCTGCCATGAGCTCCAGTGACAGCGCCGAGGCGGCCGGCGCCAAGCCACCCATGCGGGACGCCCTGGTCGCGGCGGCGTTCCGGCTTTTCCTGGAGCGGGGCTACGAACAGACCACCGTCGACGACATCGTGGCCCTCGCGGGGGTGGGACGGCGGTCGTTCTTCCGCTACTTCCCCTCCAAGGAGGACGTGGTCTTCCCCGACCACGAGCGCTGCCTGGCCGACATGACCGCCTTCCTCGCCGCGAGCGACGAGGGGCACGAGCCGGTGCGCCGGGTGTGCGACGCCGCCCGGCTCGTGCTGCGGATGTACGCCGAGAACCCCTCCTTCTCCGTGCAGCGCTACCGGCTCACCAAACAGGTGCCGGGACTGCGCGCGTACGAGCTGTCGGTGGTGTGGCGCTACGAGCGCGCCCTCGCCGACTACCTCCGGGGCCGCTTCACCGGCCGGCCCGACGGAAACCTGCGGGCCGACGTGATCGCGGCCGCCGTGGTCGCCGCCCACAACAACGCGCTGCGCTCCTGGCTGCGTTCGGACGGCACGGGCGACGCGAGCACGACGGTGGACCACGCCCTCGGCTACGTGCAGTCCGCGTTCGGCACTCCCGACACCCCGGCGCCTGAGCGGCCGGAGCGCCCCGGGGGCGGCGAGGCCCCCGATCGTCCGGAGGACGTGGTCGTCGTCGTGTCGCGGCGCGGAGCGCCCCTGTGGCGGGTGGTGCAGGAGATCGAGACGACCCTCGGGCGCGGGTAGGGCGGCAGCGGGACCCCGCCAGATTGAGGGTACGCAGTGCCTTTACGAGTGGCACTGAGTGCCATACCCTGTGGGCGTGCACGGTGGCACGGCGAACCGCGCACGCCCGTGCCGGGTGAGCCGCGCACGGCGCATTCCGGCCGAAGTGCAGGGAGTTGACCAGCGTGTACCACCACTCAGGAAGCGCCGTTCAGCAGGCGGCGGGCACCTCGGCGAGCCTTCTCGACCGCAAGGCCGCCACGGACACGGACGCGATCCTCTTCCAGCGCTGCACCTGGTGCGGCACCGCCATGTACCACCGGCTGCTGTGCCCGGTGTGCCAGGGCAGCGATCTGCGCACGGAGCGCAGCGAGGGCACGGGTACGGTCCGCCACGCGACGGTGGTGCACCGCAACACCCCGTCCGCGCGCAACGTGTCCCTGGTCGAGATGGCCGAGGGCTTCGTGGTGCGCGGCCGGGTGACGGGCCCGCTCATCGGCATCCACAGCGGCGACCGGGTCCGGCTGTCCACGGCCAAGGACCCGGTGCGGGGCGAGCCGGTCTTCCAACTGCTCGACGAGCCGTACCGGGCCTGGCACTGACCCTTCGCTCCGCCGCTCGCGGACGGCCCGGTCAAGTACGGTCACGACACGGGCGGTTGCGGGTGTCCGGATTCTTGTCCCGCGCGGGCGGAATCCGACACGCAACCGTGGGCACAGGCAACCCACAGGTCCCCTTTCCCTTCCTTCGTGACGTGAGGGGCTCCGGATACGGACGGGGCTCCCGCGCTCCGAACGTTGAGGAGTGGACCCTTGATCCGTGCCCGGCGAATAGGTGTCACCGCCGTGGCCGCGCTCGCGGCCCTGGCGGGAACACCGGGACTGGCACAAGCCCAGCAACCGTCCGAGACAAGAACGTCGACCACGTCCTCCGACAGCGGTCTGCCGCCCGGCTGGCGGATCGGCGGCGAGGGAGCCGCGCGCGAGCTGGTGTGGCGTTCCCCCACCCCCGTGCCCATGGGCGACGCCCGTGTGGAGTTCCGCGCCGACGACCGGGTGCTCGGCGCCCCGGAGCGGGAGGACGACGGCCGCACCTTCCGGCTGCCCCTCGACACCGTCGGCGACGTGTCGCTGAGGGACCTCCAGGTCCTGTCGGGCGGACGCCGGCTGGACGCGCCGGCCGGCCAGGCCGCCAGGAGACACCGTGACGCGCTGTCCGCCGCGAAGCCCCCGGCGGCGCTCCCGGCGAACCCGGTGGACCCCGGCAGGCCGGGCGCGTACCGCACGCTCACCGGCGAGTACGGCCTCGACCCGGTGAAGCTGCCCGGCTTCGCCGCGCCGGTCGAGATGCGGGCCGTGGTCGTCGCACCCCGGGGCGCCACCGGCAAGCGGCCCCTCGCCCTCTTCCTGCACGGCCGTCACGGCACCTGCTACAAGCCGGGCACCGACGACGTGACCGGCGACTGGCCCTGCCCGGCCGGGACGAAGGCGGTCCCGAGCCACCGGGGGTACCTGAAGGACCAGCAGCTCCTCGCCTCCCAGGGCTATGTGACGGTGTCGATCTCCGCCAACGGCATCAACGGCCAGGACTGGGAGGCCGAGGACGGCGGCGCACAGGCCCGGTCCTCGCTGGTGCGGCAGCACCTGGCGACATGGGCCGGCTGGGCCGCCCGCCCCGGCACCGCCCCGGCGGCCGTGCGCGGCGTCCCGACGGCCGACCTCTCGCGCGTCCTGCTCGTCGGGCACTCCCGCGGCGGCGAAGGCGTCAACCGGGCGGCGATGGACAGCCTGTACCCGCCGCCGGCCGCCCAGGACGGCTACCGCGGTCCGGTCCGCTGGAAGATCCGCGGCACCGTCCTCATCGGACCGACGATCTTCGGCCAGAATCCGGTCGCCGACGTGCCCTCCGCGACGATCCTGCCGGGCTGCGACGGTGACGTCTCCGACCTCCAGGGCGAGGTGTACGTCGACGGCACACGCGGCGTCAGCCGTGGCACCGCTCTGCACAGCGCCGTGTACGTGGTCGGCGCGAACCACAACTTCTTCAACACCGAGTGGACGCCCGGCCGGTCCGAGGCGCCCTCCTCCGACGACTTCTGGGACGACCCGGAGCAGCCCGACCCGGTGTGTTCCGCGGGCACCCGCACCCGGCTGACCGCCGACCAGCAGCACCGGGCCGGCGCCACCTACATCGCCGCCGCGGCCCGGCTGTTCGTCGCCGGTGACGACCGGGTGCGCCCGCTGCTCGACGGCTCGGGGCGGCGCGCCCCGTCCGCGGACCCGGCCAGGGTGCTGACCCACGCCGTCGGCGCCCGCCGCACGGCCGGGTTCCTGCCCGACGGCGGGGTGCGGGTGACCGGCGGCAGGCTGTGCGCGGCGGTCGACCCCGACCCCGCCGAGGCCTGTCTGCCCGACGGCACCAAGGGGTCCTCGCCCCACTTCGCGTGGTGGCAGACCGCCGAGGAGGCCGGCCGCGGCGCGGTGGCACTGAACTGGACGGCACCGGGCACGGCGACGCGCGTCCGTCCGGCCGCGCCGCTCTCCCTCGCCGACGCCGGGAGCCTGGCGCTGCGCGTGTTCGTGCCGCCGAACACGACCGGCACCGAGCTGGACGTGTCGGTCACCGACTCCGCGGGCCGTCGGGCCCGGCTCGGCCGGATCACGGTCGACGGGCTGCCCGGCAGCGAGCGCACCGCCTCCTACTGGGCGCGCGAAGTGCGCGTCCCGCTGACCGCGGCGACCCGCGCCGGACTCGACCTCGGGCACGTCAGGTCGCTGGAGCTGACCCCGCGTTCGGCGTCCGGGAAGGCCTGGCTGATGGACGCCTGGGGCTGGGCGCCCGGTAGCCCCGCGGTGCGGGCGGCGGCCCTGCCGCGCGTCGACATCGGGCGCCTCACCGTCAAGGAGGGCGACTCCGGGACCCGGACGTACCACATCCCGGTACGGGTCTCCGGGCACGGCAGCGGCACGGTGCGCTTCTCCGTCCTGGACCCCGGGACCGGCCGGTCCGTGGACCGGCTCGTCACGGTACGGCCCGGCGCCACCCCGCTCGACGTACCGGTCGAGGTGCGGGGCGACACCCGCTTCGGCTACGACGAGCAGCACGACCTCCTCGCGAAGGCCGTGCGCGGCGCCGTCGTCGGCTCCTACCGGGGCGGTGTCACCGCGGAGAACGACGACCCCGCGCCCGAGGCGACCCTGACCCCGGTCACGGACCGGGTGACCGAGGGCGGAACGCTGGCCTGGCGGATCTCCCTGTCCGAACCCGCGGACGTGGAGTTCTGGCAGCCGGTGCGGGTGCTCGCGGTCACCGAGGGCGCCGAGCTGTCCACCAAGGACGTCGACCCACGGTGGCTGACGGACCAGACCGGTGAACTGCCCGACCCGGAACGCCCGTTGTCACAGGCGGGTCTGTGGGTCTGGGTGAACGTCCCGGCCGGGACCACCACCGCCGACTTCACCGTGGCGACGGTGGTGGACCAGGTGGCCGAGCCGGCCGAGTCGGTGCGCCTGGCGCTCACCGACGACGAGGGCGAGCCGCTGCCCGGCCGTCCCGTCCGGACCGGAACGGTGACGGACGCGCCGTAGCCCGCGCGGCCGTGGGCGGGAGGGGGCGGGGGCCGGGCGGTCCCCGCCCCCTCAGCCGTCGAGGGTCACGCGGATCCCGACCGTGCCGTCCGGACCCCGCCGAAGCCTGCTGCCGAGCAGCGTGAGGCGGCCGAGGACGCCGTACTTGCGGGCGAGCAGGGTGCGGTAGCGGGCGGTGGTCCGCGCGTCGCAGATCTCGGCACGGGCCGGGATCTGCTCTCCGGTGGGGTTGCCGCGCACGTCGCAGGGACCGACCATGACGTCGCCGCGGGCCCTGATCCGCTTCACCTTCCAGGAGTCGGCGACCGTCCAGACCCCGAGGGTGTCCCCGTCGCGCACCACCCACACCGGGGTGGCGACCCCGGTCCCGTTCTTGCGGTAGCTGGTGATCAGCAGGTACTTCCCTGCTCCGAGCCGGTCGAGCGCCTTGTCGTCCATGCCCGCAGTCTAGGCACGTGCGCCGGGGGTCAGCGCAGTGCGGCGGCCATCCTCCGCACCCCCTCGGTGAGGATGTCGGGCGGGGTCGCGAGGTTCAGCCGTACGTGCCCGGCGCCGCCGGTGCCGAAATCCGGTCCGGGGCTGAGCGCGACCCGGCCCCGCTCCAGGAAGACCCGCGCCGGGTCGTCGCCGAGGCCGAGCGCCCGGCAGTCCAGCCAGGCCAGATACGTCCCCTCGCCGGGCCGGTACCCGACGCCGGGCAGCCGGTCGGCGAGGAGGGCGGCGAGCAGGCGGCGGTTGTCGTCGAGGCCGGTGAGCAGGGCGTCCAGCCAGGCCGTGCCGTCGCGCAGGGCGGCGGTGTGGGCGAGGACGCCGACGTGGCTCGGACCGTGACCGACCTCCTCCGGCAGCCGCGCCAGGTCGGCTCCGGCCGCGGGGCCCGCGACGGCGAGGGCGGCCTTGAGCCCGGCCAGGTTCCACGCCTTCGACGCCGACATCAGCGACAGGCCGCTGTCCGCGCCGGGCACGCTCAGGTACGGCACGAAGTCGACGCCGGCGGCCGTGAGCGGGGCGTGGATCTCGTCGGCGACCACCCGGACGCCGTACCGGTCGGCGAGGGCGGCCACGGCGGCGAGTTCGCCGGCGGTGTGGACCGTGCCGGTCGGGTTGTGCGGGCTGCACAGCAGGTGCGCGGCGCGCCCGCCGCCCGCGGCGGCCCGCCGGTAGGCCGCTTCCAGGACATCGAGGTCGAGCCGCCCGTCCGCGCCGAGCGGCGCCTCGGCGATCCGGCGGTCCATGTGCTCGACGAACGCGAAGAACGGCGGATACACCGGCGGGTTGACCACGACCGGGTCACCGGGTCCGGTCACGAGCCGGAGCATCTCGACGACGCCCAGCATCACGTCGGGCACGATCGCCGTCCGCTCGACCGCGAGACCGTGCCAGCCCCACCTTTTCGCGGCGAACGCGGCCAGCGCCTCGGCGTAGCCGCTGCCGACCGGATAGCCGGTGTCCCCCAGGGCCATCGCGTCACCGACCGCCCGGACGACCGGCTCGGCGAGCGGGACGTCCATCTCGGCGACCCACAGCGGCAGGACGTCGTCGGGGTAGGTGCGCCACTTCATGCTCGTCCGGCGTCGGAGGCGGTCGAGGGTGAGGGCGCGCAGCGGATTCGGTTCACCGGACGATTCGTGCGGGATCCTGGTCATGGGCTCACGATAGAGGGGCGCCGGCGGTCGGCGGCTGCGCAAAGCGTCGGACCGGGCACGCAGGACAACTCCTCCGTCTAGATTGCTTCTTGACCCACAAGGACCGTAAAGACCAGGCATCCCAGGAGCAGCTCCGTGACCGAGAACCCGCCGGCCGTGGACGAGGCGGCACAGTCGCTGCGCGACCGCATCAACACCGACCAGCCGCACACCGCCCGCATCTGGAACTACTGGCTGGGCGGCAAGGACAACTACGAGGTCGACCGGGCGGCCGGCGACCAGATCCGCCGGCTGCACCCCGGCATCGGCGAGTACGCCCGCGCCGACCGCCTCTTCCTGGGCCGTGCCGTGCGCCATCTGGTCCACGACGTCGGGATCCGCCAGTTCCTCGACATCGGCACCGGCCTGCCCACCGCGGACAACACCCACGAGGTGGCGCAGGCCGCCGCCCCGGACGCGCGGATCGTCTACGTCGACAACGACCCGCTGGTCCTGGCGCACGCCCGCGCCCTGCTCACCAGCACGCCCGAGGGCCGTACCGACTATCTCGACGAGGACCTGCGCAACGTCGACGCGATCCTCGAACACGCCGCGAAGACGCTGGACTTCAGCGAGCCCGTGGCGCTGATGCTGCTGGGCGTCGTCATCTTCGTCGGCGAGGAGGAGGACCCGTACGCCCTGGTGCGCCGGCTGGTGGACAGGCTGCCGGCGGGCAGTCACCTGGTGCTCTCGCACACCGTCACCAGCCCGTCGATGCCGGACGTCGACGAGGCCGTCAGGTTCTGGAACGAGCACGGCACGCCGAAGCTGACCCAGCGCACGCCGAAGGACGTGGCCCGCTTCTTCGACGGTCTGGAGCTGCTGGAGCCGGGCGTGGTGTCCTGCTCGCGCTGGCGGCCGGAGGGGACCGGCGGGGCGGAGCCGGCGGAGGTCGCCATGTTCGGCGGGGTGGCCCGCAAGCCGTGAGGTGATCGTTTCCGGGCTGAACGCGGCCGGGTCCCGGCGCGTAAGGAAGTGAGGGTCCTCGACGACCGGAGGGCCCCGCGGTGTCGGTACCGCGCGTTCGCTGTTCCCGGGAGCCAGGCATGAGGCACGTACGACGACGGATCGTCAGGCGAGCGACACGGCTGGCGGCCGTCGGCGGGCTCCTCCTGGGGGGCGCCATGGTCACGCAGGCCGCCATGGCGAGCGAGACGCCCGCCACCACGACCGTGCCGGGCGGCGCGGCGCGGTCCGTCGCGAGCACCGGCGCGGATCTGGTGAAGCGGCTCGGAACCTCGCGGACGGCGGGCACCTGGGTCGACTCGGCGGGGCGTCCGGTCGTCGCGGTCACCGACGAGGCCACGGCCGCGACGGTCCGCGCGGCGGGCGCCGAGGCGAAGGTGGTCGGGCACAGCATGAACGAGCTGAAGTCGGCTGCGGCGGCGTTGCGTTCGGCGCCCCGGGTGGCCGGCACCGCGTGGGTGATGGACTACAGGTCCAACCAGGTCGTGGTGCGCGGCGACAGCACCGTGTCCGCCTCCGACTGGGGGCGGATGACGGACGTGGCGTCGGGCATCGGCGGTTTCGTCCGCATGGAACGCACCGGGGGCACCTTCACCACCCGGCTCAACGGCGCCCAGCCCATCCTGTCGACCGGCGGGCGTTGTTCGGCGGGCTTCAACGTGACCAACGGGTCGGACGACTTCATCCTGACCGCCGGACACTGCGGCCCCGCCGGTTCCAGCTGGTTCGCGGACAATCAGGGCACCCGGCAGGTGGGCCGGACGGTCAACTCGACGTTCCCCGGCTCCGACTTCTCGCTCGTGCAGTACGCCGGCGGGGAGGCCGGCCCGGGTGCGGACATCGTGGCCATCGGCGACGGCAACGGCGTGCGGATCACGGGCGTCGGCGACGCGGCCGTGGGGCAGCGGGTGTTCCGCAGCGGCAGCACGACGGGCCTGCGCGACGGTGAGGTGACCGGCCTCGACGCGACGGTCAACTATCCGGAGGGCACCGTCTCCGGGCTGATCGAGACGAACGTGTGCGCCGAGTCCGGCGACAGCGGCGGGCCGATGTTCTCCGAGGGCATCGCGCTCGGCGTCACCTCGGGCGGCAGCGGTGACTGCACGACGGGCGGTACGACCTTCTTCCAGCCGGTGACGAAGGCGCTGGCGCAGCTCGGGGTGCAGCTGATCGTGGCGGCACCGTCCGACGCCGCGGGAAACGGCGCCTCGCCCGCGCCGTCCGAGGGCGCTCCCGAGCCGTCGTCGTCACCGACGCAGGCGGCGGTGGCCCCGGGGTCGGTCACGCCGGGCTCGACGACGCCGGTGACGGGCGGCACGGACGCGGTGTCGCCGGTGGCGCGGCTCACCGATCCGCGCAACATCGGGCCCGGCCTGCTGGTGATCGCGGGCAGTCTGGTCGCGCTGGTGGCGACCCGGTACATCCGGGCGGAGCAGGACCGCAAGGCGTACCAGCGGCAGTATTCGGCGAGCTGGGGGTGAGGTGACGCAGGGCACGGCGGCACGGGGCCCGGTGACGTCTCCTCGGCGACGCAGGGCACGGTGGCGGCGAGCACAGTGACGCAGGGCACCTTCGGCGGCGCCGGACAACGAGAAGGGCACCCGCGAGGGATGCCCGGACGGAGTTGCGGGGGCGGAGCTGCGAGGCGGAAGACCCCGCGGGCGGACGGCTGTCAGGCCGCCTCGACCGATTGCGGGGCCACGGCGGCCCACTCCAGGACGAGCCGCCGGTACTCCTCGCGCTGCTCGCCCGTCAGTGTCCCGCCCGACCGGAGCCACAGGGCCCTGATCTCCTCGTTGACCTCCGCGGCCGATCGCGCCGAGCGCTCGGTGAGGTGTTCAACAGTGGTGGACATGGTGTGAATCTTACGGTGCCCGGGGTGAAGGCGATGTGAGTAATACACGAGTTAAACGGACAAAACGGACGTGTCACTGGTCACGTCCGTTCTGCCCCGTCCCCTCGCCCGCCGCCGGCCGAGTACCGGTCAGGTGCCCGGCTTGCGGCCGTACACGAAGACGTCGTCGCCGGTCTTGAGCAGGGACCAGTACTTCTTCGCGGTCGTCTTCGTCATGTTGACGCAGCCGTGCGAACCGGGCGGGTTCCACATGCTGACGCCGACCGAGTGGAAGGCCTGGCCCCCGTCGAAGAACTGGCTGTACGGCATCGGCACGTTGTAGATGCTCGACACGTGGTCGATGTTGCGCCAGTAGACCTTCTTCAGGCCGGTACGGGTCTCGTAGCCGTCGCGTCCGGTGCGGACCGGAACCGGCCCGTAGACGAGGCGACTGCCGTCCTGGATCCAGCTGATCTGGAGGGTGAGGTTCACGCAGGCGATGCGGCCCTTGTTGGTCGGGCACTTGCCCGCCTTGTTGGGCTTGGTGCCCACCGCCTTCTGCTTGTTCATGAGATCCATCACACCCCAGGTGACGGGTCCCGCGTAGCCGATGTTCGGCGTGATGCCGTGCTTGTTCTGGAAGGCCTGGACGGCCTTGCAGTCGGCCGACGACTGCTTCCCGTCGACCGGCCGGCCGAGGAACCTCTCGACCTGCTTCTGGTACGGCCCGGCCTGCGTGGTGCAGCTCGCGGCCTGTGCGGGCGCCGCGCCCAGCGCGAGCGTCAGCGGCGCGATCAGCCCCGTGACCCCGAGCACGACGGCACCTCGTCTGCGTATGTCCCCCATGACTGCCACTGCCTCTCCCTGGCCCGATTCCGGCGACTCCACCCACTAGACCCGTTCGCCGGCGCTTCGGTTGTAGTGCCGCCCGTTCTGTGACGAAACGGTGAACTTACCCGCGGTCCACTTCCTCCCGGGTGGACCGGGTGCGGCGGCCCGCTCCTTGCTCGGGGTCTGTCCGGCGGATCACCGCGAGATCGTCGAGCGGAACGTGGCGCCGGCGGCCCGGCCGGGCGAGGGCGTGGCCGCCCTGGACGGGCTGCGGCTGCTGGCACCGGTCCGGCTGAACGTCGTCTGCCTCATCCTCGCCGACGATCCCACCGAGGCCCGGGTGGCCGCCCTGGCGCGGGCGGTCGCCGAGTCCGGGGAGACCTTCCTGACGCCGACGGTGTACGGCGGGATGCCGGGGCTGCGGGCGGCGTTCAGCAACTGGCGTACGACGGAGGAGGACGGCGAGCGGGTGCTCGCGGCGCTCACCGCCGCACTGGCCGGCTGATCCTCGCGGTGGGCGATGGGCGGTGGGCGATCCCGGGGGGACGGCCCCCGCCTCACCGCCGGCCGGAGCCACGGACGTGGACCGGCTCACCGGTAGCCCGTCGTGTCCGCCGGTCCGCCCGCGTCCTGGACCTCGACGAGGTAGCGCCAGGCGTCGGGGCGGCTGCCGTCGAGGTCGGTGAAGCCGTACTCGGGGGCGAGCGATCCGCTGGACAGCGACTGCCCGTTGCGGCGGGCGACGTCGGGGTCGGCGGCGAGGGCGGCGACGGCGCGGCCGACGTAGCGGGGCGTCTCGGAGATGGCGAAGTGCGGGACCGCCTCGAGGGCGTCGCGCCAGTTGTCCTCGCGCACCCCGAACTGGTCGAGCATGATCTCGGAGCGCATCCAGCCGGGGGTGAGCGCGAGGGCGGTGGCGCCGCGCGGGCCGAGTTCGTGGGCGAGGGCGAAGGCCATCCGCAGGACGGAGGCCTTGGCGAGGTCGTAGAAGAAGTTCACGCGGTAGGTGTCGCGGTTGTACTCGGCGGTGCCGTCGGTGACCTCGACGACCAGGCCGCCGGGCCGGCGCAGCAGGAGCGGCATGGCGTGGTGGCTGGTGATCGCGTGGGTCTCGACGGCGAGCCGCAGCAGCCGCAGGCCGTCGTCGAGGTCGTGCTCCCAGACGGGGGTGTCCCAGGCGAAGAGGTTCTCGCCGCCCCAGATGTCGTTGACGAGGAGGTCGAGGCGGTCCTGCTCGGCGGCGATCCGGTCTACGAGCGCGCGGACCTGGGCGGGTTCGAGGTGGTCGGTGGGTACGGCGATGCCGTGGCCGCCCGCCTCGGTGACCAGGTCGGCGGTGTCCTCGATCGTCTCGGGGCGGTCGTACTCGGAGCGGCGGGCGCGGGTGGAGCGGCCGGTGACGTAGACGGTGGCGCCGGCCGCCCCCAGTTCCACGGCGATGCCCCGCCCCGCTCCCCGGGTCGCCCCGGCGACCAGGGCGACCCTGCCTTCCAGCGGACCGGACATGTGCGACCTCCTGTGGGTGTCCTCGCCGACGCGTCGTCGACGTCATCGAGGATCACGTGGAAGCCGGACATCTCCTGTCGCCTTTTGCGGCGGGTCGCCCGGTCGGCCGAGGACGGGGCCGGACGGGCCGGTCAGTGGCCCCGGGCGATCCACTCCTGGAGGTGGGGGGCCTCCGCGCCGATGGTGGTCGGGTCGCCGTGGCCGGTGAGGACCTTCGTCTCGGGCGGGAGGGTCAGGAGGCGGTCGCGGATGGAGTCGATGATGGTCGGGAAGTGGGAGTAGGAGCGGCCGGTGGCGCCGGGGCCGCCCTGGAACAGGGTGTCGCCGGTGAAGAGGACGCCGAGCCCCGGCTCGTACAGGCAGACCGCGCCGGGCGCGTGGCCGGGCGTGTGCAGCACGGTGAGGTCGGCGCCGGCGACCTCGATGACCTGACCGTCCACCAGGTGGGCGTCGGGCTCGCGGTCGGGGTGGGTCATCCGCCACAGCGGGAGGTCGTCGGGGTGCAGCCAGACGGTGGCGCCGGTCGCGTCGGCGAGGGCGGGCGCGGCGTCGATGTGGTCGTTGTGGGCGTGGGTGCACACGATGGCGGTCAGCCGGCGGTCGCCGAGGGCGGCGAGCACGGCGTCGGCGTCGTGGGCGGCGTCGATGACGACGGCCTCGTGGTCGTCGCCGACGATCCAGACGTTGTTGTCGACGTCCCAGGTGCCGCCGTCGAGGCTGAACCGGCCGGAGGTGACGACGCGTTCGATGCGGGTGGCCATCACAGCACCACCACCGAGCGCAGCACGTCGCCGTGGTGCATCCGCTCGAAGGCCTGCTCCACCTCGTCGAGTGCGATGGTCTCGGTCACGAACGCGCCGAGGTCCAGGCGGCCCTGCTGGTGCAGGTCGATCAGCATGGGGAAGTCACGGGAGGGCAGGCAGTCGCCGTACCAGGACGACTTCAGCGCGCCGCCGCGTCCGAAGACGTCCAGCAGCGGCAGTTCGAGCTTCATCTCCGGGGTGGGTACACCCACCAGCACGACGGTGCCGGCGAGGTCGCGGGCGTAGAAGGCCTGCCGGTACGTCTCCGGGCGGCCGACCGCCTCGATCACCACGTCCGCGCCGAAGCCGCCGGTCAGCTCGCGGATCGCCTCGACCGGGTCCGTCTCCTTGGAGTTGACGGTGTGGGTGGCGCCCATCGTGCGGGCGGTGGCCAGCTTGCGGTCGTCGATGTCGACGGCGATGATCTTCGCCGCGCCCGCCAGGTTCGCCCCGGCGATCGCCGCGTCGCCGACCCCGCCGCAGCCGATGACGGCGACGGTGTCGCCGCGGCCGACGTCGCCGGTGTTGATCGCGGCGCCGATGCCGGCCATCACGCCGCAGCCCAGGAGTCCGGCCACCGCCGGCGACACGGACGGGTCGACCTTGGTGCACTGACCGGCGGCGACCAGCGTCTTCTCCGCGAAGGCGCCGATGCCCAGCGCCGGGGACAGCTCCTGCCCCGTCGAGGCGAGGGTCATCTTCTGGTCCGCGTTGTGGGTGTCGAAGCAGTACCACGGGCGTCCGCGCAGACAGGCCCGGCACTGGCCGCACACGGCCCGCCAGTTCAGGATCACGAAGTCGCCGGGGGCCACGTCGGTGACGCCCTCGCCGACCGCCTCCACGACGCCGGCCGCCTCGTGGCCCAGCAGGAAGGGGAAGTCGTCGTTGATGCCGCCCTGCTTGTAGTGCAGGTCGGTGTGGCACACCCCGCAGGCCTGGATCTGCACCACGGCCTCCCCGGGTCCGGGGTCCGGCACGAGGATCGTCTCCACGCGCACCGCTTCGTTCTTCCCCGGTGCGATCACTGCGCGCACTTCCTGCGCCATGGTGCTGTTCCTTTCGTCGGCGGCCGACCGTCCGCCTCCGACCCTACGCGTGACTGATCGGTAGGCGACGCACATCGAGCCAGGTCACCGGCCGGGAGGACGTCCCCGGGCCCGGTCGCGCGGGGCGCGACGTAGCCTGAACGCCGCAACCCGACCGGCATCGAGGAGCCTCGTGAGCATCGCAGAGACGGCCGCCGTCCAGCCCCCGTGGCGGCTGCTGCTCGACTACGTCAGACCGCACCGCTGGACGCTGCTGGCGGGGGCGCTGCTCTCGCTGGTCACCGGTGCGACCGGACTGCTGCTGCCGCTGGTGGCGAAGGGGTTGATCGACGACCTGTCCCACGACCGGGCGATCACCGGCGCGTTGGTGCTGCTGTCGGTCCTGGTGGTCGCCAACGCGGCGGTGGGCGCGCTGGGTTCGTACGTGCTGCGGCGCACGGCCGAGTCGGTGGTGCTGAACGCGCGGCGGGCGCTGTCGTCGTATCTGCTGCGGCTGCGGATCGCGGCGGTGGACCGCAGCGAGCCCGGTGACCTGATGGCCCGCATCACCTCGGACACGACCCTGCTGCGGGAGGTCACCACCGACTCGCTGGTCGGCCTCGGCACCGGCGGGCTCACGCTCGTCGGGACGGTGGTGCTGATGGGGGTGGTGGACCCGGTGCTGCTCGGGGTCACCCTCGCGGTGATCCTGGTCGCCGGGACGGTCATCGGGGTGATCGTGCCGCGCATCAACCGGGCCAGCCGCCGGGCGCAGGACGCGGTCGGGGTGATGGGTGCCTCGCTGGAGCGGGTGCTGGGCGCGCTGCGCACGGTGAAGGCGGCGGGTGCCGAGGACCGTGAGGAGGAGGCGCTGCACGCGGCGGCGGAGGACTCGTGGCGGCAGAGCGTGTCGGCCGCCAAGTGGTCGGCCGCCGCGGGCAACACGGCCGGTCTGGCGATGCAGAGCGCGTTCATCACGGTGCTGGCGGTCGGCGGGGCGCGGGTCGCCACGGGCGCGATCGACATCGCGACGCTGGTGGCGTTCCTGCTGTACGTCTTCTACCTGATGTCGCCGATCCAGCAGGTCATCGGCGCCGTCGTGCAGTACCAGGCGGGCTCGGCGGCGCTCGGCCGCATCCAGGAGACGCTGCTGCTGCCCGCCGAACCGGCGTCCCGCCCCGCCCCCCTGCCGTCACCGGCGGCCGAACCGGCCTCGCTGGCCTTCACCGACGTCCGCTTCCGGTACGCCGACGATCTGCCGTACGTCCACCACGGGGTGACGTTCGACGTGCCGGCGCGCGGCATGACCGCGTTCGTCGGCCCGTCCGGCGCCGGCAAGACGACGGTGTTCTCGCTGATCGAGCGGTTCTACGACCCCGACTCCGGGACGATCGCCTTCGACGGCCGTCCGCTGCCGGACTGGGAGCTGAGCCGGCTGCGCGCCGCCATCGGCTACGTCGAGCAGGACGCCCCGGTGCTGTCGGGGACGCTGCGCGACAACCTGCTGCTGGGGAACGCGGACGCCGACGACGACACCGTGCGGCAGGTGCTGAAGACGACCCGTCTGGACACGCTGGTCGGCGGTCTGCCGGACGGGCTCGACACGCTGGTCGGGCACCGCGGGACCAAGCTGTCCGGCGGTGAGCGCCAGCGGGTGGCGATCGCCCGTGCGCTGCTGCGCAACCCGCGGCTGCTGCTGCTGGACGAGGCGACCTCCCAGCTGGACGCGGTGAACGAGGCGGCCCTGCGCGACACCGTCGCGGACGTGGCCCGCACGACCACCGTCCTCGTGGTGGCCCACCGGCTGTCGACGGTGACGTCGGCCGACCGGATCGTCGTCATGGAGGCCGGGCAGGTGCGGGCGGTGGGCACCCACGGTGAGCTGGTGGCCGCCGACCCGCTCTACGCCGAGCTGGCGGCGACGCAGTTCCTGGCGACGGCGGGCTGACACGCCGGTGGGGCCGCCCGTGCTCCGGGCGGCCCCACCGGGCCTTGCGGAATCCTGCGGCCGTGAGTCAGGTCCGGACTGCCGGCACCAGGCCGGTGACGGGGGCGACGAGGCCGGTGATCTGCTGGAGTTCGTTGAGCTGCCGGAGCCCCTTCACCTTGTTCAGCTCGCCCAGCTGACCCGAGACCGAGGGCAGTTCGCCCCGCTGCTCGGCGGGGACCTGCGCCTCGGCGAGCGAGTCCAGCGCGCTGAGCGGGTTCAGCTTGCCCACGGCCGGGGCTTCGGCGGCGCTCGCCAGGGGTGCGGCGAGGCCGGTGACCCCGGCGGCGAGAGCGGCGACGGCGACGATGCGACGAGTGGAGATCATGCCTGCAGCAACGCGCGGGGCGGCCCCGCGGACACGGGTGCCGGGAGGCGCTCACCCGGTGGACGCAACGGGGGGCTGCGCTTGCCGAGCGCGGTGCGGCGGAGGAGTCTCGAAGGGTGAGGGCCCGCCGGGCCGTCCCCCGCGGTCCGTGGTCCTCGAAGGAGGTCACCATGGGCACCGCGACGGGTTCCGCCTTCGACTCCGAGACCCTGCGCAGGGGCATAGAAGGCCAGACACCGGCGACGCTGCTGTCGCTCTACGCGGACGACGCGGAGATCCGCGTCGTGGACCGCAACACCCAGCCCAGCCACCCGGCGGTCCTGCACGGCCGCGACGAGATCGCCGAGATGCTCGAGGACGTGTACAGCCGGGACATGTCGCACCGGCTGGAGGACTGCGTGGTGCAGGGCGACCGCGCCGCCTTCAGCGAGTCCTGCGAATACGCGGACGGCGTCCGCGTCCTGTCCGAGTCGATGATCACCCTGCGCGACGGCAAGATCGTCGGGCAGACGATGATCCAGGCCTGGGACGAGTAGCAGAGGACGACCGGCGGCGGACGGGACGAGGGGGCGGGGTGAGGAGGTCGGCACGGCGGCCGGTGCGCCGATGCGGACCGGCCGTCAACGGGTCCCTTGCGGGCCCTCTTGGGAGCTCCATTCCGCGGGGCGCAGGATGCCCAGCAGCTGCCGCACCAGTTCGTCCACCACCTCGTCGAGGGTGGCGTCCACCCAGCCCGCGCTCCAGTCGTGCAGGAGGCCGTTGACGCTGCCGATGAAGGCCGTCGCGGCGAGGCGGTAGTCGCGGGGGGCGGCCTCGCCCCGGCCGGCCGCGGCGTCGGCCTCGGCGCAGATGAGCTCGACCCAGCGGGCGCGCCGCGCGAGGCGCTGCTCCTCCATGCGGGCACTGACGCCGACGATCTCGACGAAGGTGATGCGGATGCGGCACGGGTCGGCGGTGACACTGCCGGCGTAGGCGCGGAAGAACGCGGCGACCCGCTCCGCGAGCGGCAGGTGCCGGGCGGCGGCGAAGGCGGCCACGACCGCTTCCTCGGACTGGTCGTTGACCTGGAGGTGCAGCGCGGCCAGGACGTCCTCGAGGGTGCGGAACTCCTCGTAGAACTGCCGTGTCGACAGGCCGGCCGCCTCGCTGAGCGCCGCGACCGTGGTGCTCCGGTAACCGGGGGTGCCGCCGAACAGCCGCAGCGCCGCGTCCAGGAACCTGCGCCGCCGCTCGGCCTGCCGCTCCGCGGCGGACTTGCCGGCATAGCGGCCGGTCGGCGCCCTCAGCCTGCCCGCCACGGTTCCTCCCTCGTCGTCCTGTCTCCCGATTTTGTCGTGCACGCGCCTTGTGGCGAAGGGCACCCCTTCCTTACTTTCCAGTAAGTCAACTTTGAACGCTCGCGTGTTCAGATTCGGGACCTCCCTGCACAGCTGCCCGCACGTGCCCCCACCCCAGAGGAGAGAGCAGTCATGGCTGCCTTCAGAACCAGGCACCTTTGCTCCGTAGCCGCCGCCCTCGTCCTGACCGCCACCGCCCCCACCGCCGTCGCCAACGCCGCGACCCCCGCCACCGACGCCGCCGCGCTGCGCCAGGTGCTGCTGGTCGCCAACAACTGGGACGGCACCGCGGACGTCATCAAGTCCACCGGGGACTACGCGAGGATCGGCCGGATCAACGTCGTTCCCGACAAGGACCAGCGGATGGCGGAGATCAACGCCGACCCGATCCGGTGGATCGCCTTCATGACGATCCGCAACAGCGTCGGCGAGGGTCACGACCAGTTCGTCGACGACATGTACTCCACGCCGGACGGCGCCTCCGTGGTGGTCTCCCGGCCCAGCTTCGCCGACGTCGTCTCGATCGACGTGGCGACGGGAGCCGTCAACTGGCGCTTCCCGGTGTCGGGTTACCGGGCCGACCACATGGCCGTCTCTCCCGACGGGAAGCGGGTCGCGGTCTCCGCCTCGACGTCGAACACCGTCCACGTGCTCGACATCGAGACCGGCAGGCAGCTCGGCTCGTACGCCACGGGCGACAAGCCGCACGAGAACGTCTTCACCCAGGACGGCAAGTACATCTGGACCATGTCGATCGGCGACGTGACCACCGCCCTCGACGCGCCGTGGCTGGACTGGACCAAGGGCGACCGGCGCATCACCGTCGTCGACGCGACGACGTACCGGCCGGTGAAGACGATCGACATGCGGCAGCGGCTGGACGCGATCGGCCTCTCGGACCACTCGGACGCCGTGCGCCCGGCCGCGTTCTCGCCGGACGAGTCGAAGCTGTACTTCCAGGTCTCGTTCTTCAACGGGTTCTTCGAGTACGACGTCGCCACGGACCGGATCACCCGGACCAAGACACTGCCGGAGAACCCCGCCACGAGCGACGACCGCACCACGTTCGTCAACGACTCCCGGCACCACGGGCTGTCGATGCGGCCGGACGGCAGCAAGCTGTGCGTGGCGGGCACGATGGACGACTACGCGACCGTCGTCGACCGCGCCACCCTCCAGGAGGGCCCGCTGGTCCCCGTCTCCAAGCCGTACTGGGCGACGGTCGGCGGCGACGGCAAGGACTGCGTCGTCTCCGAGAGCGGGGCCGACCAGGTCACGGCGATCGACTTCGCCACCGGCCGCAAGGTCGTCTCGGTGCCGGTGGGCGACCACCCGCAGCGGGTGCGGCTCGGCCGTGTCGCGGCCGACTGGACGTCTCCGGCGGGCTGAGCCGGGACGCCCGCCCGTGCGCCGGGGCCGGACGGGCCCGGGCGCACGGGCGGGCCCGTCACCCGCCGATCCGCTGCGCCGCCCACGCGGCCAGCTCACCGCGGGCCGCGGCCAGCAGGGCCGGGGCCGGGGCGGTGGCGCCGTTGGTCACCAGGGCGTAGTGCACGGTGCCCGAGTCGGTGTCGGTGAGCAGCAGTCGCCGGCTTCCGGTGCCGCCCGGCTCGGCGGCGACACCGACCGGGCCGGTGGCGGTGTACGCCGACGGGGCGTGGACGGTGCCGAGGTCGGAGACCACGGTCGTCGAGGCGGTCGGGAACGAGGCGGGCAGGTGCAGCTCGGTCGGCGCCGAGCCGCTGCCGGAGCGCCACACGAGCAGTCCGTACTGCCCGGAGCCCACGAGCTGCGCCACGCCGGGCAGCGAACTCGGCACCGGGTTCCAGGTGAGGGTGGTCGAGCCGTCGCGGGAGCGGTCCTCGTAGCTGAAGGCCAGGGTGGTGCCGGAGGTGGCGCTCGGGTAGATCCGGTCGAGCAGCCGCGCGTCCTGACGGAGAGTCACCTTTCCGCCGTCGTCGAGGCGTACGGCGGAGAGATCCTCGTCGTTCCAGGCGTCGCCGGTGGTGAGCACCTTGTCGGGGTTGCCGTTCATCAGCTCGTGGTGGCGGCCGTGATAAACGTCCCACTGCCACTGGCTGCCGGAGAGGACCGGTCCGGAGCCGGCCGGGTTCGTCCACCAGGCCGCGCCCTTCACCCGCGAGTCGAGGGCCTGGTACATGGCCTTGAGGACGGTGGGCGCCTTGTCGGAGACCGTGCCGGCGAGGGGGTGGCCGAACTCGCTGACCACGGCGGTCGTCCCGGCCGCCGCCGCCCGCTCGCGGACGGCGGCGAAGTCGGTGACGTACTGGCCGTCGGCCGCCTTGCCCCACATCAGGATCGCGGAGATGGCCTTCTGGTCGTAGAAGTGGGTGTTGAGGACGTAGCGGGGGCCGAGGGTGCCCGCGTCGAGGAGGCCGCCCTCCTGTTTCTGGGAGGCGATGTTGGCGTTCCAGAACATGTTCGGCTCGACGAGGGCGGGCTTGTCCTGCCAGCCGGCCGCGTCCATCCGGGCCCGGAACCTCACGTAGAAGGGCCACAGCAGATCGCGTTCCCAGGTGCGGCTGCTCTGGCCGGAGTCGTAGGTGCCGGCGTAGGGCTCGTTGTAGGGGTCGAAGCCGATGACACCGGCGAACTCCTCGGCGCTCAGGTGCTGCCGGACGTACGTCATGGTCTGCTGGGCGGTGGCGAGGAAGGCGTCCTGAAGGCCGTGGGCGTTGTGCCAGAAGTCGTGCTGGGCGGCCTTCACCGCGCCGTTCTGGGTGATGTTCTGGCCCCAGAACAGGCAGATCCCGCAGGACTCGTCGGGGTAGTCGCCGAGTTCCACCGCCCACCGGGGGGCGCCGTCGCCCGTGTACCAGCTGTCGGGGTCGAAGAGGTGGCGGGAGTGGAGGTCCTGGTGGAAGTCGGGGTAGACGCGGACGCCGGCGTCGAGGAAGGCGCGCAGCTGGTCGGTGGCGGCGGCCAGGTAGGCGGTGTCGACCTGGCCGCGCACCGGTTCGGCGTAGGCCCAGGAGAGCAGGAAGCGCACGGAGTTGCCGCCGCCGAGGGCGCGCAGGGCCGTCGCCGACTTCTTCGCGTCGGCGACGGAGGCGAAGGGCAGGCCCCCGTTCTCGGCGAGCTTGGTCTCGCCGGAGACGTTGTAGCCGCGCAGCACGACCTCGCGGCCGGTGCCGTCCACGAAGCGGCCGCCGGACACGGTGAGCGCGGTGCCGTCGAACGGGAGGGAGTCGGGGAGGGGGGCGGCGGTGGCGGCCGGGGTGCCCGCCACCGTCAGGAATCCGCAGAGTCCGCAGAGGACGACCAGAACAGCGAGCAGACGTGCCCGAATATTCGGCATGTCCACTACAGTCCGATCTTTCCCGGACAGCGTCAATAGCTTCTGACCCAGGAGTAAGTTGCCTGCGCGTCACCGTTGCTCGCGCCTCGACGGTGATGCCGCGCCGGCGTTCCGGTGCGAGGGTGTCGGTGTGGGCCGGCGGCGACGCCGCCGGGTTCGTCGGCGGTCCCGACGGCGTGCGGCAGCCGCTCGCCGGGGCGGGGCCGCGACCCCGCCCCGGCGGTGGCGTCGTCAGGTGAGGAGCGGAGCGTGCGTGAGATCCTCCCGGTGCTCGAGGACTGGTACGCGGCCGGTGAGCCGTTCGGGCTCGCCACCGTGGTCGCGGTCAGCCGCAGCGCGCCGCGCGACCCGGGCGCCGCCATGGCGGTCGGACCGGGCGACGAGGCCGTGGGCAGCGTGTCCGGCGGGTGTGTGGAGGGCGCGGTCTTCGAGCTGGCACGGGAGGTGGCGGCGAGCGGCGGGGCCAGGCTGGAGACCTTCGGCTACAGCGACGAGGACGCCTTCGCGGTCGGTCTGACCTGCGGCGGCGAGATCACCGTGCTGGTGCGGCCCGTCACGCGCGACCTCGACCCGTCGTTCGGGGCGGTCGCCGCGTCGGTCGCGGCGGGCGAGCCGGTGGCCGTCGCCACGGTGACGGACGGGCCCGCCCGGCGCGGGGCCACGCTCGCGGTGTGGCCGGACCGGACCTCCGGCACGCTGGGCACGAGCGGCCTGGACGCGGCGGTCGCCGCCGACGCGCGCGGTGAACTCGCCCTGGGCGCCACCGGCGTACGGCACTACGGGCCGCGCGGTCAGCGGCGCGAGGACGCCGTACCGGTGTTCCTGCACTCGTTCGCGCCGCCGCCGCGCATGCTGGTGTTCGGGGCGATCGACTACGCGGCGGCCGTCGCCCGGATCGGGGACTTCCTCGGCTACCGGGTCACGGTGTGCGACGCCCGGCCCGTCTTCGCCACCCCGCGCCGCTTCCCGGCGGGCGTCGAGGTCGTCGTGGCGTGGCCGCACCGCTATCTGCGCGGGACGGACACCGACGGGCGCACGGTGATCTGCGTGCTGACCCACGATCCCAAGTTCGACGTCCCGCTGCTGGAGGTCGCGCTGCGGCGGCCCGCCGCCTACGTCGGGGCGATGGGCAGCCGCCGTACCCACGACGAGCGCAGGGGCCGGCTCGTGGAGGCGGGGCTGACCGAGCGGGAGCTGTCCCGGCTGCGCTCGCCGGTGGGGCTCGACCTGGGGGCGCGTACGCCCGAGGAGGTGGCCGTGTCCGTGGCCGCCGAGATCGTCGCGCTGCGGTGGGGCGGCAGCGGGGTCCCGCTGACGGCGACGACGGGGGCGGTCCACCCGCCGCGCGCCGCGCGGTAGCCGCCCGCGTCAGCGGGGCGGCAGCCGGTGCAGGACGACGTCCGTCAGCCGCCCCGCGTCCACGGCGGCCGTCAGGTAGGTGCGGTGCGGCTGGCGCCGGCGGTCGGTCGGGGAACCCGGGTTGAGCAGCCGCAGCCCGCCGGGGGCGGTCGTGTCCCACGGGATGTGGCTGTGGCCGAAGACCAGGACGTCGGCGTCGGGGAAGCGGGCGGCGCAGCGGACCTCCCGGCCCTGCGCGGGGCCGGTCTCGTGGACCACCGCCAGGCGCAGCCCGCCGAGGTCGGCGTACGCGGTCTCGGGGAGGCGGGCACGCAGTTCGGGGCCGTCGTTGTTGCCGTACACGCCGATCAGCCGACGGGTGCGGCGCTCCAGCAGGTCCAGGGTGGCCGTGTCGACCCAGTCCCCGGCGTGTACGACGACGTCCGCCTCCCCGAGCGCGTCCAGCAGCGGCGCGGGAAGCACCTTGGCGCGCCGGGGGAGGTGGGTGTCGGACATCAGCAGCAGGCGCACGGCCGCAGCGTGGGGCGGCGGGTTCCCGCGGGGGCCTCTCAGTCCTCACCCCTGACGATGTTGCCCTCCGGGCCGCCGCGCGTCGCGGGCACGGCGCCGAGGGGTTCCACGGCCGGTATCCAGGTGCGGAGCCCGGCCTTGGCGCCGCGCAGCCGGCGGGCCGTGGCCCAGCCCGTCTCGGGCCCGTGGGCGGTGGGCCGGTCGGCCAGGGGTGAGGTCGTCACGGTCGTTCATCGCCTTTCTGCGTCACGGTCAGCGGGCACCGGGGCCGCCGCTGCCGAAGGAGCCGCCGGACCCCGAGTCCCAGCGGGGGCGGCTCTGGTCGTCGCTCTCGCGGCTGCCGGTGGGCCGCAGCTCGTGCGGGGTGAGGCGCTCGCCGTTCTGCGACCGCGGCATCTCGTTGGGCTCGCGCGCCCCGTGGCTCTCCCGCACCGGGCCCGACGCGGGCATCCGGGGCTGTTCCTCGGGACGCGGCGGGGCGGGCTCGCGGCTGCGGATCCTGGCGCCGAGCCGGAAGGCCCAGATCAGACCGCCGACGAGCGCGACGCCCACGACGACGAAGGCGACGGTGGCCAGAGCCGACTTTCCGGAGGCCGCCAGCACGGCGGTGGCAAGGGTGTTCATGGACGCCGGGTACCCTGCGCGCGCTCGGGAACACCCGGAGCACCGCCGGGACTCCCCGGCTCGTCCCTCCCGCTCATCCCTCCACCAGCAGCTCGCTCCACACCTGCTTGCCGCCGCTGACCGGCAGCGCTCCCCAGGTGTCGGACACGGCTTCCACGAGGAGGATGCCGCGGCCTCCGGTGGCCTCCCAGCCCAGGCTGGTCGGTTTGACGGGCGTGCGGGGCGAGGTGTCGGTGACGGAGATGCGCAGCCGGTGGCCGACGAGCACGAGGTCGAGGCGGACCGGGCCGTCGGTGTGCACGAGGGCGTTGGTGACGAGTTCGGAGACGACCAGCAGGGCCGCGTCCGTGGCGTCCGCCGGCACGCCCCAGGCGCGCAGGCTGCGCCGGGTGAAGCGACGGGCGTGCCGGGCGGCCTCGGGAACCCGCCACACCGTCCAGCCCTCGCGCAGGGGGCGTACGGCCATGCCGTCGTAGCGCATCAGGAGCAGGGCGACGTCGTCGTCGCGGTGGGCGTTGCCGAGCAGGGCGTCGGCGACGAGGCCCAGGTGGGCGGGGTCGGACACGGACAGTTCGTGCGCGAGGCGGTCCATGCCGGTGTCGATGTCCATGGCGGCGGACTCCACGAGCCCGTCCGTGGTCAGGGCGATCACGGTGCCGGGCACCAGCCGCAGCGGGGTCATCGGGAAGTCGGCCTGGGTGACGACGCCGAGCGGGGGGCCGCCGTCGGACTCGGCGATCTCCGTTGCGCCGTCCGGGTGGCGCAGCACGGGCGGCGGGTGCCCGGCGCGGACGCACCAGGCGGTGCCGGCCTCCAGGTCGACCTCGACGTAGCAGCAGGTGGCGAAGAGGTCCGTCTCCAGCTCCATCAGGAGCCGGTTGGCGTGCGAGACCACCACGTCCGGCGGGTGCCCCTCGGCCGCGTAGGCGCGCAGGGCGGTGCGCATCTGGCCCATGAGCGTGGCGGCACCGGTGCTGTGCCCCTGGACGTCGCCGATCACGAGGGCGACGTGATTGTCGGGCAGCGGGATCACGTCGTACCAGTCGCCGCCGACCTCCAGGCCGGCGGTGGCCGGCAGATAGCGGGCGACGGCGACCGCGCCGGGAAGTTTCGGCAGCCGGCGGGGCAGCAGCTGGCGCTGGAGCATACCGACGAGTTCGTGCTCGGCGTCGAAGGCGTGGGCGCGCATCAGGGCTTGGCCGACGAGTCCGGCGGAGGCGGTGAGCAGGGCGCGTTCGTCGGGCCCGAAGTCGTGCGGGGTGTCCCAGCCGATCAGGCAGGCACCGGCCATGCGGCCCCCGGCGGACAGCGGCAGGACGGCGAGGCCGCCGGGGCCGACGTCGGCGAGGGCCGGCTCCAGGGTGGTGCCGGCTGGCCAGATCCGGGCCCGCCCCTCGCGGAGGGCGGCGGCGAGGGTGGGCATGGTGCGCACGGGCGCGTCCGGCCACTCGGTGCGCCACTCCAGCCGCCACAGTTCGGGCCAGGACTCGGGTTCGGGAGGGTCGAGGACGGTCACCACGAGGCGGTCGTTCTCGAGTTCGGCCAGCGCGATCCGGTCGGCCCGCAGCGGGAGCCGCAGCGCGGACACGACGGCCTGGCTGACGTCACGGACCGTGCCCGCGGTGGCGAGGGCGGCGGCCAGGCGTTGCACGCGGGCCACGTCGGTGACGCCGGAGCGCACGGTGGAGACGTCGGCGACGGTCCCGGCGAGCCGGGCCGGGTGCCCCTCGCCGCCGGGCAGGAGACGGCCGCGCAGCCGCAGCCAGCGGGGCGGGCCGCCGTCGGCCCGCAGCACCCGGAACTCCAGCTCGCGTTCGCCGATGGACATGTGGTCGGCCTCGACCACGGACATCAGCGCGGGCAGGTCGTCCGGGACGGTGTGGCCGAGCAGGGTCTCGACCCGGCCGTCGAAGTCGTGCCGGTGCAGGCCGAACAGGTCCAGGATCTCGTCGCCGACCTCGACCCGGCCGGTGTCCATGGCGAGGCTGAAGGAGTTGGCGCGCAGCTCCTCGACCTCGTCGGGCTCGCCGGGCACGGGCAGGGAGACGGCCTCGGCGACGAGTTCCAGACAGGCGCGGTCGCCGGTGTCGAAGCCGCGGGGATGCTCGCTGACGGCGATCAGGCAGCCGCCGTCGCCGCCGCGCACGGGCAGGGCGGCGAGGTGGACGTCCCCGGCGGGCATCCGGCGCGAGTCCGGGCCGTCGGCGAGCTGCTCGGGGCCCAGCCACAGGGGAACCCCGGTGCGGTGGGCGTCGGCAGCCGGGGACCGTCCGTCGAGGGGGTAGCTCTCCCGCAGCCCGTACAGGGTCCTGGGGGCGCCGGCCGACTCGATCAGACAGAGCAGGTCGCCGTTCTCGCCGGGCGTGTAGACGGCGGCCAGGCTCGCGCTCGAGAAGACCAGGGCCTGTTCGAGGACGCGCCGCATCCGCTCCGGCGAGGCGGGGCCGCCCGTGACCGTCTTCAGGGCAACTTCGACACGCAGGGCTCTCGCCTTGCGCTCCGCAGCACCCTGACTGACCACGACCGTAATTACAGCGCTTATGGGACGTTCCCGCAGCCCTTGTGACAGCGCGGTGAGGTCGCCGGGGCGGAGTGACGGGGACCCGGGCGGGCGTGCGGGCGTACGGGCGGCCCGGCCGCTCGCCCGTCACCGCCCCTCCGCGCGCGGCCCCGCGGCCCGGAGCGGGCCGGGTCCGTCGGACGTCGTGCCGGTCCACGGCGCACGGCCGCCGGTCCGTCCACGCCGCTCTCGCCGTGCGCCCGCGGTCGGCAGGGGGCAGATTGGGTTGCCCGGGATCGTACGGCCGGGCGAGGAGGTGGGCGCCGTGTCCGAGGGACAGCGGTCCGGCCGGGCGCCCGGGGATCCGGTCGGACGGGCGGTCCTGTCGCCGGCACTGACGGCGATGATGGACGCCGTCGGGGCCCACTCCGGTGCGGTCTACCTGCTGCCGGACGACGAGCCGGTGCTGGAGATGGCGGTGATGGCGGGGCTGCCCCGGTCGTTCGCGGCGCCCTGGGAGCGGATGGGACTCGGTGCGCGGATCCCGGTGGCCCGCGCGGTGCGGGAGCGGCGGCTGGTGTGGGTGGGCGGCGAGGAGGAGATGGCCCGCTCCTATCCGCGGGTCGCCATGGTCCTGCCGTACCCGTTCGCGATGGCCGCGCTGCCGCTGGCCACCGGTTCGAAGGTGTACGGCGGGATCTTCGTGACCTGGCCCGCCTCGCACCCCCCGGAGCTGTCCGACCGGGAGCGGCGCGAGCTGCGGACGGGCTGCGAACGGCTGGCGCTGCGGCTGGAGCGGGCCGCCGCCGAGAACCGTCCGGTACGCGCCGAGGCCGTTCCGTCGGCCGCGGGGCACGCGGGGGTCTCGGACGCGCCGGGCATGATGGAGGCGGCGCTGCTGGTGGCCCGGCTGCCGTACGGGCTCTGCTCGCTGGATCCGACCGGGCGGGTGAGGTTCGCCAACCCGGCCGCGGCCGATCTGCTCGGCGTCCCGGTGGACGAACTGCTGGGCGCCCCGCTGTGGGCGTCGGTGCCGTGGCTGGCCGATCCGATGTACGAGGAGCGCTACCGGGCCGCGTCGATCAGCGGGCACGTCACCTCCTTCGTGGCACTGCGCCCGCCCTCGGACTGGCTGTCCTTCCGGCTGTACCCCGACACCACGGGGATCACCGTGCGGGTGGTCCGGGCACGGACGGTGTCGATGAAGCCCCCGCCCGGGACCGGGTACGGCGACGACGCCCCGCCCCCGCTGGTGTCGATGTCGCAGGCCCTGAGCCTGGCCGGGGCGCTGACCGAGACGGTGAGCGTGCAGGACGTGGTGCGGCTGGTGGCCGAGGAGATCGCGCCGGCCGTGGGCAGCGGGGCCCTGGCGCTGCTCGGCGCGCGGGCGGGCCGGCTGCACGTCCTCGGGCACCACGGCTACCGGGACCCGCACGTGGTGGAGCGGTTCGACGGGATGCCGCTGGCCTCCCCCACCCCCGGCACGCACGCGGTCACCCACGGAGCGCCCGCGTTCTACGGCTCCCCCGACCAGCTGGAGCACCTCTATCCCGCGCGGCACTTCACCTCCGACGGCTTCGCCGCGTGGGCCTATCTGCCGCTGATCGCCTCGGGCCGCCCGGTGGGGGTGTGCGTACTGGCCTACGCCGAACCGCACGACTTCTCCACGCACGAACGCGCGGTCCTGACCAGCCTGGCCGGGCTGGTCGCGCAGGCCCTGGACCGGGCCCTGCTGTACGACGCCAAGCACCGGCTCGCGCACGGCCTCCAGGCGGCCCTGCTCCCGCACTCGCTGCCGTCCCTGCCCGGCATCGAGGCGAGCGCCCGCTACCTGCCGGCCTCCCACGGGATGGAGATCGGCGGCGACTTCTACGACCTGGTGCCCTCGCGGCCGCTGCCGGCGGCCGTGATCGGGGACGTGCAGGGGCACAACGTGACGGCGGCGGGTCTGATGGGGCAGCTCCGCACGGCCGTACGGGCGTACACGACCGTGGGCCAGGAGCCGGCCGAGGTGATGCGCAGCACCAACCGGCTGATGATCGACCTGGGCACGGACCTGTTCGCGAGCTGTCTGTACCTGCGGCTCGACCCGACGCACGGCCGGGCGGTGATGGCGCGGGCCGGGCATCCGCCGCCCCTGCTGCGGCGGCCGGACGGGCGGGTGCGGGTTCTCGACCTGGCGGGCGGGCCGCTGCTGGGCATCGACCCGGAGGCGACGTACCCGACCACGGAGATCGAGCTGACGCCCGGCTGCGTGCTCGCCCTCTACACCGACGGGCTGATCGAGTCGCCGGGAGCGGACATCGAGGACGCGGTGGCCGACCTGGGGCGGCGGCTGGGCGAGGCCGGCGATCTGCCGCTGGAGGAGCTGGCCGACGAGCTGGTGGGACACGACACGGCGGAGGAGCGGATCGACGACGTGGCGCTGCTGTTGCTGCGCGTGACGGTCCGGGACGATGGTTGACGGGCCGTCAGGATGGTTTTCGCGGCGGCCGGGCCGTGATCGACGGACCGTCAGGGGGTTTTCGCGACGGGAGACGCCACGGTCCGACCCTCGGGAGGGAGGGTCGGACCGTGGCACCGGCCGGACCGGTGGGAGCGTCCGGCGGGTGGTGCCGGGCGAGCGGTGCAGCGGTGCGTCAGTGGGTCAGTGGGTCTCGGTCAGCCCGGAGTCGTCCTGGGCGCCACTGTCGTGGCCCTCGGCACCGGCCCCGGCATCGGCACCGGCGTCACCGCCGGCCTCCTGGCCGCCCGCTTCCTGGCCGCCCGCTTCCTGACCGGCCTCCTCGCCGGCACCGGCACCCACGCCCGCGTCGGCCCCGTCACCGGCGCCCGCGCCGGCCTCCTCGCCGCCGACGCCGTCATCGGCACCGACCCCCGCGTCGGCCCCGCCGTCGCCGAGGGTCGCGCCGACCGCTTCCAGGGCGGTGGTCACCGGCTGGAAGAAGGTCTCGCCGCCGGCCGTGCAGTCGCCGCTGCCGCCGGAGGTCAGGCCGATCGCGAGGCCGTCCTGGGTGAACAGCGAGCCGCCGCTGTCGCCGGGCTCGGCGCACACGTCGGTCTGGATGAGGCCCGTGACGGTGCCCTCGGGGTAGTTGACGGTGGCGTCGAGGCCGAGGACCTGTCCGTCGGCGAGACCGGTGGTGCTGCCCATCCGGAAGACCTGGGTGCCGACGGTCGCGTCGGCGGCCCCCGAGATCTGGACGGTCCGGTCGCCGAGGTTGACCTCGCTCGGGGCTACCGTGGCCGGGTCGTCGTACTTCACGAGTGCGAAGTCGCCGTCGCCGGGGAAGACGGCCTGGTCGACGGTGGCGATGGGCTCACCGGCCGCGGAGTCGGACCAGGCCTCGGCCGCGACCCCGCAGTGACCGGCCGTCAGGAAGGCCGGGGAGCCGTCTCCCGCGGTGACGTTGAAGCCGAGCGAGCAGCGCGCGCCGCCGGCGAAGATGGCGTCGCCGCCCGAGGCGAAGGTCTTGAAGGTGCCGGCCGACTTCTTGATGGTGGCCGTTCCGTCGCCGAGGCCGCGGACGGTCGACTCCAGCCGGTCCCACTTGCCGCCGGTGACCGTGGAGTCGGCGGTGACGAGGATCTTGTTGGTGCGCGGGTCGACCGCCCAGGCGGTGCCCGGGATGGTCGCGTCGGCCTTGAGGGTCTTGGCGGCGGCCTCGAGTTCGGCGGTGCTGTTCTCGACCTCGCGTATCTCCGCGCCGGCCTTCTCGGCCTGGACGATGACGTCGTTCCGGTCGCCGGAGACGTCGACGACGTTCACGACGAGCTGCTTGCGGCCGGTGTCGTAGTACGAGCCCGCGAAGGCTTCGCCGAGCAGGTTCCGCAGCTGGGAGGCGAGGTCCGAGGCGTCCGCCGCCTTCAGGGTCTTCGGCGCCGCGGCGGCCGTGTCGCCGCCGTCCTGGGAGGCGTTGGCGTGCGGAAGCAGGAGTGCCGCCGCTCCGAGCGCCGCGACACCGCCCAGCGCTATCGCGGCCTTGCGCTTCGGAATTCGCTTGTGACTCAAGAAACTCGACCTCCTGGGGGGACGGGGTCCGGCTGCCGGGGGCGGCAGCTCCGTACAGCGGCGCCTGGTTGCCGATGGGTACGCAGGGGGCGCGCGGTGTGTTCAACGCCGTTTGCCAACTTCCTTTGCGAACCCGTGAATCGGCCATGACCGGAGTCCGGGACCGCCGGCCGGGGAACAATCGCCCATATGGCGATGACGGCCGTCGAAGCCGACAGGATCCTTTCCGACCGCTTCGCGCCCCGGGTGCGCGCGCCGGGGCCGTCCGTGACGGCGCTGGGGGACGGCCGGGCGACCCTGCGTCCGCCCTGGTCGGCGGAGTCGGCCCGGGAGGGCGGCGGGCTGTCGGGGCAGGCGCCGATGGCGGCCGCGGACACCGCGACGGTGATCGCCGTCTCGGCCGCCCGGGGGCCTTCGTGCCGATGACGACGGTGCGGCGGTCGACGTCCTTCCAGCGCGCGGTGGCCGGTTCGGACGTCCTGATCCATGCGGTCCTCACGAAGCCGGGTCACCGGACGGCGTTCGCGGACGTCGCCATGACGGCCGAGCGGTCCGGTGAGCCGGCCGCGCGGGCGAGCACCGTCCACGCCCTCCCCGGAGTGACACCGACGGTGACCGGACACCGACGGATCGTGCCGATCCGGAAGCGGAATCCCCGCTTCGGAGAATCTGCACACCGCTTGCCCAAGCGGGTCACGGGACGCGGAGCTTCTGCACAATCGCACGGGCCCCGCCGTGCCATTGGGACGGGTGTGCCGGATTCGCCGCGAAAGCGTGCGCCACGCGTCGGAGCGATCCCGGCCGGGGCTGTGAAGAAGTCGCCGACAAGGCGTGGCCACACCTGCACGCTGTGACGCCGCTGTGCCGCAAGTGCCCTGGTGAGGGCACTGGTTGATTGGATGCGCCGACGGCGGACCTGCTTTGATCCATCGCACCGCCGGGTCCGCCGGGGTCTGTGCGAACGGGCCTCCGGCGCCCGCGGTCGCGGCCGTCGTCTGTCCCCCAGAGAGGGCCGCTCCCCCCTTGTGAGACATCCATATGAAGGGAAGTTCCCCCATGAACTCCACCCCCCAGGTCCAGACCGCCGAGATCACCGACGCCGACCTCGACAACGTCTCCGGCGGCCTGTCCGTGAACGCCATCGGCACCGTCACCGGCCTGGTGGACGGCGTCGCCCCCGTCTCGGGCCTGGTCGACACCGTCGTCGGCACCGTGGAGGGCACGACCGGCCTGAGCACCGCCCCGGTCACCAACCTGGTCGCCGGTCTCTGATCGCAGCCTCGTGCCCCCTTGAGTCCCGGAGCCGTCACCCGGTTCCGGGACTCTTCGGTGCCGTACCACCCCGAGTCGGTGCCGTGCCCGCCGAGTCGGTGCCGTGAAACCCCGAGGGAAGACCCGTGCAGTTCCGCCAACAGGCCCTCACCAAGCTCCAGTCGCCGGAGGAACTCGACCTGCCGGTGCGCTTCGCCCGCCCCCAGGGGTGGCTGGTGCTGTCCGTGACCGTGGCCGTCATGGCCGCCGCGTCCGTGTGGGCGGTGACCGGTTCGGTCGCCTCCACCGTGAGCGCGCCCGCCGTCCTCACCCACGGCGAGGGCAGCTACGTCCTCCAGAGCCCCGCCGCCGGCCAGGTCACCGCGGTCCTCGCGAAGGAGGGAGAGCGGCTTCCCGCCGGCTCCCCCGTGCTGAAGGTGCGGACGGCCGACGGCGAGACCGTGGTGCGCACGGTCGCCGCGGGGCGGATCACCGCCCTCGCCGCCGCCCTCGGGCAGATCGTCGCGACCGGCGCGGACGTCGCCGCCGTGGAGAAGGTCGCGGACGCCGACGCCCCGCTGTACGCCACGGTGTACGTCCCGGCGGAGAACGCGGGCTCCGTCCCCGCGGACGCGGCCGTCGACCTGACCGTGCAGACCGTGCCGTCCCAGCGGTACGGCGTGCTGCGCGGCCATGTGAAGTCGGTGGACCGGGCGGCACAGTCGGCGCGGCGGATCGCCTCCTTCCTCGGCGACGGCCAACTGGGCGAGCAGTTCACGAAGGAGGGCCGCCCGGTGGCGGTCCTGGTCCGTCTCGACGCGTCCTCCGCGACGACGAGCGGCTACCGGTGGTCGTCCGCGGACGGGCCGCCGTACGCGCTCACCTCCATGACCCTGGCCACGGCGTCGATCCGGCTGGCCGACCAGCGCCCCCTCGATTGGCTGCTCCCATGACCGCGACCGGCACCCGCGGCAGACGGCGGGCCGCGTCGCCCCGGCGTTCGCTCCCCACGAGCCGGACGAGGACCGTCCGCACGCCCACCGTGCTCCAGATGGAGGCCGTGGAGTGCGGTGCCGCCTCCCTCGCCATGGTCCTCGGCCACTACGGCCGGCACGTCCCGCTGGAGGAGCTGCGCATCACGTGCGGGGTGTCGCGGGACGGCTCACGCGCGAGCAACCTGCTGAAGGCGGCCCGGAGTTACGGCCTCACCGCCAAGGGCATGCAGATGGACCTGGCGGCTCTCGCCGAGGTACGGGCGCCCGCGATCCTCTTCTGGGAGTTCAACCACTACGTCGTCTTCGAGGGCCTGGGCCGCCGCTTCGGCCGCCGGGGGGCCTTCGTCAACGACCCCGGCAAAGGCCGCCGGTTCGTGCCGATGGAGGACTTCGACGGCAGCTTCACCGGTGTGGTCCTGGTGCTGGAGCCCGGCGGGGGCTTCGAGCGCGGCGGGCGCAGACCGGGAGTGCTGGGCGCGATGCCGGCCCGGCTGCGCGGCACCGCGGGCACCCTGCCGGCCGCCGTGCTGGCGAGCCTGCTGCTGGTCGTCGTGGGCGCGGCCGTCCCGGCGTTGAGCCGGACCTGGATCGACATGTTCCTGATCGGTGGTCAGACCTCGCTGCTGGAGGTGCTGTTCGCGTCCATGGGCGTGTGCGTGCTGCTCACCCTCGCGCTGACCTGGCTCCAGCAGGCCAACCTGCACCACGGCCGGATCGTCTCCTCGACCCTGTCCAGTGCCCGTTTCCTGCGCCATCTGCTGAGGCTGCCGGTCACCTTCTTCTCCCAGCGCAGCCCGGCCGACCTGGTGCAGCGCCTCCAGTCGAACGACGCGGTGGCCGAGACCCTGGCCCGCGACCTCGCGTCGGCGGGCGTGGACGCGGTGGTCGTCGTCCTGTACGCGGTCCTCCTCTACACCTACGACCCGCAACTGACGTTCGTCGGCGTCGGCGTGGCCCTGCTGAACCTGGTCGCCATGCGGGTGGTGATCCGGCTCCGCGCGACCCGTACGGCGAAGCTGCGCGCGGACAACGCGCGACTGACCAACACGGCTTACACCGGGCTCCAGTTGATCGAGACCATGAAGGCGACCGGCGGTGAGGACGGCTACTTCCGCAAGTGGGCCGGGCAGCACGCCACCACGCTGGAGGAGCAGCAGCGGCTCGGCGTGCCGAGCGCCTGGCTGGGCATGGTCGCGCCGACCCTCGCGACCGTCAACAGCGCGCTGATCCTGTGGATCGGCGGGATGCGGGCCATCGAGGGCGCCGTCTCGGTGGGCCTGCTGGTCGCCTTCCAGTCTCTGGTCGCCCGCTTCACCGCTCCCCTGACCCGGCTCAACGGCGTCGCGGGACGCATCCAGGACTTCGCGGCGGACGTGGCCCGGCTGAAGGACGTGGAGGACTTCCGGGCCGACCCGCTCTACGACCGCCGCTCCGGCGGCGACTCCACCCGCCGGCTGCACGGCCACGTCGAGCTGGAGAACGTCGGCTTCGGCTACAGCCCGCTGGACGAGCCGCTGCTGACCGGCTTCGACCTGAGTGTCGGGCCGGGGCAGCAGGTGGCGCTCGTGGGCGGCTCGGGCAGCGGCAAGTCGACGGTGTCCCGGCTGATCTCGGGGCTGTACGCGCCCTGGGAGGGCGTGATCCGCATCGACGGACAGCGCCTGGAGGACATCCCGCGCGGGGCGCTCGCCGCCTCGGTCTCCTTCGTCGACCAGGAGGTGTTCCTCTTCGAGGGCACGGTCCGCGACAACGTGGCGCTGTGGGACCCCTCGATCCCCGACGACGCGGTGGTGGAGGCGCTGCGGGACGCCGCCCTGTACGACGTCGTCGTGCGGCGGCCCGGCGGCATCCACGGCCGGGTCGAGCAGGACGGCCGCAACTTCTCCGGCGGGCAGCGCCAACGCCTGGAGATCGCACGGGCGTTGGTGCGCCGGCCCAGCATCCTGGTGCTGGACGAGGTGACCAGCGCGCTGGACGCGGAGACCGAGCAGATCGTCATGGACAACCTGCGCCGGCGCGGCTGCGCCTGCGTGGTGATCGCCCACCGGCTCAGCACGGTCCGCGACAGCGACGAGATCGTCGTCCTCGCACACGGCACGGTCGTGGAGCGCGGACGGCACGAGGACCTCCTCGCGCGCGGCGGGGCGTACGCGGCACTGGTCAGGGAGCGATGAGATGACGGCCGTACCCGAAGGCGATGTCGTCCTGTCGGCGTTGGGGCGGACGGGCACGCGGGTGGACTGCGCCGGGACCGGCCGGCTCGACCTGGAGGGTCCGCAGGTGCTGTGGCTGGTCGCCGGCGGCGCGCTGGACCTGTTCGCGGTGGACGCCGGCCAGCAGGGCCACTGGCACCACCTGGGCCGCCTGGAGGCGGGCGCACTGCTGCTCGGCCCGGTCGCCGGCCCCCGGCACACCCTGGTGGCCCGCCCGCTGCGCGACTGCGTGGTCCACCGGATCGCCCTGCGCGAGCTGTACCAGCCCGCGAGCACCCGGACCTGGTCCTGTGACGACTACGGCAACCCCTCGCACGTACCACCCGCGTCGAGCCCGCTGGAGTACGCCCTCGCCCTCGGCGTCGGCCGCGGACTGGCCGTCCTCTTCCAGGCGCCCATGGCCGCCGAGCGGCCCGCGGAGGACGGGGGAACCGCGGCGCGGGCGCGTGCGGGCGCGCGGGACGACGACGACGTGTTCTGGATGCAGGTGCCGCCCGGCAGCGTCCGGTACGGCTCGCTGTACGGGGCGGAGGCCTCCGCCGACCTGCTGATGGACCCGGCCCTGTGGCGGTCCGCGGTCGACCAGCAGTACCGCCTGTTGACCGCCCTGGACCGCTGGATCGAGCAACTGGAGCACACCCACGAGACCCGCACGGCCGCCGGCATCAAGGCCGGTGAGGCGGTGCGCGCGCAGGCCGACCGGACCCTGCTGGCGTCGATCGGCGGGAAGGCGGGGCCGCGCGTGACGGCCGCCGACGCGGACGCCACGTTCGCCGCCTGCGAGCTGGTCGCGCGGGCGGCCGGCATCGCCCTGGTGGAGCCCGCCCGGACGGGCGCCGGCGACGACCGTCTCGACCCGGTCGAGCGGATCGCGCTGGCCTCCCGCGTACGCACCCGCGCCGTACGGCTGGACCGCCGCTGGTGGCGCGACGACGTCGGCCCGCTGGTCGGCCACCGGGCGCTGTCGGGGGCGCCGGTCGCCCTGCTGTGGCGGCGCGGCGGCTACGTCGCCGTCCACCCCGCGACCGGCCGCGAGACACCGGTGGAGAAGGCCAACGCGGCCGAGTTCGCACCGCGGGCCGTCATGTTCTACCGCCCGCTGCCCGAGCGGCGGCTCGGTCCGCTGGGACTGCTGCGGTTCAGCATCCGGGGCACCGGCCGCGACCTGACGAACCTGCTGCTCAGCGGACTCGTCACGGTGGCGGTCGGCGCGCTGGTGCCCATCGCCACCGGCAAGGTGCTCGGCGAGTACGTGCCGAGGGCCCAGCAGGGGCCGATCCACCAGGCGTGCCTCGCCGTACTGGTCGGCGGCGTGGTCGCGGCGGTGTTCATGCTGCTGCAGAACATGACGATCCTGCGGCTGGAGGGCCGCATCGAGGCCACGCTCCAGCCGGCCGTGTGGGACCGGCTGCTGCGGCTGCCGACGAGGTTCTTCGCCGAACGCTCCACGGGTGAGCTGGCCAGCGCGGCCATGGGCGTCAGCGCGATCCGCCGGCTGCTGGCGGGCCTCGGCCCGTCGGTCGTCCAGTCCGTCACCGTCGGCGCCGTGAACCTGGGCCTGCTGCTCTGGTACAGCGTCCCGCTGGCACTGGCCGCGATCGGCATGCTCAGCGTCGTCGCCGCCGTGTTCCTGGGACTCGGACTGTGGCAGGTGCGCTGGCAGCGCAGGCTGGTCACGCTCTCCAACAAGCTGAACAACCAGGCGTTCCAGACCCTGCGGGGCCTGCCGAAGCTGCGGATCGCGGCCGCCGAGAACTACGCCTACGCCGCCTGGGCCGGCCGGTTCGCCCGCAGCCGCGAACTCCAGCAGCGGCTCGGCCGGATCAAGAACCTCAGCACGGTGCTCGGCGCGGTCCACCTGCCGCTGTGCTCGCTGCTGATGTTCATGCTGCTGGCCGGTCCGGCGCGCGGCGCGCTGTCGGCGGCGGACTTCCTCACCTTCAACACGTCGATGACGATGCTCCTCACCTCGGTGACCTCGCTGACCGGCGCGTTCGTGTCGGCGGTGGCCGCGCTGCCGCTGTTCGAGGAGATCCGGCCGGTGCTGGAGGCCACCCCTGAGGTGCGGGCTACCGGCGCCCGGCCGGGTCCGCTGTCCGGCGCGGTGGAGGCCCGCCGGTTGTCGTTCCGCTACTCCGACGACGGCCCCCTGGTCCTGGACGACGTGTCCTTCGAGGTGCGGCCGGGCGAGTTCGTGGCGATCGTCGGCCCCAGCGGCTGCGGCAAATCCACCCTGCTGCGCCTGCTCATCGGCTTCGACCGCCCGGTCTCGGGCAGCGTGCTGTACGACGGGCAGGACCTGGCGGCCCTCGACCAGTCGGCCGTGCGCCGGCAGTGCGGGGTGGTGCTCCAGCACGCCCAGCCGTTCACCGGCTCGATCCTGGACGTCATCTGCGGCACCGGGTCGTACACGCCCGAGGAGGCGATGGCGGCGGCCGGGATGGCGGGGCTCGCGGAGGACATCGAGCGGATGCCGATGGGGCTGCACACGATCGTCTCGGGCAGCGGCTCGGTCTCGGGCGGTCAGCGCCAGCGGCTGATGATCGCCCAGGCGCTGATCCGGCGGCCGCGGATCCTCTTCCTCGACGAGGCGACCAGCGCCCTGGACAACGAGACCCAGCGCACGGTCATCGACAGCACCCGCAAGCTCGACGCCACCCGCGTCGTCATCGCCCACCGTCTGTCGACGGTGCTGGACGCCGACCGGATCGTGGTCATGGAGGACGGCAAGGTCGTCGAGGAGGGGCCGCCGTCCCGGCTGCTCGCGGACACCGGCGGCCGACTGCGCGAACTGGTGCGGCGGCAGCTGGCCTGAGGCGGCGGCACCCGCCGCCGGGCCGCCCCGTCCCCGGCGCCCGCGGCGTCCGTGTGAGGAAGTCGGCAGCCGCGGCGCGACGTAGGGGGCGGCCCCGCCGGGTACTCGCCCGGCCATGAGAATCAGCGTGCTGGACGTGGGATCCACCACCGTGCGGCTGGTGGTGGCGGACGCGCAGGACGGCGTACCGCTGCCGGTGCACACGGCGAAGTGGCGGCTGCGGCTGTCCGAAAGGGTCAAGCCGGGCGAACCCATACCCGACGAGGCGATCGAGTACCTGGTCGACGCGGTCGCCGCCGCGAACCGTACGGCGGCCCACTGGGGCGCGACGAGCCCCCTGGCCTTCGCGACGGCCATGGTGCGCAACGCCCCGAACCGGCGGGAGGTGCTGCGCGCGGTCACCGCGCGCAGCGGTGTCCCGCTGTGCACCCTGCCGGGCGAGGTGGAGGCCGAGCTGACGTTCCTCGGGGCGCGGCGCTGGATGGGCTGGCGGGCGGGGCCGCTCGCGCTGATGGACATCGGCGGCGGCTCCTTCGAGGTGGCGTTCGGGCGGGGCCGGCTGCCGGACTTCGTGGCGTCGCTGCCGCTGGGGGCCGGACGGCTGACCCACGAGTTCTTCGCGGACGAGGACCCGCCGCCCCCGCACCGGGTGCGCGAGCTGCGCCGCAAGGTCCGCCACCAGCTGCGGGACGTGGCCGCCCGGATCCGCTGGGAGGGACCGCGCACCGCGGTGGTCACCTCCCGTACGTTCCAGCAGCTGGCCCGGTTGTGCGGGGCGCCGCCCGGCCGCCACGGCCCGTTCGTCGCCCGCACGCTGAACTCCGCCGATCTGGGCGAGGCGGTGACCCGGCTGGCGCGGCTGCCGGTCGCGGCCCGTGCCGAGCTGCCCGGCATCTCCGCGCCGCGCGCCGCGCAGAGCCTGGCCGGGGCGGTCGTCGGGCACACGGCGATGAAGCTGATCGGCCTCAGGACGGTCACCGTCTGCCCGTGGGCGATCCGCGAGGGCGTCCTGCTGCGGCACATCGAGGACGGCCCGACCTGGTGGACGGAGGTGATCCGGCTCTCGGAGGAGTCGGCGCCCGCGGAGCCGGTGCCCGCGGAGCCGGTGCCCTTGCGGGTCGCGTCCGCCGCCGCGAACTGAACGAAACCGGCCGGGCACCGTGCGGAAGCACGCAACCCGGCATCGAGAGGAAGGGAGCCGTCCATGTCGAAGGACGCCGAGCACCCCGGGGACCGACCCGAGCACGAGGAGCGGGTCACCGGCAAGGACCGGCGGGACCCGCCCCGGACCGCGCTCGAAGAGGTGCTGCGGGAGATAGAGGAGGCCGAGCGCCGCACCGACGAGGAGCGGGAGACCCGCCGCGGCCGGGGTGAGGCCGGCGAGGCCATCACCCCGAACACCCGAGCCCAGGAGGATTCCCGCGGGGACTGACGACACCGTGGGGCCGAAGCCGCCGGACGACGCCCCGGGGCGGGTCCGGGACCCGGCCCCGGCGGGCCGGATGGCCGGCCTGGCGGCTCGACCAGCGGCTTCGGCCGACGGGGTCGACCAGGGGCGACCCGACGGGGCCGGCACGGCACCTCGACCGGACGGACGCCACCCGGCGGGAGCCCACCCGACCGACTCGACCGGCGGGCCCGGTCGGCGGGCCCGGTGGCGGCTCAGCCGGGCGGTGCCGCAGAGGCCGCCCGGCGAGCGCCCGCGTGACCCCGGCCAGGTGGGCGCCCGTCGCCCGCCCCGTACGGTGCGACCGGTCCCGGCCCCGTTGGTCGTCGAGGTGGTCGGGGCCGGCTCCGGGCCCCGGGCGCCTGCGGTGCCGAACACGCCTCCAGGCTCGCTCGACTCCGGCGGGTGATCGGCGGCCAGGGGGGTACCCGGCGCCCATGGCACACGAAGGACCACGGCTGCCCGCCGCCCGCGGCCCCGTCTCCGCGGCTGTACGGGAGCATCTGCTGGGTGCGGGCCCCCTGCCGCCCGCCGAGACGGTGGCGGGCGCGCCCGCGTACGGTGACGATCTCCAGCTGGCCCTCTACCTCTGCTACGAGCTGCACTACCGCGGCTTCGCCGGGGTGAGCGCCGACCTGGAGTGGGACCCCGACCTGCTGCGGCTGCGCGCCGCGCTCGAGCACCGCTTCCTCACCGCCCTGCGCGCCGACACGCCGGTTCACGACAGCGTCGAGGACGCGCTCGCGGAACTGCTGGTCGAGCCGCTGGACGGCAGCGGTGTCTCCCACTTCCTGCGCGACGAGGGCGAGTTGTGGCAGCTGCGCGAGTACGCGGCCCAGCGTTCCCTCTACCACCTCAAGGAGGCCGATCCGCACGCCTGGGTGCTGCCGAGGCTGTGGGGGCGCGCCAAGGCGGGGATGGCGGCGGTGGAGTTCGACGAGTACGGCGGCGGCCGCCCCGACCGGGTGCACGCCCGGTTGTTCGCGGACCTGATGACGGACCTCGGCCTGGACACCACGTACGGCCGCTACCTGGACGCGGCGTGCGCCGAGACGCTGGCCACGGTCAACGTCATGTCGCTGCTCGGCCTGCACCGTAGTCTGCGCGGTGCGCTGGTCGGTCACTTCGCGACGGTGGAGATCACCTCCTCGCCGGGTTCCCGGCGGCTCGCGGAGGCGATGCGCCGCGCGGACGCCGGCCCGGCGGCCGTGCACTTCTACGACGAGCACGTCGAGGCCGACGCGGTGCACGAGCAGGTCGTGCGGCACGACGTGATCGGCGGACTGCTCGACGAGGAGCCGTATCTCGCCGCCGACGTGGCGTTCGGCGTCGGCGTCACCACCTTGCTGGAGGACCGGCTGGCCGCACGGCTGCTCGCCTCCTGGCGCGCCGGCCGTTCCTCGTTGCGCACGCCCCTGCATTCCGAGATGGCTCATATTTCTTGATTGCCGGGGTACTCGGCGGCCGTGAATCCGCTGGTACTTCCGGGCGTGTACGCCCCTCAGGAGGACACCGACCTGCTTGTCGGGGCGCTGTCCGAAGAACCTCTGTCGCCGGGTGCCGACGTCCTCGACGTCGGCACCGGCTCCGGCGCACTGGCCCTGGAGGCCGCGCGGCTCGGAACCCGCGTGACCGCCGTCGACGTGTCCCGACGAGCGGTGTACGCCGCCCGCTGGAACGCGCGGCGGGCCGGGCTGCCGGTGCGCGTGCTGCGCGGGAACCTCTTCGAACCGGTGCGCGGCCGGACCTTCGACCTGGTCCTGGCCAACCCGCCGTACGTACCCGCTCCGGCCGGCGGCCGCGCGCCGCGCGGACCGGCCCGCGCCTGGGACGCGGGCGGCGACGGCCGGCTGGTGCTGGACCGGATCTGCCGCGAGGCGCCGGGGCTGCTGCGGCCGGGCGGGGTGCTGCTGCTGGTGCACTCCGCGCTGAGCGATCCGGACCGGACCGTCCGGCATCTGCGCGCGGCGGACCTGAAGGCGTCCGTGACGCGGAGGCGCCGCATTCCGTTCGGGCCGGTCCTGCGCTCCCGGGAGGAGTGGCTGCGGCGGCGGGGCCTGCTGTCCGGTGACGAGAACAACGAGGAGCTGGTGGTCGTCCGTGCCGAACTCCCCCGCTGACCGGCCGCGCCGGCTCAGTGTGCAGCGCAAGGGGCCCCTGCTCGTCGAGGGGCCCGTCGAGGTGGAACTGGAGGACGGTTCCACGGTCGTCTCCGACCGTTTCCGGGTCGCCCTGTGCACCTGCCGGCGCAGCCGCCGTTATCCGTGGTGCGACACGAGTCACCGCGACCGGGCCTGACCCGGTCCGCTCCGCGGCACTTCGCGCGCCCATGTGCCAGGGGCCGGCGGGCGGCCCCACTCCGCCCGGCCGGCCCCTGGTCGCGGGATCGCCGTGGTTGTCCGTGTCAGTGGCTCGCACTCCCCACGTCACGAGCCGTTCGCATTGCCCACGGGGCCACGCGACCCCGGTCTCAGAACGCGAAGAGGACACTCCCGGAGGAGTTCTTCACGCACTCGTTGGAGAAGGTGCGCTCGTAGGAGACGCGCTTGCCCTGCCACACGCCGTCGACGGTGATGACCACCGGGTCGTACTCCCTGGTGCACCAGGCGTCGCCCGGGTCGGCCAGCACCTCGAGGTCGCCGGCCGTCGCCCGTAGTTCGGCGCAGGCCAGGGCGGGGGCGGGGTGGCTGCCGGAGGGTCCCGGCGCACAGGTGAGGGTGACGGCACGGGCCGGGTTGACGGCGGCGGCGCTCTCTCCGTGCCCGAGGGTCAGCACCAGGGCCGACGGGGCGTAGAGCGAGGCCGGGGCGGCCGGGGCGGCGAGCGCGGACCCCGTGAGGGGTCCGCAGACTGCGGTGGCCGTGAGGCCGAGGGTCGCTGCCCAGCGCGCGGTGTTCCGCATTGTGTGCATCCTTCCGCTCGTTTCGAGGGTGTGCCGGTCCGGCTCGGTCGGTGCCGAACGCGGCGAGCGCGAGTCTGCCGACTCCGCAGCCGGAACTCACATCGACCCCACGGGTTTCAGTAACCTTGCGTATTGAATCAGTGGCGCGAAGTAACGGAGTTCGAACGTTCCAACCGCCGGGGCAAGCGCTTCATGATCCCTCCACCGGCCGGAGTGTCCGGTTTCCGTAGGCTCGTCAATCGTCCGGAAACATTCCCCGCGAACCGGCGCGCCTCCTCCACGAGGCGGCGGCCACCGGCCCCCGGGGCCCTGTCCGGTGGCCTCCGAGCCGTCGTCCGCCCCTCTCCTACCGGCCGGTATGGTCGCCGTGGAGCGCGGCTCGACGACGAGAGGCGGGGCGTACGGATGGCCAGGCACTGGGCGGACTTCCAGTACGAGATCTATCTGAACGGCATGACGGGCGCGGTGCCCCGGCTGCCCACCGACCTGGGCCGGCTGGAGGAGCTGACCGAACGGCGGCTCGGTCCCGGACCGGTGGGCTACGTGGCGGGCAGCGCGGGTGACGGCAGCACCGTCCGTGCCAACCGGGCGGCCCTGGAGCGCCGTCGGATCGTGCCGCGGATGCTGCGGGACGTGGCCGAGCGCGATCTGTCGGTGGAGGTGTTCGGCCGCTCGCTGCCCGCGCCGGTGGCCCTGGCGCCGGTGGGCGTGCTGTCGATCGTGCATCCGGAGGCCGAGCCGGCGGCGGCGCGGGCCGCCGCCGCGCAGGGCGTGCCGTTCGTCCTGTCGTCGGCGTCGAGCACGCCGATGGAGGAGGTCGCGGCCGCGATGGGGGACGCCGAGCGCTGGTTCCAGCTGTACTGGTCCAAGGACCGTGAGGTGGCGCGGAGTTTCCTGGGCCGGGCGCGGGCGGCGGGTTTCTCGGTGCTGGTCGTCACCCTGGACACTCCGCTGCTCGCCTGGCGGCCGCGGGACCTCGACCGGGCGTACCTGCCGTTCCTGCACGGGGTGGGCACCGCCAACTACTTCACCGATCCGGCGTTCCGGGCGGGTCTGGCCAAGCCGGTGCGGGAGGACCCGAACGCGGCGGTGATGCACTTCGTGAACCTGTTCGCGGACCCCGGCAAGACCTGGCCGGACCTGGCGTTCCTGCGGGAGCACTGGGACGGGCCCATCGTGCTGAAGGGCGTGCTGCATCCGGACGACGCCCGGCTGGCCGCCGACGCCGGCATGGACGGCGTGGTGGTCTCCAACCACGGCGGGCGGCAGGTGGCGGGTTCGGTCGCCGCCGCCGACGCGCTGCCGCGGGTCGCGGCGGCGGTCGGCGACCGGTTGAGCGTGCTGTTCGACAGCGGGGTGCGCGGCGGCGCCGACGTGTTCAAGGCGCTCGCGCTCGGCGCCCGAGCGGTGCTCCTGGGCCGGCCGTACGTCTACGGCCTCGGCCTGGACGGGCAGTCCGGCGTGGAGCACGTGATCCGCTGTCTGCTCGCCGAACTGGACCTCACGCTGGCCCTGTCCGGTCACGCCGGTCCGGCGACCGTCGGTCCGGCGGACCTGGAGGAGAGCGCCGGGTGACGGCCGGGGGCCCGGCGGGCACGTCGCTCAGGCGGTGCCGTCCGGCAGTTCGACGGGTCGTGCCGCGGGCGGCTCGGTGCCGGTGATCGACAGCGAGCCGGTGGCGGCGGGGACCGCGTCGGTCTGCCAGCTCTGCCCGTCGGAGCGGTCGCGGACCTTGACGACGACGTCCGCACCGGGGTCCGTGCCGGCCGGGGCGAGGGCGAGGGAGTCGCTCCAGCGGGGCAGCAACTCCCCCCGCGGCGTGAGGTCGTAGCGGACGTCGTCGGCGCGCGGGGCGTCGGCGCCCGTGCACGCCTCCAGGATGACGACGCCGGCGTCCGCGTGGGAGTCCACGCACAGCTGCGGCTCGGCCAGGCTGCGCAGTTGTCCGTCCTCCTCGTACGACCACTGCTGGGACCGGTCGTCGGAGCAGTCCGCCAGTTCCAGGGCGGCGCCCGCCCTCGCCTCGCCCCGGACGTCCAGGCACAGGTCGGCGGCGAGGTTGCGCAGCCGGGTCTGCCGCGGGGCGTCGGGGAGTTCGGCGGTGTCGGGGCCCGAGGGAACCGTGGGGGCGGCCTGGGACCCGGCGTCGGAGGAGGCGGTGCCGCCGACCGGGGAGGCGGCAGGGTCGGCGGTGCCGTCGTCGCTCCACAGGCCGGCGGCGAGCAGGGTGGTGAGCAGACCGGCCCCGGCGAGGCCGACGCCCGTGAACAGGGCTCGTGGGGAGCGCGGGCCGGCGCCGGGTTCGCGGCGGCCGGACGAGGGGGTGCGGGTGAACAGTGCGGCGGCGCGGCGCGTGCCGCGGGGGCGGCCGCCGCGGTGCCGGGCGGAGCCGCGCAGGCGCACGGGCTGCCGGTCGGCGCGGCCGGGCCGGGACTCGACGTAGCGGCGGGCCCCCCAGCCCAGGACCGCCTCGGCGAGCAGGATCCCCAGGTCGCCCTCGAAGTGGCCGAGTTGTTCCGCCGCGGCACGGCAGTAGCGGCAGGCGTCCAGGTGCCGGCTGACGTCCGGCAGGAGGTCGCCGCCGCGGCCTATGGGGACGTCGAGGAGACGGTTGTAGAACCGGCATTCCTTGCCGGGCGCGAGGTCCCGGTGGGCGCGGACGCATCCCTCGCGCAGCTTCTCCCGGGCCTGTTCGTGGACGGCGGTCACGGTGTCGGTGTCCATGCCGAGCAGGCCGGCGGCGACGGTGACGCGTTCGGCCTCGACCTCGGTGTGCCAGAGCACGCAGCGGGCGACCGGGGGCAGGCCCCCGAAGGCGCGTTCCGTGAGCAGCCGGTTCTCGGGGGTCAGGGACGTGGCGGCCTTCATCCCCCGGGCGCCGGCCGGCTTCCCGAGGTCGGGCAGGGCTCCGGAGAGTGCCTCGTCGGCGGCCCACCGGCGGACGGTGTCGCGCACGGTGAGCAGGAGGCGGGGGCGCAGCGCGGTGCCGGGCTCGCCCAGCTTCAGCCGGTCGAGGACCTGGTGGAAGGCGGCGGTGGTGACCATGGAGGCGACGCCGGTGGACGAGGCGAGGCAGATCACCGCGTAGTCGTGCACCGGCTGCCAGTGCCGCGCGATGAGCATCGCGGTGGACTGGGCCACTTCGCTGTCCGTCCCCCCGCGGGTCCCCGCGGCGAGGGACTCGTCGGATTCCCCGGGTCCCGAGCCGGGCGGGGGGTAGGGCGGGCGAGGGGGCTGGGGGGTGAGCACGGTGCGGCTTCCTTCGGTACGTACCTGTCCGGCGCGGCGGGAGCACGTGTTCGCCTCCGCCGGCGAACACGGGACACCCGGTCCCGGCCCCCGCACGAGTGGCTCACCTTCGCACAACCGAGTCGCGCGCAACAAGCCGCCGGAGGTTCCCGGCCACTGTTGAAAAGATGTCGACAGGAGGCGCCCGTTGTACCCCGCTTTCACCGGTTCCGGTCGGCCCGGCGCGCCGCCGCGCTTTCGCCGGCTTCGGCTCTTCCCCACCCCCCGGCGCGCCTTCCGGGCTCCCGTGCGACCGCGCCCCGTGTGAGGCGCGCGCACGCGGCGGTGCGGCGCACACGTTTCCGGCGTGCGCGGCGCGTGGTGGACCGGGAGCGGCCCTTCCTCGGAGGCCACGCGCGGGACGGCGGCTCTCCTCGCGCGAAACGGCCGCCGGCCCTGTTCCTGTTCCTGTTCCTCCCGCCCTCGGCCGACGGTCCGGGGAAGGCCCCTTCCTCAGATCTGCCAGGAGCGCAGCCGGTCGGCCGCGCCGTAGACGTCGGTCTTGCCGTCGATCAGGTCGCGGGTCAGGTCGACGAGGGCGCCGTAGGGCGGGTCGATGCCGACGCCGCTGACGAACATGTAGGCCACCGCCGTCGCGCTGGCGAAGCGCGCGTTGGCCGAGGGCAGGGGCTTGAGCAGCGCGAGGGTGTGCAGCAGCGCGGCGGCCCGCCAGGCCGGGTCGGAGTCCACGCCGAGCCGCGGCGGGTCGACCCGGTGGCGGGCGACGGCGGCGACGAGCGCGGAGAAGTCGTTGATGGTCGGCTGGTCCGGGAGGACCTCTTCGTGGCGCTGGAGCAGCCAGGGCACGTCGATGTGGATGACTGGGGTCATCGGTCAGGCGACCCGCCCCTCGCCCCTGACGGGCGCCTCGTCCTCGGGGAACGCCGCGGCGAACTCGTCGGCGTGGGTGGCGAAGAACCTGCGGAAGGCCTCCGCCCCCTCCTGGAGCGCCCGGTGCCTGGCTATGTCGGCGGCGGCGGCCTCCCGGACGAGCGCCTTCATCGACGTACCGCGTTCCTTGGCGATCTGCCGCAGGTCCTCCAGCTCGCGATCGCTGAATTCCACGTTGAGGGCTGGCATGTCCTTCACGGTACCGCTCGGGTACTCACGCGTAAATATCCCCTGGTCAAACCAGCGGGAAGGCGGTACCGAACGGTGCCCGAGCGATCCTGCCGCCGGTCATTTCCGGGCAGGCTCGGACACCGTTCGGCCGCAAGCGGTCGGTCCGCGGCCCCTCTCGCCGACCGCTATCCCTGGTCGGCCACGAAGGAGGCCATCCGGGCCAGGGCCGCGTTCCAGTTGATCGCCGTCTCGTTCGTCGACCAGGACTGGATGTCGTCGATGTAGCAGAACTGCCCGACGCAGCCCTGCAGTTTCGCCTGGGCGAGGGGGTCCTGGATGCTGGAGTTCGGACCGCCCGCGAGCGTGCCGTCCGGGGGGCTCGGCAGCTTGGGGTCGAGTTGGTGGGCGTACCAGCGGCTGTGCTGCTGATGGGCGGCGACGTCGCCGTAGCCGGTGACGTAGGAGATGTTCAGCGCGTTGCGGCCGAGGATGTTGTCCATCGCCTGGACGGCTCCGTCGCGGTACTTCGAGGCGCCGGTGATGTCGTAGGCGGTGGCGACGACCACGGCGTTGTTGAGGACCTGGTGGGCGGAGCCCCAGTCGTAGCGGTTGTCCTCCGGCGCGTACGGCATCCCGTACGCCTGGCCGCGCAGCGTCGCGAGGTAGGCGTCCGCGCCCTTGACGACCGAGCGGCGCACCGTGTCGCGGCCGGGCAGCCGACTGGGGACGGTCGCGAGGTCGAGGCGGGCCGCGGCGGCGGTCCTCGACCAGTCGAAGCCCCTGGGGACGAAGATGTCGGCCGTGTGCACCGGGGAGTTCAGGACGTGGTCGGCGAACTGCCGCTCACCGGTGGTGAGGTACAGCTCGGCGGCCGCCCAGTAGAACTCGTCGGTGACGTCGTCGTCGTTGTAGGCGCCGCCGCCGGTGCCGTCGGCCGGGTCGGCGTGCACGGCGGGGTGGGTGAGGGCGGCCGCGTAGGCCTTGCGGGCGGCGGTCAGCGCGCGGGCGGCGAAGGCCTTGTCGTAGGGCTTGTACAGGCGGGCCGCCTGGGCGGCGGTCGCGGCCAGGTTCAGGGTCGCGGCGGTGGTGGGCGGGTGCAGTTCGCGCTTCTGCGGGTCGTCGGCCGGCAGCAGCGGCAGGCCGGTCCACTGCTCGTCGTGGACCTTGTGGTGTGCCATGCCGGCCAGCGGCCGGCCGTCCGGCACCTGCATCTTCAGCAGGAACTCCAGTTCCCAGCGGGCCTCGTCGAGGACGTCCGGCACCTTGTTGCCGCTCTCGGGGAGCGCGAGGGTGCCGTCGCCGAGCTTCGCCGGGTCGCCGGTGCGGGCCGTCAGGGCGCGTTCGTGGGTGCTGAGCAGCTCCCAGGTGGCGATGCCGCCGTTCACGACGTACTTGCCGTGGTCGCCGGCGTCGTACCAGCCGCCGGAGACGTCGAGGGCGTAGTCGCACACGCCCGGTTGGCAGGGCACGGAGGTGTCGCCCTGGTTGGGGGCGGCGCCGAGGTGCCCTGCGGCCCTGCCGTAGCCGGGCCGCAGGTCGTCGCGGATCGCGATGCCGCTGCGCTGCGGGTAGTAGTACTTGACGGCGTCCAGGCGCAGCCGTTCGTAGGCGGCCGTGCCGATGTCGAAGGGGTGGCTGGTCTCGCCGTCGACGACCAGCGTGAAGCCGGTGCCGCGGGCGCGGTAGGCGCCGAAGTCGACGGAGTGGACGTTCTGCCCGGAGGAGGCGTCGAGGCCGCGCGGCACGGTCCAGCCGCGTGCGACGGTCGCCCCGGCGGCGCTCCTCAGCTGCCAGGGCAGTTTCCCGGTGGCCTCGGTGACGAGGGTGGCGTTCTTCGGGCCGGCGGGCAGATAGGCGACCTGGTTGACGCGCACCCGCGGCCCGGTGTCCGGCTCGTACACCTCCGGCGGCACTCCGCCCAGCAGGGACACGTCGTCGAGGCAGAACCGCCACGGATCGGCGCTGCCGCCGACCTGGAAGGCCACCTGGCCCTCGGTGGAGTCGACCTGCGAGGTGAAGGTGTAGGAGTACGACCCGGCCGGCTCGCCCAGCACCGGGCTCGCCTCCTGCCAGGTGTCGTACGGCGCGACGGCCTGGCCGACGATCGCCCGCACCACATGCCCCTCGGGCACGCCGGACGCCTTGAAGGAGAACCGGTAGGTCTCCCCCGCGACCAGGGTGATGCCGCTCTGTCCGACGGCGGAGTCCCAGCGGTTGACGGTGCCGCCCGGCACGTCCGCGCACAGCCGGCCCTCCGACGGGGCGGCGGTGACGTTGCTGGACCACCACGCGTCGGCGCCGGCGTCGAAGGCGCCGTTCTTGATCTGCTCGACCTCCTCGGCCCCGGCCTGCGGCACGGGCAGCGCGGTGAGGGCCGCGCCCAGCAGGGCCGCCAGGGACAGCAGGGTGGTTCTGCGTCGTTTCACGTCCGGGCTCCTCCGGGAAGGGCGGGAACGCTCGGCAGCGGTACGGTGGGAGCGCTCCCAATGACGGTCGGGGGATATGTTTGTTGCAGTCATGACACCCCGTCAACGGTCCGGACGGGACGGCTTGCCCGGCACGGCCGCCCGCGCCGCCCGGATCCGGCCGGTTCCTTTCGGCGTGCCGGTGGTGACGGCCCCCCGGACCACTCCGGGGCGACTGCTCGTCGGGGTGGGCCGCGACCGGGAGCCGCGGACGGCTCCGGAGGCGATCACCGGCGTCCGGTCCGGGGCGTCCCCGCCCACCCGACGGCCTCCCCCGGTCGAAGGGCCGCGCCCGAGCGGGACGGTCTAGGCTGGAGCGGACGTGGCGCGCCCGTTCACTGTGAGTTCCCGCGATGGAGTGGCGACGATGAGCCCGGAGTACCCGTTCGACGAGGCCGCGACGGCCCGGGTGGTCATCGACGACACCAGCACGGTCGTCGGATGGAACGAGGGTGCGCGGGCCCTGCTGGGCTGGGCCCCGGTCGAGGTCGTGGGACGGCCCGCCGGTGAGCTGCTGGCCGAGGGGGCCCTCCCCGCGGCCGCCGCCCCCCGCTGGGACGGCACGCTCGCCCTGCGCCACCGGGACGGCCGGTCCGTACGGGTCTGGCTGCTCGCCCACCACCGCCCGCCCCGCGACGGCGCCCCGGCCACCTGGCTCGTCGTGACCCCGCTCCCCCGTGGCGGCGCGCGCTCCCCCGACGACACCCTGGCCACGGCGGCGCTGACCCAGTCGCCGTGCGCGGTCGCCGTCTACGACGAGCGGCTGCGGCTGGTCCGGCTCAACGACGCCATGGCCGACATCATCGGACTGCCCGAGGAGCGCGTCAGGGGTCTGAGGGTCTCCGAGATCGGCGGCCGGCCGCAGAGCGCGGAACTGGAGGAGCACATGCTCCGGGTGCTCGCCGACGGGCGGGCCCGGGACGTCGAGATCCACACGCGCACCGGCGGCGAGGAGCGCGCACACGCCTGGCTGGCCAGGTTCGCGCCGGTCAGCGACACCGCCGGCCGCGTGCGCGGGGTGTGCCTGGCCGCGCACGACTTCACCGAGAACCACCTCGCCCGCGAACGGCTGCAACTGGTCAACGAGGCGAGTGTGCGGATCGGCAGCACCCTCGACGTCACCCGGACGGCTCAGGAGCTGACCCAGGTCTGTGTGCCCGCGCTCGCCGACTTCGTCAGCGTCGACCTGCTGGACCCGTGGGAGGAAGCGGATCCGCCGGCCCGGCTCGCCGCTCCGCTGGGCCTGCGCCGTGCCGCTCACCACTCGGTCGATCCCGGCAGCTCGGTGGCCGTGGCCGAGCCCGGCGAGGTCCAGGAGTACCCGGCGGGATCACCGCAGGCCGACTCCCTGACGGCAGGGCGCACCGTCGTCCTCTGTGGGGAAGGGCTCGACGCCTGGCTGACCCGGGACGCCCCGCGCGGTGAGCGGGTCCGCGAGTTCGGCGTCCACGCCACGATGTCCGTACCGGTGAAGGCCCGCGGCGTGACGCTCGGGGTGGCGGTCTTCACCCGGTACCGGCGGCCGGACCCCTTCACCCCGGACGACGTGCTGCTCGCCGAGGAGATCACCGCCCGAGCCGCCGTCTGCATCGACAACGCCCGCCGGTACTCCCGCGAACGGGACACGGCCCTCGCCCTGCAGCGCAGCCTGCTCCCGCGCAGCTTGCCGGACACCCTCGCCGTCGACGCCGCGTCCCGGTATCTGCCGGCCGCCCGCACCGGGGTGGGCGGCGACTGGTTCGACGTGATCCCGCTGTCCGGGATGCGGGTCGCCATGGTCGTCGGGGACGTGGTCGGACAGGGCATCCAGGCCTCCGCCACGATGGGCCGGCTGCGCACCGCCGTGCGCACACTCGCCGACATCGACCTGGCCCCCGACGAGCTGCTCACCCACCTCGACGACCTCGTCGTACGGCTGTCGGAGGAGGCCGGCGGCGAGGGCAACCCCGGCGAAGTGGGCGCGAGCTGCCTCTACGCGGTGTACGACCCCGTGTCCCGGCGCTGCACGCTCGCCCGGGCCGGGCACCCCCCGCCGGTGCTGCTGCGGCCGGACGGAGAGCCGCGCCGGGTCGAACTGCCCGCCGGTCCCGTCCTGGGGGTCGGCGGACTGCCCTTCGAGTCGGCCGAGCTGGAGCTGGCCGAGGGCAGTGTGCTGGCCTTCTACACGGACGGCCTGATCGAGTCCGGCGAGCGGGACGCGGACACCGGTCTGCGGATGTTGAACAAGGCCCTCGCCGCGTACTCGGACTCCCTCGACGAGACCTGCGACCGGGTGCTGCACGCCCTGCTGCCGCAGGGCGGGGCCTCCGACGACGTGGCCCTGCTGCTCGCCCGCACCCGCGGGCTGCCCTCCTCGCAGGTCGCCACCTGGGACATCCCCGCGGACCCCGCGCTCGTCGCGCCGATCCGCAGGCAGGTGGTCGAGCAGCTCGGGCGCTGGGAACTGAGCGAGCACTCGTTCACGACGGAGCTGGTGGTCAGCGAGCTGGTCACCAACGCCATCCGGTACGGCGCCAAGCCCATCCGGTTGCGGCTGATCCACGATGCGACCACCCTGATCTGCGAGGTCTCCGACACCAGCCACACCGCGCCGCACCTGCGCCGGGCGAAGACGTTCGACGAGGGCGGCCGGGGGCTGCTGCTGGTGGCCCAGCTCACCCAGCGGTGGGGCAGCCGGCACAACGCGGAGGGCAAGACGATCTGGGCGGAGCTGGGACTGCTCGAGGACGACTGAGAGCGTCACGGGCCGGCGGACGAGCGGCGTGTCGGCCGTGCTCCGGCGGGCACCCGCTCCGGGTACCCGCAGCGGGGTGACGCGGCATCGAAGGGTGGAGCGATGGCAGATTCGGCTCTGGCGCACGCGGACCGGTCGTCCACGGACCCGGCACGCCCGTCCCCGGCGGGCCCGTCCCCGGCCCGGTCGTCACGGGCTCGCTCGTCCCCGGCGCGCCGGTCGCGGCGGGGACGGCGTCCGGCCGTTCTGGCGGCGGGTGCCCTGGCGGTGCTGGGGTCGCTGAGCGCCTGCGGCGGAGGCGGTGCGGACGGTACGGGCTCCGCGTCCGCACCCGCTTCCTCGTCGTCGGTGGCGTCGGTGGCGTCCCCGTCGACGGCGACGTCCGCGCAGATGTCCACGGCGCCGGCCGCCGCCTCCACCGCGCCCTCCCCCGCCCGGCCCCCCGCGGGCGGTCGCTGCCACACCTCGGAGCTGCGCGCTTCCGTCGGACGCGACGACCCCGGGGCCGGGCAGGAGAACTTCCCCGTCGTCCTCACCAACGTCTCCGAGCGGACGTGCACCGTGCGCGGCTACCCCGGCATCGCCTTCCTGGACGCCTCCGGCAGGCAACTGGGACCCGATCCCCGGCGGGAACCGGCGTCCGGGCCGGTCACCGTGACGCTGGCGCCGGGCCGCAGCGCGTGGGCGGGGCTGACGTTCTCCCGCCCGGAGGTCAGCGGGGCGAAGGCGGCGACTCCCACGACGCTCGTGGTGACCCCGCCCGACGAGCGGGACCCGCTGCGGGTGCCGTGGACGGGCGGGAAGGTCCCCGTGGCGGGCAACGCGTCCTCGGTGCGGCTCACCGTGCTCGCACCCGGCACCGGCCCCTGACCCGGCGTCCGGCCCGGCCCGCGACCGGGCCGCTTGGAAGTGCTCCGGCCGACCGTGCCGTCAGCGGCGGCCGTCCGAGCCGGAGCCCCCGTAGTCGTGACCGCCATAGTCGCCGTAGCCGTAGCCGTAGCCGTAGCCGTAGCCGGGGTACGGGGTGCCGCCGCCCGAGCAGTAGGCCCCGTAGGGGTATGCGCAGGCGGGGGTGGTGCTCGGGGTCGGGGTGGGCGTCGGGGTCGGCTTCGGGGTGGGTGTGGGGGCCGGGGGTTCCGACGTCTCGGGGGCGGGCGGCGGGGTCGAGGTCCGGGTGTCGGCGAGGGCGCTGTCGGCGCCCCAGTTGACGACCTGCATCTGGGGGTCCGGCTGCGAGGTGTCGATCACCCAGCGCTGGGCGCCGCTGTCCGTGCGGTTCTTCAGGACGAGGGCGCCGGAGCCGTCGGTGGCGGCGGGCGCCAGGGCGAGGTTCTGGTTGGAGCGCGGGACGAGCGTGCCCTGGAGGGTGAAGTCGTAGCGGACGCTTCTGGCGCCGGGCTGCGAGGCGCCCGCGCAGGGGGACAGCCGCACCGAGTATCCGAGGCGGGAGTCGAGGCAGAGATCCGGGTCGCCGGTGTTGCGCAGCTGCCCGTCGCCCTCGTACGACCACTGCTGGCCCGCGTCCGAGGAGCAGGTGGCCAGCTCGGTCTCGGCGTCCTTCACGGCCTTCGTGCCGACGATGCCGATGCACAGCCCCGAGGCGACGTTGTGCAGGCGGCCGCGCAGGGTGCCCTGGGTCTCCTCGCCCGCGCCCGCCCAGGACGGATCGGGGGTGGAGGCGTCCGTGCCGGGTGCCGGGGTGGCCTCCGTGCCGTCGCCGGAGGAGGCGGAGTCGCCGGACAGCGCCGACCACAGGACGAGCGGGAGGACGACCAGCCCGCTGACGGTGAGCACGGCGACGGCGAGATTGCGGCGCCGGGCCCGGCGGGCCGCCTTGTGGGCCGAACGGCGGGAGACGGGGCGGGAGTTCCCGCCGGAGCCGGAAGGGGAGGCGGTGCGCGGTTCCGGGCCCGGCGCCGGGGTCCCGGTCCGCTCGCCGGTGCCGGTCGTCCCGCCGGGGGGCGCGGCGGCGGGCGTGTCGTCGGTGAACGCCTCGCCGACGGAGGCCGACCGCCGCAGGGGCGGTGCCGCCGCGGGCGCGTCGGCGGAGGGTTCCGTCCGGGCTCGCAGGTAGGCGGCGGCGCCCCAGCCGAGGACGCCCTCGGCGAGGGCGATGCCGAGGCCCGCGTCGAACTGGCCCAGCTGGTCGGCGGTGTGCGCGCAGTGCCGGCAGTGGCCGAGGTGGGCGCGCAGGTCGGGGTCGACGTCGATGCCGCCGCGGCGGCAGGTGACGTCGAGAAGCCGGTGGTAGCGGTGGCAGTCCTCGTCGACGGCGAGTTCGCGGTGGCCCTGGAGGCACTCCTCGCGGAGGCGCTCGCGGGCCCGGCGCAGTTCGACGCGGGCGCCCTCCTCCTCCAGGCCGAGCAGTCCGGCCGGGACGGCGAGGGGTTCGGCCTCGATCTCGGTGTGCCACAGCAGGCAGCGCGCGGACTGGGGCAGCCGCCGGAACGCCCGGGACAGCAGACGGCGGTGCACGGGCGGCAGCAGCCGGGCGGCCGGGCGTTCGCCGTCGTCCTCGGCGGCGCGCAGGTCGGGGTGGAGCAGGTCCCGGCGGCCGTCGGAGTCCCACTCCGCGGCGATGCGGCGCACGGTGACCAGGAGGTGGGGGCGCCAGGCGGAGGTCGGCCCGTCCTGCCGCAGGGTCTCACCGAAGAGCCGGGTGAAGGCCGCCGTGGTGAGCATGCCAGCCGCACGCTCGCCGTCGGCGCACAGCCGCGCGTAGGCGAAGGCCGCCTCCCAGTGCCGGTCCAGCAGTTCACCGACGGGGTGCAACGCGGGTGAGGTGCCCGTCCAGTCCTTGAGGTCGGCGCTCAGTTGTTCGTCCGTCACCTCGAATCGGCGCGCCGAAGAGAATTTCGACAGGCCTGCGTCTTTCACGGCTGCATTCCTCCCGGGGACATGCGGCATAAAGTCCGTACCAAAGGGGTGCGCGAACCCGTCCTCGCAGTGGCGGGGTTCTTTGCGCACAGTGTTCGACATCCCGAACGTCCGCTGGGTACGGCTCTTTTGGAGTGTGGGGGTGAGGACGGGGGATGCCTCGTACGCACAGTCGAGGAAAAGGCTCTCCGTGCGCCGACAAGGCCCCACCTTGACACAGGCGGACCAGACAGAACAAGGGATCTCGCGGTTTCGCACATTGCTCACCGCGGCAATGGTTTTGACAAATCGTCAATTGCGATCGCCATTCGGGGCGGTCGCGGTAATGGTGTCCCTTTCGGGAGGTAATTGCGGGGCGCATTCCGTCCCGGACGCGGCGGGCGCCGGACGGCCCGGGGCCGCGGCACCCGGCGCACCGCCGCTCGCGGCGACCTCAGTGCCCCGAGACCTCGTGCGCGGTGTACGGCTGCTCCAGCTCCCGCGTCTCCTTGTCGGTGAGCGTCAGCTCCACGGCCGCCACCGCGTCCTCGAGGTGGCCCGGTTTCGACGCGCCGACGACCGGGGCCGTCACCGTGCTCCGCCCGAGCAGCCAGGACAGGGCCACCTGGGCACGGGGCACGCCGCGCGCCCCGGCGATGCGGGTGACCGCCTCGACGACGGCGCGGTCGCTCTCGGGGTAGAGGCGGCTGCCGAACTCGTCCCGCGTGCTGCGCCCGGTGACGGCGCCCCAGTCACGGGTGAGGCGGCCCCGGGCCAGCGGGCTCCACGGCAGCACGCCGACGCCCTGGTCGGCGCAGAGCGGCAGCATCTCGCGCTCCTCCTCGCGGTAGAGGAGGTTGTAGTGGTTCTGCATGGAGACGAACTTCGTCCAGCCGTGCCGCTCCGCGGTGTACTGCATCTTGGAGAACTGCCAGGCGTACATCGAACTCGCCCCGAGATAGCGCACCTTGCCCGCCTTGACCAGGTCGTGCAGGGCCTCCATCGTCTCCTCGACCGGGGTGTACGGGTCGAAGCGGTGGATCTGGTAGAGGTCGACGTGGTCGGTGCCGAGGCGGCTCAGGCTGTGGTCGATCTCGGCCAGGATCGCCTTGCGGGAGAGACCGCCGCCGTTGGGCCCCTGCCGCATCCGGCCGTGCACCTTGGTCGCGAGGACGATCTCGTCCCGGCGGGCGAAGTCGCGCAGCGCCGCACCGACGATCTCCTCGCTGGTGCCGTCGGAGTAGACGTTGGCGGTGTCGAAGAAGTTGATGCCGGCGTCGAGCGCCTGCCGGATGAGCGGACGGGACGCGTCCGCATCGAGGGTCCACTCGTGCGTGCCCCGGTCGGGGAGACCGAAGGTCATACAGCCCAGACAGATCCGCGACACGTCCAGACCCGTCGAACCGAGCTTCACGTACTGCATCGTCGTCACTCCTGACGTCGGTCGGGGTACGGAACCGGTTCGACAGTAACGGCCGGGCCCCCTCACCGGCCGGGGCGCGCATCGGCCGGAGCCGGTCGGCCCGGCCGCAGACCGCCTCAGGCGATCAGGTCGAGTGCCCGCTCCCAGTCGAACTCCGCGCCCCCGGTGCCGTCGTGGGGGTGTCCGAAGCGGACGCCCATCCCGCGCAGCCGGATCAGGCTCTCCCGGTAGGCGGGGTGGCCCGCCAGCGCGTCGTTCACACAGGGCAGGACGCCGACGGGAACGCCGAGGCCGGCCGCCTCGGACAGGGTGGCCAGGGCGAGGGTGTCGGCGATGCCGGCCGCCCACTTGTTGACCGTGTTGAAGGTGGCCGGGGCGACGACGACCGCGTCCGGTGCGGGGAACGGCCGCGGTTCGCCGGGCCGCCGCCAGGCCGAGCGCACGGGCCGGCCGGTGCGCGCCTCGGCGGCGGCCGTGTCGAAGAAGCCGTTCGCGGCGACGGGCGTCGCGATCACGCCCACCTGCCACCCCCTCTCCTGCGCGGCGGCGATCAGCCTGCCGACGTCCGCGGCGATGCCGGCGGCGCAGACGACGACGTAGAGGAAGGGCGGTTTCTCGTCCTGTGCGGTCACGCGCGCACCCTACTGAAGGGGAAGGGACGCCCCGCGTTCGGCCTCGGGGCGCGGGCCGTGGATGCGGCGCTCGTGCTCCTCGATGGGGACGTCGTCGATGCTCGCCTCCCGACGGGTCATCAGCCCCCGCTCGTCGAACTCCCACAGTTCGTTGCCGTAGCTGCGCGTCCAGCGGCCGTCGGCGTCCTGCGACTCGTACTGGAAGCGGACCGCGATGCGGTGGCCGTCGTGCGCCCACAGGTCCTTGCGCAGGGCGTACTCGCGCTCCCGGGCCCACTTGGCGGTGAGGAACTCGACGATGGCGGCACGGCCGGTGAGGAAGGTGTCGCGGTTGCGCCAGACCGAGTCCTCGGAGTAGGCGAGCGCGACCCGGTGCGGGTCGCGGGTGTTCCAGGCGTCCTCGGCGGCCTGGACCTTGAGGGCGGCGCTCTCGCGGGTGAACGGCGGCACGGGCGGGCGGACGTCGGACGGCATGCGGGCTCCTCGCGTGACGAGAGCGGGAGAACGAGCGTTCTCCATCAGGCTGCTACGGTAGGAGAACGCTCGTTCTCGCGTCAAGGCGGGGCGGACCCGGCACGGAGGGGAAGACAGGCCATGGACCCGGCGACGGCCCGTGAACAGGCACTCGACGCCGCGGAGGAGCTGTTCTACGGGCGGGGCGTGCACTCCGTCGGCATGGACGACATCCGGAGCGCGTCGGGCGTGTCGCTCAAGCGGCTGTACCAGCTCTTCCCGGCGAAGGAGCAGTTGGTGGAGGCCTGTCTGGAGCGCCGCGACGTGCGCTGGCGGGGGCGCCTGGCCGAGTTCGTCGCCCGTCGCGAGGACCCCTCGGACCGGGTCCTCGCCGTGTTCGACTGGCTGGAGGGGTGGTTCGGTGAGCCCGGCTTCCGCGGCTGCGCCTGGATCAACGCGTACGGCGAACTCGGGGCCGGTTCGGAACGGGTGGCGCGTCAGGTGCGGGCGCACAAGGAGGCGTTCCGCGACCACCTCGCCGCTCTCGTGGCCGGGGCGGGGCTGCCCGCCGGCCTGACCGGGCCGCTGTTCCTGCTGGCCGAGGGGGCGATGGTGACCGCCGGGATCACCGGCTCCACCGGTCCGGCCGCCGAGGCGCGGGAGGCCGCCCGGCAGCTGCTGAGCACCGTACGGCCGGACAGCCGGCCGCCCTCGGCCGCCGGGCCGGACCGGGCGGGACCGGACACACCGAGCCGGACGCCGTGAGCCGGACGCGGTGAGGCGGGGGCGGTGGGACGGGGGCGGCCGCCCACCCGTTCGACCCTGCGCGCCGGCGGCCCGGAAAACGCGTTGCCGTGCCGCGGCCGCCACCCGCAAGCTCTGCCCATGCCCACGCTCGTCGCACCGCTGCCGTCGCTGTCCACCGCCGTCCCCGTGACGCCGGGCCGACAGCAGACCGGCAGCCACCGGAGGCCCGAGCCCACGCGCCCGTGACGGCCGCGCTGGTCGCCGGCCTGGTCGCGGGATACGGCATCGCCGTCCCCGTCGGCGCGGTCGGGACCCACCTCGTCTCCCTCACCGCCCGTACCTCCCTGCGCACCGGTGTGAGCGCCGCGCTCGGCGTCGCCACCGCCGACGGGCTCTACGCCCTGCTCGCCACCCTCGGCGGCTCGGCCCTGGCCGCCGCGCTGCGCCCCGCGCTCGGTCCGCTGCGCTGGGCCTCGGCCCTGGTGCTGCTGGCCCTGGCGGCCCGGAGCGCGACGACGGCCGTACGCCGCTACCGCGCCCGCCGGCTCACCACCCGGACCGCTCTTGCCCCGCCGACAGGGCCGAGTGCGGCGCGGGCCTGGCTGAGCCTGCTCGGCCTCACCCTCCTGAACCCGACCACCGTGGTCTACTTCGCGGCGCTCGTCCTCGGCACCGGCACCGCGGACGCCGTACGCCCCTCGGAGCAGGGGGTGTTCGTGCTGGCGGCCTTCGCCGCGTCCGCGAGCTGGCAGCTGCTGCTCGCCGGGAGCGGCGCCCTGCTGGGCCGGGCCCTGACCGGCCACCGGGGGCGGCTGCTGACCGCGCTCGGGTCGAGCGCGGTCATGACCGTGCTGGCTCTGCGCATGGTGGCCTGATCGTGCCGGCCCGGCGCGTGGCGGGGCGACGGTGCGTCACGCGGCGGATGAAACGCGCCGGTGCCAGTGTTGAGGGTGGTTGCCGATCGACGACATGACGAAGGGACGGATGCCATGCCTCTCGAGGGCGAGTACGAACCGAGTCCGACCCAGTGGGTGCGCGAGCAGGTGGAGTTGTACGAGAGCTCCGGCGGCACCCGGGGGACCACGCTCCTGGACACCGGAAAGCCCGTGATCGTCCTGACGACCGTGGGCTCGAGGAGCGGGAAGATCCGCAAGACGCCCCTGATGCGGGTGGAGCACGAGGGACACTACGCCGCGGTCGCCTCGCTGGGCGGGGCCCCCAAGCATCCGGTCTGGTACTTCAACGTGAAGGCCGATCCGCGCGTGGAGCTCCAGGACGGGCCGGTGAAGCAGGACATGAGGGCCCGTGAGGTGACCGGCGAGGAGAAAGCGCGATGGTGGGAGCGCGCGGTCGCCGCGTTCCCGCAGTACGCCGAATACCAGGAGAAGACGGACCGGGAGATCCCCGTGTTCGTCCTGGAGCCGGCGGACCGGCCGCACTGACCCGGCGCCCCGCGCGGGAGCGCCGGCCGGTGGAACGGCCGGCGCCCGCCGGAGGGATCCCGTGGAAAAGCCGGAGGGATCCCGTGGAAAATCCGCCCGGCACAGGCATGGGCGTGCCCGCGCCGGGCAGTCGACTGTCAGGCCCCGCCGCGCTCCCCCGTCGCGGCGGGGCTTTCGTCGTGTTCCCGGCAGGCGCGGTCGGTCACGTCGAGGAAGATCTGGTCGGCCTCGGGGACGACACCGGCGAGGGAGCGTTTGATGCGCACCGCGACCTCCTCGACGCGCTCGCTGTCCATCCCCGGCACCAGGTCGACGCGGGCGGCCACCAGCGCCGAGCCCACGCCCGTGCGCATCGTGAACAGTCCCTCCACGCTGTCGATCTCCGGCTGCGCGTCCAGCAGGGCTCGGATCCGGCCGGCGGTCTCGGGGTCGGCGGCCTCACCGATCAGCTGGTCGCGGGCCTCGCGGCCGAGGCCGTAGGCGACGCAGACCAGGAGCGCGCCGATGGCGAGCGAGGCGGACGCCTCCCACACCACCTGGCCGGTCACCATGTGCAGGGCCATGCCGGCCGCGGCCAGGGCGACGCCGAGCACCGCGGTGCCGTCCTCGGCGAGGACCGTGCGCAGGGCCGGGTCGCGCAGGCCCGCGGTGCCGCCCTGGCGGCGCGCCTGGTGCAGGGCCCGCAGCAGTGAGGCCCCCTCCGCGAGGAAGGCCACGCCGAGCACCACCAGGCCGGCCACATAGCCGCTGAACTTCTCCTCGGTGTCCGTGTGCAGGGCCTCGACGCCCTGGAAGAAGGAGAAGCAGCCGCCCATGACGAAGATGCCCACGGCCGCGAGGAGCGACCAGAAGAAGCGTTCCTTGCCGTAGCCGAAGGGGTGCCGACGGTCGGCGGGGCGGCGGCTGCGGCGCAGCGCGGCGAGCAGGAAGACCTCGTTGAGGCTGTCGGCGACGGAGTGCGCCGCCTCGGACAGCAGCGCGGGCGAGCCCGCGAGCAGGCCCCCGACCAGTTTGGTGACCGCGATGACCAGGTTGGCCACGAGCGCCACCAGCACGGTGACGCGGGTACTGCGGTCGGCAGCGGGCCCGGCGGTGCTCTTCGCGCTCGTCCCTCGGGCCGTCACACCGTCGGGGGCCGTGCCCTGCGCGGTCGTGGCGTCCGGGCCCGCCGTCTGCGAGGTGGCGCCTTCCGCGGTCGTGGTTTTCGATGAAGTACCCGTCACTTCCGCCGGTTGCCCCGGCCGATCGGACTCATACCGTGCCGTCGGCGGAAAACGGGGAAGGCGGTGAACGACGCACGTACGCACCACGACCGGGAGGAACCATGGCGGGCCGGGCCGACGGCAACAGTGCCTACGGGCACAAGGCGTTCGAGCGGGCCGAGAGCCACTTCGCCGACCGGATCACCGCGGACGGCCGCGACGGGTGGCCGGTGGCGGCCGGCCGGTACCGCCTGGTCGTCAGCAGGGCCTGCCCGTGGGCGAGCCGCGCCGTGATCTCCCGGCGGCTGCTCGGGCTGGAGGACGCCCTGTCGATGGCGATCGCCGACCCGGTCCAGGACGACCGCAGCTGGCGTTTCGCCCTGGACCCCGACGGCCGGGACCCGGTGCTCGGCATCCGCTTCCTCGCCGAGGCCTACGAGCGGCGCGCGAAGGACCACCCCGGCGGGGTGAGCGTGCCGGCGATCGTGGACGTCACCGACGGGAAGCTGGTCACCAACGACTACCAGCGGATCACCCTCGACCTCGCCACGGAGTGGAGTGCCCTGCACCGGGAGGGGGCGCCCGACCTCTACCCGGAGCCGCTGCGCGACGAGATCGACGCGGTCATGGCCGAGGTGTACGAGGACGTCAACAACGGTGTGTACCGGGCGGGTTTCGCCGACGGGCAGGGCGCGTACGAGGAGGCCTGCGCGGCGGTCTTCCGGCGGCTGGAGCTGCTGGCGTCCCGGCTGGCCGGGCAGCGGTATCTCGTCGGCGACACGATCACCGAGGCGGACATCCGGCTGTTCACCACACTGGTGCGGTTCGACGCCGTGTATCACGGTCACTTCAAGTGCAACCGGTGGAAGCTGGCGGAGAACGAGGTGCTGTGGGCGTACGCCCGTGACCTCTTCCAGACGCCCGGGTTCGGTGACACCGTCGACTTCGATCACGTCAAGCGCCACTACTACCAGGTCCACACCGGCATCAACCCGACCCGGATCGTCCCCCTCGGACCCGACCTGTCCGGCTGGCTGAGCCCGCACCACCGGGAGCGGCTGGGCGGGCGGCCGTTCGGCGACGGGACGCCGCCGGGTCCGGTGCGACCGGGCGAGGAGGTCCCGGCGCAGGGCCGGCCCTGACCCCCCGCACACCCGTTCCGTCCCTACTTTCCGTTCCCGAACATCAGGAGGCACACGTGGGAAAGAAGCAGAAGCTCCCGCTCGTCTACCAGCCCGTCGGATTCGCCTTCGGCTGGGCCGGCGGTGCGCTGGCGGGGATGGCCTTCCGCAAGATCTGGAAGGTCGTCCGTCACGAGGACGACGCGCCGGACGCCCTGGACCGGGACCGCGGCTGGGGGGAGGTCCTCCTCGCCGCGGCGATCCAGGGGGCGATCTTCGCCGCGGTCCGCAGCGCGGCGGACCGTACGGGCGCGAAGGCCATCGAACGGTCCACCGGCGTGTGGCCGGCGAAGGACAAGAGCGGCCGGGACTGACGGACACGGACGGCGCCGCCCCTTCGCGGGGCGGCGCCGTCCTCAGTTCTGCTTGGGTGCCGTGGACGGCCGCAGGCGCAGGGTGAAGGAGTGCCCGGCCGGATCGGCGTACTGGCGTTCCTCGTGCGCGCCGGCGGCGCCCTTCGTCTCCAGGGGGCGCCCGGCCAGGCCCACGATCCGGCGTTCCGCCTCGTCCAGGTCCTCCACCAGGAACTCGAGATGGGCCTGGAGCGAGGCCTCGGGGCGGGGCCAGCTGGGCGGGGTCGCGTTGACGTCGCGCCGGAAGCCCAGCCGGGTGCCGGCGGCGCCCGTGATCTCCACGAGGTTGGCGGACGCGTGGGTCACCTCGGCGTCCAGCAGGCCCGCGTAGAACTCGGCGAGCTTCTCGGGCTCGGCGCAGTCGAGCACCACGATGCCCGCTTTCACCAGTGACATGTCTCCTCCGCGAGGTTCAGGTGGCGGGGCGGACCCGCGCCGCCCCCGAACCCTGCGGTTACCCCGGATTCAGTCGGCCATCAGCCACTCGCCGTCCCGCATCAGCTCCCGTCCCGCGAGGTCGTCCGTCTCGCGCCAGGCCTGGATCCGGCGCGGCCGGACGTAGAAGTACAGGTAGGGCTCGGCCAGTTCGCGTGGGTCGAAGCCGGTCTTGGCCGCGAAGATCTCGGCGTCCTCCTCCGGCAGGTCGGCGGGCTCCACCGCCAGGACGGAACCCTCGACGAGCACGACGTCCCGGGTGGGGCCGATGCCGAGGCGGGCGACGCCGGTGGCGCGCAGGTTCCGTCCGGTGCGGCTCGCGGCCGGGGTGGCGATCAGCAGGGTTGCGCCGTCCCAGACGTAGGAGAGCGGGATCAGGTAGGGGGCCGCGCCGTCCTCGGCGGCGGTGGCGACCCAGGCGTCGACGTCGTGTTCCAGCCGGTGCAGGGTGTCGTGCTTGCGCTGCCTCGGGGAGCGTGCGGGTGCTGAGGTCATGATCCCAGTGTGGTCGCGGACGGCTGTCCGCGCAGGGCGCCCCGGCCGCTGGACTTCCGGGACACCCGTCCAGCTATAGTGGACACCTGTCCAAGAAATGAGGAAGACGATGGAAGCCGTCGCCGACGTTCTCGTGGGGCTGGTCGCCGCACTGCATGTCTACATCCTGGTGCTGGAGATGTTCCTGTGGCAGGGGAAGCGGGGGCGCGCCTTCCACGGCTTCGACGCGGAGATGGCCCGGGCGACCGCACCGCTGGCCGCCAACCAGGGCCTGTACAACGGGTTCCTGGCGGCAGGCCTGGTCTGGGGGCTGGTCGCCGGTGACCCGACCGGCTTCCGGGCTCAGGTGTTCTTCCTGTGCTGCGTGATCGTCGCGGGCGTCTACGGCGCGGTCACGGCGAACCGCCGGATCCTGTTCGCGCAGGCGCTGCCCGGCGCCCTCGCCCTGACCGCCGTGCTGATCGCGCGGTGACCCGCGGTGACCCGCGGCGAGCCCGAGGACCCGCGGACGGCCCGCACCCGGGCGAGGCTGCGCACCGCGCTCCTCGACGAGTGCGCGGAGCGGCCGCTGGCGGAGGTCGGCGTCGCCGCGCTGGTCCGCCGCGCCGGCGTCGGCCGGGCCACCTTCTACGTCCACTACGACGACCTGGAGGCCCTCGCCGTCGACGCCTGCGCGGACGTCGTGGGTGAGGCGGTGGAGGCGCTGCACGCCTGGCGGGGGCGGCCCGACCCGGTGCACGCCCCCGCGGCGCTCGCGGAGTTCTTCACGTCGCTGACCCCGCACGCGGCGCTGTACCGCGCCCTGTTGACGCCGGGTGGCGGGGGCCCGCTGGGCCGGGTGCTGCACCGGGACCTGCGGGCGTACAGCCTGCGGGAGCGCGAGCGGGCGGGGGCGGCCGACGCGCCGCTCGTCGCCTCGGCCGTCGCCGCGACCTTCGCCGGGGTGCTCGCGGACTGGCTGCACGGCCTGCTGGACGCGGGGCCCGCCGAGATCGCCGACCAGGTGTGGCAGTTGCTGGTCGCCCTGCACGCGAGCCGCTGAACCCTCACATGCAGGCCGGCCCGCCCGTCGCCGCGGGCCAGGCCTCGACGCCGTCGGGGGTGCGGACGTACGCCGTCCTGCGGTCGTGCGTCAGCCACAACTGCCCTTCCCCGTACCGGTACCCGGTGTCGTGCGCGTCGGCGGGAAGCGGCACGTCGGGGTCGTACGGGGCGGTCAGCAGGTCGGTTCCGAGGGCGCCGTCGGGGTCGCGGACGTAGGTGGTGGCCGTCTCGCCGCGGCCGAGGGTGAGGAAGCGCGCGGACTGCCAGCCGCAGTGCTCCGGGCCGGTGGAGCTGTGGATGCGGGCGACGGGCTGCCGCTCGCCCCGGGCGTCCGTCCAGAACTCGTACCGCTGCGAGCCGGTGAAGCCGGCGGGAAGTTCGGCCGGGTCGCAGGAGGCGTTGGTCTCGGGGCCCCAGCCGGGCCGGTCCCGCTGGTCGTGGGCGACGACGACGGCCACCTTGGTGCGGCCGCCGACGTCGAAGGAGTACAGCACCCGTTCGCCCTCGCGGCGTTCCACGCGGTAGCCGGAGCGGGGCACTTCGGGGGCGAGGAGCGTGAAGTAGAGCCGCAGTCCCTCCTCCGGGGTGTCGCCTCCGTCGCCGCGGCTCCAGCCGTCGGGTCCGTTGCCCTCGAAGATCTCGCCCTCGCACTCCAGGGCCCGGCCCGCGGCGCCGGTGACGGCGAGCAGGGCCTGCGCGGTGCTCCCGTCCTCCTCCCCGGCGGGGACGTCGAGCGGGCCGCTGTACGGGGTGGCCGGCGCGGTCCCCTCGACGACCAGGTCCTCGCCCCCGGCGCCGCATCCCACGGCCACGGCCGCCAGCACCGCCACCGCCACAAGTCCTCCGCGCATTCCCGCTCCCGTCCCTCCGACCGTCCTCGCGCTCCTGCGACGCGGCGGGGGCCCGGAACGTTCAGCGGGCCGCCTGGAACGTCTTCCGGTACGCCTGGGGCGAGACACCGATCGACGCGTGCAGGTGCTGGCGCAACGAGGCGCCGGTGGCGAAGCCGACCCGGCCGGCGATCTGGTCCACCGTGAGGTCGCTGGCCTCCAGCAGGTGCCGGGCGTGCGCCACGCGCTGCTGGATCAGCCAGCGGCCGGGGCTGAGGCCCACCTCGTCGTGGAAGCGGCGGGCGAAGGTGCGCAGGCTCATCCGGGCGTGCGCCGCGAGGTCGGCGAGGGTGAGGGGTTCGCCGAGGCGCCGCAGGGCCCAGGCGCGGGTGGCCGCCGTGCTCGCGGCGCCGGTCTCGGGCACCGGGCGCTCGATGTACTGGGCCTGCCCGCCCTCCCGGAAGGGCGGGACCACACAGCGGCGGGCCACGGTGTTGGCGAGGTCGCTGCCGTGGTCCTTGCGGACGAGGTGGAGGCAGATGTCGACGCCCGAGGCGGCGCCGGCGGAGGTGAGCACCGGGTCGTCGTCGACGAACAGGACGTCCGGGTCGAGGTCGACGCGCGGGAACAGCCGGCGGAACTCGTCGGCGAGCTGCCAGTGGGTGGTGGCCCGGCGGCCGTCGAGGACCCCGGCGGCGGCGAGTACGAAGGCGCCGGTGCAGATGGACACGGTGCGCGTGCCGGGACGGATGCGGGCGAGGGCCGCGGCGACCTCGTCGGGGAGGTCGGGGCCGACGCGCGCGGGCGACACCGGGGGGATGACGACGGTGTCGGCGGTCTCGAGCGCCTCGGGGCCGTGCTCGACGCCGATCGTGAAGTCCGATTCGGTGCGCACGGGACGGCCGTCGACCGTACAGGTCAGCACCTCGTAGCGGCCGTCCGCCGCGCCGAGGATGCGGCTCGGCATACCGAGTTCGAAGGGATAGACGCCGTCCAGGGCGAGGACGACCACGCGTTCCGGAGTCCGCTGCCTGTCATGCATGGCACGATCTTATCGAAGAGTGGCAATCATGCCATTTACCGGGTGCGCGGACCCTGGCAGGCTGTGGCCCCATGAGTACTGAGCGCACGATGCGCGTCATCGGACAGGACGTCCTCGGGGGACCCGAGGTTCTGAAGGTGGAGACGGTGGAGCGGCCCGAGCCGCGCCCCAACGAGGTGCTGGTGCGGGTGCGCGCGGCCGGGGTGAACCCCACGGACTGGAAGCACCGCGCCTCGGGCGGTTTCCTCGGCAAGCCGCCGTTCACGCTCGGCTGGGACCTCTCCGGCACGGTGGAGAAGGTGGGCATCGGCGTCGCCGCCTTCGCGCCCGGCGACGACGTCTTCGGCATGCTGCCCTATCCGCACGGCCACGGCTCGCACGCCGAGTACGTCGTCGCCCCGGTGCGCGCCCTCTGGCACAAGCCCGCCTCGATCGACCACGTGCAGGCGGCCGCGCTGCCGCTGGTGTCACTGACCGCCCTCCAGGCGCTCGGCGAGGTCGCCGACCTCCGGGCGGGCCAGCGGGTGCTGATCCACGCGGCGGCCGGCGGCGTCGGACACGTGGCCGTGCAGATCGCCAAGGAGCGTGGCGCCCACGTGATCGGCACGGCGAGCGCGGCCAAGCACGACTTCCTGCGGGACCTGGGCGCCGAGGAGGTGATCGACTACCGGGAGACGGACTTCACCGAGGCCGTGAAGGACGTCGACGTGGTGCTGGACACCATCGGCGGGAGCACCTCGACGGGGTCGCTGCGGGTGCTGCGCCCGGGCGGCGTCGTGGTGTCGATCCTGCCGGTCGGGTCGCGGAAGTTCTTCGAGGAGGCCGAGGCGCTCGGCGTGCGCGCCACGATCGCCGGGACGTTCCCGCTGGCCGACGCCGCCGAGGCACACCGGCTCGGCGACACCGGCCGGACCACCGGCAAGCTGGTCCTGACCGTCGACTGACGGCCCGTCATTCCCCCTGCGGTGGGCGCGTGTACGCTCGCCGTAGGGGTATTCTTCACCACTTCGTTCACGACACGAAAAAACTCGGTCGAGACACGCCCTTATTTCGAAGACATATGTCAATCGAACATGCTGGAATTCACTCGATCGGGGGTAACTTGCTGGGTGGGGAACTGCCGTGCGCACCCCCGCCGTTGAAGGCTCCCGACCGGTGGAGCTGTGTGGGAGGCGATGTCGTCGTGCAGCAGAAACCCGCCGCGGACACCCCGCATCTGCGCGTCCGCGAGGACCGGGGGTACACGGTGCTGGAGTTCCGCGGCGAGATCGACATCGTTGCCGCTGCGGAGATCGGCTCCCTCCTGGACAGCGCGACGGCCGGCCCCGCACCGCGCGTCGTGCTCGACCTGAGCGGGATCGAGTTCTTCGACTGCTCGGGGCTGCGCCTGCTCTACCGCGCCCGCGCCCGGGTCCGCGACCACGGCGGTGACCTGCGCCTCGTCTGCACCCACGCGCTGACGCTGCGCATCCTGCGGGCCACCGGCCTGTCCCGGCTGCTGCCGCCCGCGGCCAGCCTGGAGGCGGCCCTGGAACGGCCGGGGGCCACGTCCGGCTCGTTATGACCCCGCCCGGGGTCTATCCGGTACGGTCCGCGTCGAAGAGGGCGCTGACCGACTCACCGTTGTGAATGCGCCGTACGGCCTCGGCGAGGGCCGGGGCGATGGACAGCACGCGCAGCTTGTCCGTGTGTTCCTCCGCCGCCACGGGCACGGTGTTGGTGCACACGATCTCCAGCACGTCCGGCTGCTCGCTGAGCCGTTTGAGGGCACCGCCCGCGAAGAGTCCGTGCGTGCAGGCCACCCGGATCGACCGGGGCCCCGACTCCCTGAGCCGGTCCAGGAGTTCGAGGACGGTGCTGCCCTTGGCGATCTCGTCGTCCAGCACGATCACGTCCCGTCCGGCGACCTCGCCGATCACCGTGTTGATGCTGACCCGGTCGTCGGCGTACCGCTGTTTGGCGCCGGCCGCCACCTGCGCGCCGAGCATCCGGGCGAACGCGGCCGCCTCCTTGGCGTTGCCGAGGTCGGGCGAGACGACGGTCGTCCGGGTGAGGTCGTAGCGGCGGAAGTGGGCGGCGAGTTCCCGGCGGGCGTGCAGGTGGTCGACGGGGACCGAGAAGAAGCCGTGCACCTGGGGAGAGTGCAGCGTCATGGTGAGGACGCGGTGCACTCCCGCCGCCGTCATCAGGTCGGCGACCAGCCGTCCGCCCAGGGAGATGCGGGGCGCGTCCTTCTTGTCGGAGCGGGCGTAGGAGTAGTGCGGCATGACGACGGTGATCCGGCCCGCGGACGCCCCGCGGGCCGCGTCGCACATCAGCAGCAGTTCCACCAGGTGCTCCTGCACGGGCCGGACCAGGGGTTGCACGAGGAAGACGTCGCGTTCCCGGCAGTTCGCCCGGAGCTGGACCTCCAGGCAGTCGTTGGCGAACCTGCTGAGCCGCGACGGGCTGAGGGGCACGCCGAGGTGGGCGCAGACCTCGGCGGCCAGCTCGGGGTGGGCACTGCCGCTGAACACGGAGATGTCACGCACTGAGGCTCCTCGGATGAACCGGGTCCGGCGGGATCTCCCATGCTGGCCGATGCCGCCCTCCCCGTCACCCTCACCGGTCCGCCGTCCGGGCCGCCCCCGCCCGGAACCGTCCCGGACGCCCGTGTCACGGCTACTCAACAGGGCGGCCTGTCAAGGCGTTTGACGGGCATCAGGTGAGCAGGAAGGAGGGAGCGCCGACATGACGACTTCCATCAAGCGCCTCCCCAGGCGCATGCCCGGCTGGGCCAAGGTGCTCACCGCCGTCGTGGTCGTGCTCGTCGTGATGTTCGCGGGGATCCGGCTGAGCCTGCTGCCGGGACTGCGCGACGTCTTCGGCACCGAGACCCACGACCGTTCGGGGCCCGCGCTGCTCAGGTCCATCCAGGACATGAGCCGCTACGAGGCCGCCTCCGGCAACTTCCAGGTCGTCGTCGACCTGGAGAAGGACGCCAAGTACCTCCCCGACGCGCTCCGCGGCACCAGGACCCTGTACGTCGGGGCGGGCACCGTGGACGCCTACGTCGACCTCGGCAAGGTGGGCGACAAGGACGTGACGGTCGACGGCGACCGTACGTCGGCCACCCTCCGGCTGCCGCACGCACAGCTCGGCACACCGGCCCTCGACCCCGAGCGCTCCTACGCCGTCTCCAAGCAGCGCGGCCTCCTGGACCGGCTCGGCGACCTCTTCTCGGACAACCCCAACGGCGAGCAGGCCGTGCAGAAGCTCGCGGTCCGTCACATCGGCGACGCCGCGAAGGACAGCGAGCTGACCGCGCGCGCCGAGACCAACACCACCGCCATGCTCCAGGGCCTGCTGCGGTCCCTCGGCTTCAAGGAGGTGCGCGTGACCTACGGCGCGTGACCCGATCCGCCGCCCGGCCCCTGGGGCGACCCGGCCCGGCCGGCTGCGGCGGACGGTCGCGCGGGGGTGGAAGCCGGTGCCGCGAGGAGCAGGCAGGGCGAGCGCGGCGCGGAACGCGCGAGCGGAAGCTGCGGGGTGGCGGGGGGTGGGGATCCCGGCCGAGAGCCCTCGCATCCTCCGGACGTTCGGGGGTAACAGCCCTACCACGCAGGGGAGTTGAAGACTGGAGGACCGCATGGACCGTGCAGCCCTACGTCCGCGTGCCGCCGCGTTGCGCGCGCGTACCGCGTTTCGCCTGCGCACCGCGAAACCCGAACCGCCGGCGAGGCCCGAGCCGCCCGCGGAGACCGGGCCGGCCAAGCGCGGCAAGAAGGCGAGGCCCGCCGAGCGGGCGAAGTCCGGCAGTGCCGAGCAGGGCGGACGCCGGCCGCTGCCGCTGCCCCTGCGGCTGCTGGCGATGCTGATCGCCTTCGTGTTCATGGTGGCGTTCGCCGTCGTGCTGGCCCGGCTCACCCTGGAGCCGTCGCCCGCCTCCGAGGCGCTCGTGCACTCGAATCTGCGGCCCGGCCAGTCACTGAGGGCGTACCTGGACCAGCCGGAGCTGCGCGACGCGGTGAAGCAGATCGGCGGGAACCTGCTGCTCGGCGTGCCGTTCGGCGTGCTGGTGCCGGTCGTCGCGCCCCGGGCGCGCGGACTGGTGCGGGTCCTGCTGCTGACCGCGAGCGTGATGCTGCTGGTGGAGTTCGCCCAGGGCGCGCTGGTGACCGGGCGCGCCTTCGACGTCGACGACGTCATCCTCAACACGACGGGCGCGCTCATCGGGTACCTGCTGGTGGGCCGGCGGATGAGCCGGGCCGTGCACGCGCGGGAGCGCCGGGTGACGAGGCGGGCGTGACGGAGGGGGCGGCCGACGGGGGCGGCCGGAGCGTTCTCAACGGTGCCGGGGCCTCCAGGTGTACCGGTCACCGCCCACCCAGCGCACCACGTCCGGGTCGTCGAGGTCGTGGACGGTGATGCCGTACGCGGCGGCTGTCTCGAGGAGGTCGGTGACGTCCCTGGCCTCACCGACCACCTCTCCGTCGATTTCCACGATGCGGAACGGCGACTTGCACGGCTGCACCCCGAGCACCGTGATCCGCGGTCGGGAGATGTAAGGGCTCGCGCTTTCGGTCATGTCATAGAGCGTAAATCGCAACCAGCCGGTACGAATCACCTGATTTTTCCGCCGACTCCGCCGCCCCCGCCGTGGCGCGGGTGCGGCACCGCCGCCTCGGCGGCACCCTGGGTGGCGGGCCGCCCGGAGGCCCCGTGTTCGCCCAGCCGGGTGACCCCCCGGTCCCCGGACGACCTGCCGGCCCGGACCCGGGAGGGCCGGGTGGGGGTGGGCGTGGCGGGCGGCCGACGTGGTACCCGGTGCGGGCCGCTCGAGCGGACGGAGCCGTCCCGCGCGAGTGAAGCCCCGTACGACGAAAGGAACCCCGGATGGAACGCGCCGCCGTCTTCGACGTCGACGGCACCCTCGTCGACACCAACCACCTCCACGTCGTGACCTGGTGGGAGGCCTTCCGCCAGGCGGGCCACCGGGTGCCCATGCACGCCCTGCACCGGGCGATCGGGCTCGGGTCCACCGACCTGATCGCCCACGTGCTGGGCGAGGACCGCGACGAGGACCGGGACGCCGGGCTGAGCGCCGCCCACACGGCCCTGTACGGCCAGTACTTCGACCGGCTGCCCGCGCTGCGGGACGCCGGGGCGCTGCTGAGGCGGCTGCACGGGAACGGCTGGAAGGTGGTGCTCGCCACCTCGGCGAGCGGTACGGAGCTGGCGGCGCTGCGGCGGGCCCTCGACGCCGACGAGGCGATCACCGCCACGGCGAGCGCGGACGACGTCGAGGAGGGCAAACCCGCGCCCGAACCCGTCGAGCACGCCCTGGAGCTGGCCGGGGTGCCGGCCGAGCGGGCCGTGTTCGTCGGCGACACCGTGTGGGACATGCGGGCGGGCCGCCGGGCCGGGGTCCGCTGCGTCGGCGTGCTGTGCGGCGGCATCCCGCGCTCCGACCTGGAGGAGGCGGGCGCCCAGGCGGTCTACGACGGTCCGGCCCAGCTGCTGGCAGCCCTGGAGGACAGCCCGCTGGCATGAGCATCCGCGGCGGAACAGGGATGGCGGAGGTGCCCTGGGGGCGGCGCCTGACGGAGACGGTACGACGGGAGGCGGGCGGCGTCGGCCGGGCCGCGCGGGCGGCCTGCGGCGGGCCCGGCCGGGAACGGGACCTGGTCGTCCAGTCGCTGAAGGCGGCGGGGGCGGCCCTGCTGGCCTGGCTGGTGGCGAGCGGCTGGCTGGGCGACCCGATGGCCCTGATGGCGCCCTGGGCGGCGCTGGTCCTGGTGCAGGCCACGGTGTACGGCTCGCTGCGGCAGGCCGCCCAGCAGTGGACGGCGATCTGCGCGGGCACGCTGTTCGCCTCGGCGGCGCAGGCCGTCACCGCGGACACCCTGGGCGCGCTCACCCTGTCGCTGCCGGTGCTGATGCTGCTGGCCAACTGGCCCAGGTTCGGCGACCAGGGCATCTACGCGGCCACCACGGCGGTGTTCACGCTCGCCTCCGGCGCGGTGTCGGCGTCGGCGGTCGGGCACCGGGTGGGGCAGGCGGCGCTCGGCGCGGTGATCGGGGTCGCCGTCAACGCGCTGGTGCTGCCGCCGGTGCACCTGCGGGACGTGCGGGAGAACCTGGTCGCGCTGGCCCGGGAGGCCGGCGGGGTGCTGGACGCGGTCGCGGCCGGGCTGCGGGAGGGCGAGTGGGACACGGGGACGGCCGCCGAATGGTCACGGGCGTCCGCCCGTCTGGAACGGCGGCGCGAGGGGCTGCGCTCGGCGCGCGGCTGGAGCCGGGAGAGCCTGCGGCTGACCTCGGGGCCGCTGCGCGCGCTGCACCGGCTCCCCCTGGACGTGCCGCCGGAGACCGAGGACGCCCGCTGGGACCGGGTCACCGACCATGTCGTGGCCCTCACCCGCACGCTGGCGGTGGCGGCCGACGGCGAACGCGCCCCCGCCCCGCCCGGGACGGCGGCCCTGCGGACGTACGCCCGGCTGCTGGAACTGCTCGGCGGAGCCTGCCGGGCCGCGTCGGAGCGGGCCGTGACCGCCGGGGCGGACAGCGCGGAGGGGCCGGCCGGAACGGCGGAACCGGATGAGCTGGACGAGCTGGACGGGCTGCGGCTCCGCCTGCAGGACAGTCTGCGCGACCACGCCACGCGGGGCGCGGCACACACGGCGGTCCTGGGGGCACTGCTGCTCCAGGCGGAGAACCTCCGGGCCGAGATCCTCCCGACCGCCCGGGAGGCGGACCGGAGCCGGTGACCGACGTCACCGGAGGCGGCGGCGGGGCCGGGAACACCCGTCGGCGGTTCGCCGTTGAACAGACCGTGGGTGCGGACGGAACAGTGTCCCCGGGCCTCACCTTTCGCCCGCAGGGAAGATCGTTCGGCTGAAGCCCTGCGGAGCCTTTCGCCGAGAGGCGACCGCCGTCCGTGCCCACACCCAGACCGCCCCGGCCGTGATTCCCCCGTCACGGTCGGGGCTCTTCGCTGCCCGCCCCCTCTCCCCGGTATCGGCCCCGTACCGGCCGGCCGCGGCGAGGGGGGAGGGCGCTGTCCATCCGCTTCGGTCGTTCGCGTGCCTCGCGCGGAACCGGGGTACTCGTCGCGCTCAGCCGACGGCGGCGAGAGGAGTCGAAGGTGAGCAGCGGGTCGGGCAAGAGAGTCGTGGTCACCGGGGCGACCGGCAATGTCGGCACGAGTGTGGTGCGGCTGCTGGCGGAGGATCCCGAGGTGGAGTCGGTGGTGGGGCTGGCCCGGCGGTTGCCGGACCGGAGGCCACCCGGCACGCAGTGGTCGACGTTCGACCTGGGTGCCGAGGGGGCCGGTCTCGCCGAGGTGTTCGAGGGTGCGGACGCGGTGGTGCATCTGGCGTGGGCGTTCCAGCCGACGCACGATCCCGCGGTGACGTGGCGGACCAATGTGCTGGGCAGTCTGCGGGTGTTCGAGGCGGTGGCGGCGGCGGACGTGCCGGTGCTGGTGCACGCCTCGTCGGTGGGCGCGTACTCGCCGGGACCGAAGGAGCGCACGGTGGGCGAGTCGTGGCCCACGCACGGCTGGCCGGACGCCGCGTACTGCCGGGAGAAGGCGTATCTGGAGCGGGCTCTGGACACCTTCGAACGCGATCATCCGGGCATCCGGGTGGTGCGGATGCGGCCGGCGTTCCTGTTCAAGCGGGAGGCCGCGAGCGAGCAGCGCCGGATCTTCGGCGGCCGCCTCCTGCCGGGGCCGGTCTTCCGGCCCGAGCTGCTGCCCTTCCTGCCGGACGTGCCGGGGCTGCGGATGCAGGCCCTGCACACCGATGACGCCGCGGAGGCGTACCGGCTCGCCGTGCGCACGGACGTGGGCGGACCGTTCAACCTCGCGGCCGATCCGCCCCTGGACGCGGCGCTGCTCGCCGAGATGTTCGACGCCCGCCTCGTACGGCTGCCCCGGCCGGCGGCGCGCGCGGCGATCGCCGCCGCATGGGGCCTGCGGCTGCTGCCCGCCTCCCCGCACCTGTTCGACGCGGTCCTGCGGCTGCCGCTGATGGACTGCACCCGCGCGCGTGTCGAACTGGGCTGGCGCCCGCAGCGTACGGCGACGGAGGTCCTGGCGGAGTTCCTGCACGGAGTCCGCGCCGGCGCGGGCGCGCCGACGGAACCGCTGCGGGGGCGCAAGGTGGGCTGACCACCGGCCCGGACGGCGGTCGGCGCCAGGACCGGATACGGCGCACCACCGCGTCCCCCTCCCGCTCGGGTACGCGGCCGCCTGCGTCCAGCCGGGCCGGGAGCCGTCGCCCGGCCGCCGCGCCCCGGGCCGGGCGGCCCGCTCCCGCGGCTCGGGCGACGCCCTGCCCGCGTGCACTTCCAGCGGCCCTGACGGGCCGGGGGGGCGGCGCGGGCGGGCCCGTCCCGGCGGTCCGCCCGGAAGCCGACCGTCCACCCGGGCCACCGAACTGCCGTCTCCCCCGCCTGCGGGACCACGCCGGGGCCTGTCGGCAGGTCGGGGTCCGGCCCCACCGCGCCGAGGTACGCCTCGTACCCCTCGCGCGTGCCCGGTGTGCCGTCCTGCGGCACCACGACGAAAACCGCCCGGTCGGCCATGCGGAAGATCACCGCAAGGGACCGGACGGCAGGTCGTCGGGTTTCCCGCCGGGGCGCCCGTCTCAGCCGGACGACTCGTCGGGGGTGGGGTGGTCGGGGTTGACCGTGGCCGGGCGGGGGGCGCCCTGAGGGCCGGTGCCCGCCTCGTCCGTGTCGGGGACGTCGGCGTCGGGGGCGGCATCGTGGGGGTCGTCGCTCTTCCCGGGGTTCTCGTCCGACCGGACGGGGGCGATGTCCCAGCGGTCCTCGCCTCCGTCGGCCTGCTGGTCGGGCAGGTCGCGCGGGACGGGGGTGCCGTTCTCTCCGGGTCCTTCGAGGCGATGATCGGCCACGACGTCCTCCCTTCGGGATCGTGTCGTACGGAGCGGAACGCGAGTACCTCCCGGACGACCGGCGAAACCTCAGTGCGGGGCGCGTTCCTCCAGCGCGGTGCGCCAGGCGGGCGCCGGACCGCTCGGCAGGGGCTCGGGGCGCCGGCCGCCGCGGGAGAAGAAGTCGGCGAGCGGCAGGATCGCGGCGCCCACGGTCACCGCGTCGGGCCCGAGCCGGCCCAGTTCGACGGTGACCTTCTCCGCCGGGTGGCGCAGCGCGTACGCCGTGGCGTGGCGGCGTACGGCGGGCAGGAAGCGGGTGCCGAGCTGGAGGCCGGCCCAGCCGCCGATGAGGATGCGCTCGGGCTGGAAGAGGTTGATCAGGTCGGAGAGCCCGGCGCCCAGGTACTCGGCGGTCTCCTCCAGCACGGCGAGCGCGACCGGGTCGGGTTCGGCGCCGTCGGCCGGGTAGGCGGCGGCGAGCATCGCGGTGAGCGCGGTCTCCTCGTCGGCGCCCCGAGGGGGCCGGCCGCCCTCCTCGCGCCAGCGGTCGAGGAGCGCCTCGGCACCCGCGTACGCCTCCAGGCAGCCGAGCGCCCCGCAACGGCAGCGGCGGCCGCGCACCCGCACGGTCAGGTGCCCCCACTCGACGGCCCGGCCGTTCTCCACGTCGGGGGTGACCAGGCAGGCGCCGACGCCGGAGCCGAACAGGACGACGCAGGCGTTGTGGGCCCCGCGGCCGCCGCCGAACCACATCTCGGCCTGGCCGAGGGTCTTGGCGCCGTTGTCGATGAAGTACGGGACGCTCTCGGGGAGCGAGGAGCCCGCCCGCAGCAGTTCCTCCAGCGGGACGGCGTCCCAGCCGATCGTCTGACCGTGCACGACGGCGCCGTGCTCGGGGCCGCGCTCGACGATGCCGGGAACACCGATGCCGACGCCGAGCAGCCGTTCGGGGGCGAGGTCCGCGGCGGCGAGCACCTCGGCGACGCCGTCGCGGACATGGCCGACGATGCCCTCGACCTCGTACCGCCGCTGTTCCAACGGCCTTTCCGCGCGAGCGAGTTCGGTGAGGGTGAGGTCGAACAGCTCGACGCGCACGCGGGTCTCGCCGACGTCCACGCCGATCATGTGACCGCTGGCGGGCGCCACGCGCAGCAGGGTGCGGGGCCGGCCGCCGTCGGAGTCGACGCTGCCGGCCTCCTCCACGAGCCCGTCGGCGACCAGGTCGGCGACGACGTTGCTGACGGAACCGGAGCTGAGGCCGGTGGCCGGGCCCAGCTCGAAGCGGCTGAGGGGGCCGTCGAAATAGAGCCGTTGCAGGACCGCCGTGCGGTTGGCCCGCCTGAGATCGCGTACCGTACGCCCGTTGCGCCCCGCCATGTCGGCCCCCTTCGAACCCTGCCCGACCTGCAACATACCTGTGCGGGTGGGGTCTGCGCGACATTCGTCCAACCCTTAGTTCACGATGTGAGCTAAGAGACGGCCGTCTTCTCGATCTCCTCCAGGGCCTCGAGCAGTTCGGGGGCCACCACCTCCTGGACCCGTCGGACACGGTCTTCGCCGACCGCCCGCGGCACGGTTTCGGTGAGCATGATCAGGTAGAGGTAGGTGCGGTAGAGGGCCAGGCGCAGGCGGGCCGGAGTGTCGAACTCCGCGTGCCCGCCCGCCTCGCGGTAGCCGGCGAGGAAGGCCTCGTCCTCGCGGATGTCGCCGAGCAGCGCCAGGGAGACGAAGTCGGCGAGGGGGTCGCCCCAGAACATCCGCTCCCCGTCGATGAGCCCGCCGATCCGCGCCCGGCCGGTCGAGCGGTCGATCAGGACGTTGCCCTGCCACAGGTCGAAGTGGACCAGGCGCGGGACGGTCACCTCGTCGAGGGCGTCGAAGGCCCTCCGGGTCACGGCGGCCACCTCGTCGGCGGGGCGGGGCAGCCGGACGCGGTAACGGCGCGCGTCGTCGAGGACGGCGTCCAGCATCTCGGCGAACGCCGAGCGCCAGTCGGGGGCGAGCGGGCCGAGGGCGCCGGACGGGTAGCCGTAGCCGGGTCCGGCCACCGTGTGGAGTCGGGCCACGTGACGGCCCAACTCCGCGCGCAGGTCGCCGCGTTCGGCCGACGTGACCGTGTCGTCCCAGGGGATTCCCGGGGACAGGGTCATCAGCAGCCACGCCCCCTCGACGGCCATGACCCGCGGCGCCGGTACGCCGGCCAGGGCCGCGCCGCGACAGAACTCCGCCTCGGAGACGAGCAGCGCGTTCTCGTGCCGCAGGCCGGGCCCGGCGGGCGCCGTCTTCAGCACACAGCGGCTGCCGTCGGCGAGGCGGAGCTCCTCGACGGTGTTGTAGGTGCCCCCGGTGAAGGGCGCGACGTGGACGGGGTGCCGCGGCGACAGCCCGGCCGCCGCGAGGGCGCGCAAGGCCGCCCGCGTCCGCGCCGAAACGCCCTGATGGAAATTCACTGGCTCCCCTTCGACAATCCTCTATACACTTAGGCCAAAACCTAGAGCACCAAGGAACGGCAGCCCGATCGCCGGTCGCCGCGGGCCGCACGACTCAGGAGACTCCCCGATGAGGACACTCACCGAGCACGACATCCGCAACTCCTTTGTGAACTGCTCCAAGGGGGAGGCCAAGCGGCTGGCGGTGCCGCGGGATCTCGACTCGCGGCCCTGGGCCGATCTGGACTTCCTGGGATGGCGCGATCCCGGCGCTCCCGACCGCAGCTACCTGGTGACCGAACGGGACGGACGTCCGGTGGGTGTGACCCTGCGGTTCCCGGCCTCGCAGCGCGGCTTCCTGCACCGCAGCATGTGCTCGCTGTGCCTGACCACCCACCCCGGCGGCGGGGTGTCGCTGATGACCGCGCGCAAGGCGGGCGCCGCGGGGCGCGAGGGCAACTCCGTGGGCCTCTACATGTGCACCGACCTGGCCTGTTCGCTCTACGTGCGCGGGAAGAAGGTCCCGGAGTCGGGGGGCCGGTTCGAGGAGAGCCTCACCCTGGAGGAGCAGATCGCGCGGACGACCGGCAACCTGACCGCCTTCCTCGACAAACTGTTCGACTGACCTCCCGGGCCGGTCTCCGGGCCGCGCCCTCGGACCGCCGACCCCGTTCCGCGCCGCCGTTCGAGGTGGGTGACGGAAGAAACGTTCGAGGCAGGTGAGGAACGGGAACTGGCCAAGGGATGCTTGATGTACGTGAGCGTGCCGCACCGCTCGTACGGTTCGTGCGGCGCCGCCGGGAACCCGCGGTCGTCCAGGCTCTGCGATCCTCCGCAGCCGCGACGATCGCCTACGTCATCGCGCTGCACCTGAGCCCCGAGGCCGCCCCCCTCACCGCGCCGCTGACCGCGCTGCTGGTCGTCCAGGTCACCCTGTACGCCACGCTCACCAACGGTGTGCGGCGCGTCAACGCGGTGGTGGCGGGCGTGCTCGTCGCCATCGCGTTCAGCCTGCTCGTGGGGCTGACCTGGTGGAGCCTCGGGCTGCTGATCGTGGCCGCGCTGGCCGTCGGCCATCTGGTGCGGGTCGACGAGTACGTGCCCGAGGTGGCGATCAGCGCCATGCTGGTGCTGGGCGTGACCACGGTCGGAAACACGGCCTGGGCGCGGGTGCTGGAGACCCTGATCGGGGCCGTGGTCGGGCTGAGCATCAACCTGCTGCTGCCGCCCCCGGTGTGGGTGGAGGAGGCGGGCGAGTCCATCGAGGACCTGGCCCGCCGGGTGCGGCAGCTGATGCTGCGGATCGGCGACGAGGCCACCGGCCGCATGCCGTCCGAGCAGGCCGCCGCCCGGCTGCACGAGGCGCGCCGCCTGGACCACGACATCGTCGAGGTGGACGCCGCCCTGCGGCAGGCGGAGGACAGCCTGCGGCTCAATCCCCGGGTCCGGGAGGGCGTGCTGCACCGGGTGGTGCTGCGCACCGGCCTGGACACGCTGGAGATCTGCACGGTCGTCCTGAGGGTGCTCGCCCGCACGCTCACGGACCTCACGAAGGAGCGCGAGCCCCGGACCCTGTTCCCGGCGGAGACCGGCGCCACCCTGGAACGGCTGCTGTCGGAGATCGCGGACGCGGTGGTCAGCTTCGCGGTACTGGTCACCACGCACGTCAGCGAGAACGCGGAGTCCGCCGAGGAGCGCCTCACCTCTCAGCTGCGGCAGGCCGCGGCCACCCGCGACAAACTCGCCCAGCTGCTGCTGGAACAGCTCCAGCACGACGCCCGGCAGTGGCAGTTGCACGGCGCGGTGCTGACCGAGGTCAACCGCATGATCGACGAACTCGACACCGAGCACCGCTCGCACCGTCTCCTGGAGGAGCTGGACCGCGCCACGCGGGAACAGGGCCGGCGGCTGCCCTGGCTGTCCCGGCTGCGCGAGCACATCCACCGGCGGCTGCGGGTTCCCGACCGGCTGCGGCGGAACCGGCGGGGTGACTCGCGTCGTTCCAGGTGACGACGCGATCGCGCGCTACGCCGTCGAGGCGGACGGGGCGCGGCTGCGGCTGCTCGGCACGGTGACGTCCGGCGGGGAGTTCCCCCGGCAGCTCACCCTCTCCCCCGACGGTGGCCTGCTGTTCGCCGCGAACCGGCGCTCGGGCACGGTCGCCGTGTTCCACGTGGACGGCCGCGAGGGCGTCCTGCGGCGCGCGGGCGAGCCGTTCGCCTCACCCGTCGCGGTCCGTGCGCTGCCGCTGCAGGGCGCGCGGGCAGGACGCGGCGGCGGCCTGCGTGAGGAGGACGTGGATGCGCTCGGTGAGCTGCCCGACGTCGTCGGCCGGCGCGTGGAAGGGCAGGCGCACGTCGCCGTGGGCGCGGGCGCGTTCGATGCGCAGCGTGAGTCCGTGGCGGTCGACGGCGAGCGGCTGGACCCGGACGGCTCCGTGCAGGCTCTCCTTGCGGACGAGCCGGGTGAGGCGTTCCACGGCGTCGGGGTGGGCGTCGGCGAGGTGGGTGAGCAGCTGGGCCTCGGCCGCGGCCAGCGGGTCGGGCGCGGCGGCGGCGAATTCGTCGAGGGCGACGACGACCGCCCCGGAGGGCTCCTTCAGCACGACGCGGGTGGCGTGGAGGGCGAGCCGGCCGTCCTCGGGGACGAACCGGCCGGCCAGCCAGAGCCGGGCGCGGACGCGGTCGCGGAGGGGGACGGGTGCGACGTCCGCGAACTCCAGCACGGCGGACGGTTCCCCGCGCGGCGCGCAGATCGCCGCCGTCGGCAGCGCGCTGTCCTCCGGCACGCGGAGGAACACCCGTCCGTCGTCGGCGACGGTGTGCGCGCCGACGAACTCCTCCCGGCCGCCCTGCGCGGTCACCGCGCAGGACCACGCCGCGGCGAGCACGGACCGGGCCCGTTCCGCCACGCCGGGTACGGCCGTCCAGTTGCCGCTGTCACCCATCTCAGGACCTCCTTAGGTAAGGCTTGCCTAACTTATCGGAGATCGGGGTGTACGCCAACCGGGTCTCGTGACCCGTGCGGCGCCCGTCAGCGGTCGATGACGCCGAGCAGCGCCCGCGCGCACAACTCACGGACCTGCTCACGGGACAGAGCGTCGTCCGCCCCGCGCAGCCACTCCAGGCACACCGCCGTGGTGAACGCCAGCCAGCCGCGCACCGCGAGGCGCACGTCGGCGCGCTCCCCGGACAGCGGCCCGAACTCGGGGTCGGCGGCGAGGGCCGCGAGGATCTGCCGCTCCTGGGCGGCCAGCGCCCGCCGGTAGACGCGGCGCACGGCCCGGTCGCCGGCCGCGTCCGCCCGGTGGAAGGCGCGGTAGCCGTGGGCGTGGGCGCGGACGTACTCCAGGTAGGTGTCCAGGCCGGCGGCGAGCTGTTCGCGGACGGGGACGCCGGGGACCGCCGCCGTCATGCGCAGCATCCGTTCGCTCTCCCGCTCGACGACCGCCGCGAAGAAGTCCCGCTTGGTCGGGAAGTAGTGGTAGAGCAGCCCCCGCGAGACCCCCGCGATCTCGGCGACCTGCTCGATCCACACCTCGTCGTACGGGCTCTCCGAGAACAGCCGCGCGCCCACCGACAGAAGCTGCTCGCGGCGCTCCGCGGTGCTGAGGCGGCGCCGTGCGCGCTCCCCCTGGTTGGCGGCCATGCCGGCACCTTACTTGACGCCGGTTCGGCGGCGGGACGACACTGGGCGCGCTATTGAACCCACGTACAACACGCTCGACCTGCCGCTGCGTCAAGGGAGATCGCGTCATGGCGGAGACGACGTCCGGGACGGGACCGGGCCCGCGGACCGGGACCGCGCTGCCGAGGGGGTTCCGCGGTGCCGAGCTGGGGTGGCCGGAGCTGTGGCGCATCCCGCGCCCGCCCTACCGGCTGCCGCTCCTCGGGGACGTGCTCGGTGCGAGCCGGCGGACACCGGTGCAGGACTCCCTGGGGTACGCGCGCCGGCTCGGGCCGATCTTCCGGCGGCGGGCCTTCGGCCGGGAGTTCGTCTTCGTCTGGGGCGCTCGGCTCGCGGCCGACATGGCGGACGAGGCCCGGTTCGCCAAGCACGTGGGACTCGGGGTCGCCAACCTGCGGCCAGTGGTCGGCGACGCCCTGTTCACGGCGTACAACCACGAGCCCAACTGGCAGCTGGCGCACGACGTGCTGGCGCCGGGGTTCAGCCGGGAGGCCATGGCCGCCTACCACCCGATGATGCTGGACACGGCGGACCGGCTGACCGGCCAGTGGGACCGCGCGGCGGCCTCGGGGGACGCCGTGGACGTGCCCGCGGACATGACGAAGCTGACGCTGGAGACGATCGCGCGCACCGGGTTCGGGCACGACTTCGGCTCGTTCGAACGGTCCCGGCCGCACCCCTTCGTGACGGCGATGGTCGGCACCCTGAGCCACGCGCAGCGGCTCAACAGCGTGCCGACGCCCCGGCTGCTGCGGCGGGCCGCCCGCCGCAACGAGGCCGACATCGCCTTCCTCGACCGCACGGTCGACGCGTTGGTGCGGGCCCGCCGGGCGGGACCCGCCGGCGACGGCGACCTCCTCGACCGGATGCTGGAGACGACCCACCCGGAGACCGGGCGACGGCTGTCGGCGCAGAACGTGCGGCGGCAGGTCATCACCTTTCTGGTCGCCGGTCACGAGACCACCTCGGGCGCGCTCTCCTTCGCCCTGCACTACCTCTCCCGGCACCCGGCGGTCGCCGCCCGCGCCCGCGCCGAGGTGGACCGGGTGTGGGGTGACGCGCCGGTGCCGGGGTACGACCAGGTGGCCAGGCTGCGCCTGGTGCGCCGGGTCCTCGACGAGTCCCTGCGGCTGTGGCCCACGGCGCCCGCGTTCGCCCGGGAGGCCCGCGCGGACACCGTCCTGGCCGGGGAGCATCCGATGCGGCGGGGCGCGTGGGCGCTGGTGCTGACGGCGATGCTGCACCGCGACCCCGAGGTGTGGGGCGCCGACGCCGAGGAGTTCGACCCGGACCGCTTCGAGGCGGCGGCGGTACGCGCGCGTGCCCCGCACACCTTCAAGCCGTTCGGCACCGGGGCGCGGGCCTGCATCGGCCGGCAGTTCGCGCTGCACGAGGCCACGCTGGTGCTCGGTCTGCTGCTGCGCCGCTACGAGCTGGTGCCCGACCCCGGCTACCGGCTGCGGGTGGCCGAGCGGCTGACCCTGATGCCGGAGGGACTGCGGCTACGGCTGGAGCGGCGCACGCCGGCGGCCGCGGCGACGGGCGTGCGGGGAGCGGACGCGCAGGGGCCCGTCTCAGCGCCCAGCTGTCCAGTGCGCGGGCCGGTCGACTGACCCCGGCAGCCTGGTCCCGGCGCTCCCCCGGGCCGCCGTGAGCTGCGGCTGGGTCAGGAAGATCGCGCCGGTCAGGTCGGCGTCGGTGAGGTCGGCGTCGCGCAGGTCGGCACCGATGACGTCGGCACCGCGCAGGTCGGCGCCGCGCAGGTCGGCGGCGACGAGCAGGGCACCGCGCAGGTTGGCGCCGCGCAGGTCGGCGCCCCTGAGGCGGGCCCCCATCAGGTCGGCTCCCCGGTGTTCCCTCCTGCGGCCGGGCCGGCCCGCGCGGGCCAGTTCGCTGGTGCGCAGGAGCAGGGCGTTGACGCTCTCGCGGTGGGCGGGCACGTCCAGCGCGGCGAGTTCCTCCGGGGTGCCCAGGGTCAGTTCCTCCGTGCGTTCCAGGGCCCGGCGCAGCTCGGGGTGGAGCGGGGCGGCCGCGGGGAGGGCGAGTGCCTCGGTGAGGTACCGGAGCAGCTCGTGCAGGTGCCGGACCACGGGGAAGACCTCGGCCATGCGGCGGGCGTGGCCGCGGGGCCCCGTACGCCAGTCCCGGCCGCCGAAGGTGACCTGCGAGACCTTCTGGCCGGCGCCGAAGCAGTCGTAGACCGTGCAGCCGTTGAAGCCCTGCTGCCGCAGCCGGGCGTGGATGCCGCAGCGGTGGTCCTCGCCCAGGTTGGGGCAGGGGGTGCCGGCGGGCTTGTCGATCGCGAAGTCCGCGGAGCGGGCGAAGGGCAGGGCCACGCAGCACAGCCCGAAGCAGTTGGCGCAGTCGCCGCGCAGGTCTTCCCGGTCCACCGTCTGGTCTCGCATTCCGTCCACCCTACTGTCCCGCCCTCCGGGTGCGCCGACCTGCCCTCCCGGGGCCACGGCCCGGTCCCGCCGGTGTGCCCTACCGGCCGAGGAGTTCGAAGGCCACCGCCGGTGTGCCGCCGAAGCGTGCCCCCACCGATCGGGTCACCTCGGTCAGGAAGTCCCGTACGTAGGTCTCGGGCTCCTCGTCGGTCAACGCCTCGATGTAGGAACGGTGTTCGAGCAGCGAGGCGACGGCCCGCTCCAGTCCCGTCGTCGCGTCCACGGCGTGCGTGGGGGTCGCGGACCCGGCGACGGCGACCCAGCGGACGCCGTTCCACGGTTCGAGGCCCTGCTCGGCCAGTTCGGGGAAGATCCAGCGGTTGCCCGCGTCCGCGGCCGCGTCGAGGACGGCGCGGCCCACGGCGACGTGGTCGGGGGTGTTCCAGGCCACCCCGCCCCAGGTGTCGCGGTGGTTCAGGGTGATCAGCAGTTCGGGGCGGTGCCGGCGGACGGCGGCGGCGATGTCCCTGCGCAGGGCGGGGCCGTACTCGATCACCCCGTCCCGGTGGTCGAGGAACTCCACCGTGGAGACGCCGACGACGGCCGCGCTCGCCCGCTGCTCGCGTTCCCGCAGCGGGGCGCACTCGGCGGGCGGGATCGTGTCGATGCCGGCCTCGCCGCGGGTCGCCAGCACGTAGGCGACCTCCCGGCCCGCGTCCGTCCAGGCGGCGATCGCCGCCGAGCAGCCGTACTCCAGGTCGTCCGGGTGCGCGACGACGGCCAGCGCGCGCCGCCAGTCCTCGGGCACGGGGGTGAGCTGAGGGGTCGTCGGCTCGGTCATGGTCCGCACCCTAACCGGACCGGGGCCGGCCCCCCGGAACACGTGGCTCCGCCGGGCGGGTCAGATCTCGTCGCGGGTCAGTGCCAGCAGTCGGTCCAGGACGCGGGGTCCGCCCGCGCGGACGCCGTCGTGCTCGAACTCGTCGGTGACCCAGGTGCGCAGACCGCGGACGGCGTGGGCGGTCCGCAGCGAGTGCGCGGTGTCGACGTAGAGGTCGTCGTGGTAGACCGCCGCCGCGACCGGGACCTCGTTGACGGCGAGGCGGGCCGGGTCGTACAGGGGTGTCCAGTCGGTGCGGGCGGCGAGGAGTTCGGCGGTCTCGCGCAGCGGGCGCAGCGCCGGGTCACGGTCGAACGTCCAGGGGTGGACGGTCTCGCCGGTCAGCGGCAGGGGTCCGTCGCCCGCCAGGGCCTTCGCCGCGTCGAACTGCGGGAACTCGGCGCGCACCCGCTCGGCCGACCAGGCGGTGGGCCGCTCGTCCTGGCCGTAGATCGACTCGTGGACGAGGGCGTAGAGGGGGTGGGAGGCGTACGACAGGAGCCCTTGGACCTCCTCCTGGAAGGCGTCGGACAGGGCGGGGCCGCCCGGTGTGGGCACGAAGGCGTCCTCGAGGAGGAAGTGCAGCCGGTGGCTGCCCTCGCTGCCGCCGAGGAGGATGCCGAGGCTCTGGAAGGCCTCGACGCCCAGGCGGTAGCCGTTCGGGAGGGTCACCTCGTGCGCGAGCAGGTGCTCGGCGATCCGGCGGGCGCGGCCGACGTCCTGCGGGTAGCGGGCGTAGTGCGCGGCCGTCTTGCGTTCCATGCGCGGGTAGGCGGCCCGGTAGACGTCGTCGGCGTGGGCGTCCAGGGACGGCAGCCCGCCGGTGATCAGGGCCGCGGCGAGCCCTTCGGGGGCGAGGGAGAGGTAGGTGACCGTGCAGAAGCCGCCGAAGCTCTGGCCGAGGACGGTCCAGGGGGCGCCGCCGGTGACCTCGCGGCGCACCAGTTCGCAGTCGCGGACGATGGAGTCGGCGCGGAAGCGGGTCAGGTACGCGGCCTGCTCGACGGGGCCGCCGCGCAGCGGGAGCGTCTGCCGGTTGGCGGGCGTGGAGCGGCCGGTGCCGCGCTGGTCGAGGAGGAGGACGCGGAACTCCTTGAGGGCGCGGTCGAGCCAGGCCTGCCGGCCGACGAAGCGGTGGGCGCCGAAGCCGGGTCCGCCCTGGAGGTAGACCAGCCAGGGGAGGTCCTGCCGCGCCTTGTCGCTCGCGACGACCTCGCGGGCGTACAGCTCGATCGTCTCCCCGGCGGGGTCGGCGTGGTCGAGGGGCACGGTGAAGCGGCGGTCGGTGAGGACGACGCCGGGCTGACGGTAGCTGTCGGACAACGTGAGGCTCCCGTGACGATCGAGGTGCGGGCCGCGTCCCAGTTCAGCACACGTCCCGGCGTCGGCGGAGGCCGGGGGACCACGAGCCGCTACTGAACGACGGGTCAAGCCGCCGCCGGAAGGCGAATCGTCACTGCTGAACGGCCGGTCAGCGCGACGACAGGCTGGACCGGCGCACCACCAGCTCCGGCTGGAGCACGACCCGCCGGTGCTCGTGCGGCCGTGCCCCGCCGCCGGGCCCCTCCTCGGTCTCCTCCAGGAGCATGTCGGCGGCCAGGGCGCCCATGGTGACGGCCGGCTGGCGGACGGAGGTCAGGGGTACGGCCGCGGCGGCGGCGAACTCGATGTCGTCGTAGCCGACGATCGCGAGGTCGTCGGGGACGTTGACGCCGGCCGCGTACATGGCCTGGAGGACGCCGAGGGCGAGCAGGTCGTTGGCGCAGAAGACGGCGGTCGGACGGTCGGTCAGGCCGAGGAGGCGGGCGCCCGCGTCCCGGCCCGCGGCCACGTCGAGCCGCTCGGTGGGCAGCTCGCGCAGGCACTCGGGGCCCAGGCCCGCCTCGGCGAGGGCGCTCAGGGCGCCGGTGCGGCGGTCGCGGATCTGGGTGAGGCCGGGCGGGCCGCTGACGTACGCGACGGAGCGGTGCCCGGCGTCGACCAGGTGGCGTACGGCGAGCGCGCCGCCGGCCACGTCGTCGACGGAGACCGAGCACTCGGTGGTGCCCTCGGAGACCCGGTCGACCAGCACGAACGGGATGCCGTGCCGGCGGAACGCGGCGATGTTGCGGCCGGTGGCGTCGGCCGGGGTGAGCAGGACGCCCCGCACGCGCTGCTCGGCGAAGAGGGACAGGTACTCGGCCTCCTCGCCGGCGCTCTCGGCGCTGTTGCAGACCATCACGCCGAGGCCCGCCTGCCGGGCGGCCCGTTCGGCGCCGCGGGCGACGTCCACGAAGAAGGGGTTGCCCATGTCGAGGACGAGCAGCCCCATGATCCGGCTGCGGCCCGCGCGCAGTTGGCGGGCGGACTCGCTGCGGACGTAGCCGAGCCGGTCGATCGCGGAGAGCACGCGGGCGCGGGTCTCCGTGGCCACGGTGTCCGGGCGGTTGATGACGTTGGACACCGTGCCGACCGAGACGCCGGCGGCGCGGGCGACATCCTTGATTCCCACCGACTGGGCCATCAGGCAGAAACCTCCAGAGAGTCAGGGACGAGGGGCGGTGGGGGCGGCGGGGGCCTTCACATTACCGCCCTCCCGCCGCGCACCGGACCGGTCAGGCGGGGAGCCGGAAGTCGACGACGTGGAGCGCCGAGGGGGTCGTCCCGCTCGACTTCTCCTGGTAGAGGACGGACAGGACGCCGTCCTGCCCGATCCGGGTCTCGTCGACGACGACCTCGCCGAAGGCGTTGAGTCCGGCGCCGTCGAACAGCAGTTTCCAGTCGGTGTGTCCGGACGCCTTCGAAGCACCGGCGATCCGGCCGAAGGGGAGGATCGCGTAGGCGTTGTCGTACGTGTCGAGGATCAGTCCGGTGCGCTGGCTGGAGTTGAGCGGGATCGGGATCTCGGTCTTCTGCCAGGTGCCGGAGGCGTTCTTGCGGAGGTGGAAGGCGCGGCCGTTGGCGGTGCGGTCGGCGACGTAGTCGGTGGTGCACCGGCCGAAGCGGCCGGGGACGTAGCTGATGATCGCGTGCGGGCGGCCCGCCGAGTCGGTGGCCTGGCTCTCCTGGTTCATCAGGGAGTGGTCGGGGCCCAGCGGGTCGACGACGAGTCCGGCGTCGGTGACGGCGACCCTGTCGGAGCCGCCGGTGGTGCCGACCACGGTGCCGGCGTCGTTGCGCCAGGTGCGGCCGCGGTCGTCGGAGTGGACGTAGCCGGTGTCGTGGTTGGTGATGCCGCCGCCGCTGCACATCACGGCGCCGTTCTGCTCGCGCCAGGTGAAGAAGGCGTGCAGTCTGCCGTTGCGGTCGTAGTCGATGCCGTGCAGGTACATGTTGCGGGCCGTGCTGGAGCCGTGCTCGCTGGTGTAGGTGCCGGTGGAGGCGGACCACTCGCCGAGGGCGGTCCACCGGGTGCCGTCGTACTCGGCGAGGGCGTTGCGGCCGTTGCCGGAGACGCCGGCGCGGTAGCTGAGCTGGAGCCTGCCGTCGGGGGTGGAGACGAACTGGGGGTAGGTGAACCGGGAGGCGAGGGCGAGTCCGTCGAGGGTCGACTGCGGCGCGCCGAAGCGGCTCGCGGTCCAGCTCAGTCCCGACGGGTCGTCCATGAGGCCGGCCACCGACTTGACGTAGGTGAAGCCGTCGCTGTGCGAGTCCATGTTCAGGTGGAGCCGGCCGTCGGCCCTGGAGACGCCCATGGAGATGACGTTGTGGGAGTCGTCGTAGCGGAGCGTGTGGCCGACCTTCACGGTGGACCAGGTGCCGCCGCCCAGGGCGCGGCGGCCGACGACGGCGTTCCGGTCGGCGGTGTACCAGACGGCGTACTGGTACCCCTTGTAGGTCAGCAGGCCGTTCTTCTGGAACGAGTTGTTGTTGACCAGGCCGTCGTAGGAGACGAAGAAGATCGCCCGGCTGTCGAGCGTGGTGGTGCCGGTCCTCGTCACCGAGGGGCCGGGGTCGGCGGCCCGTGCGGTGCCGGCGGCGAGGGCGGGCGTCGTCACGGCACCGGCCAGGGCCGCGCCGAGCAGCGTGCGTCGTCTCATCTCAGGACTCCGTTCATCTCGGGGACTTCCGTCGTCTCGTACGAGGGGAACGCGGGGAGGAGGTCAGGCGAGGTGGAAGACCTCGGTGAGCGGTTTCATGGCCTCGTCGGGCCGGGCGCCGTCCAACGACTCGAAGAACGGCGCCATCTCCGCCTGCCAGCGGGCGTTGACCCCGGTGGCCTCCATGCCGGCCTGGGCCGCGGCGAAGTCCTCGGTCTCCAGGTAGCCGACGAGCAGTCCGTCCTCGCGCAGGAAGAGCGAGTAGTTGTGCCAGCCGGTGGCAGAGAGAGCGTCGAGCATCTCCGGCCAGACGGCGGCGTGCCGCTCGCGGTACTCGTCGAGGCGGTCCGCCCGGACCTTCAGCAGGAAGCACACGCGTTGCATCAACACCCCTTGATTGCTCAGAAGTTGAACTGGTCGATGTTCTTGGCGTCGAAGACGGTCGGCTTGCCGAGGCTGATCACGCCGTCCTTGCCGATGGTGTAGCTGGTGCCGCCGGCGGTGAAGGTCTCGCCCTCCTTGCCGGTGATCTGACCGGACACCAGGGCCACCGCCGTCTGCGCGGCGAGCGCGCCGAGCTTCGCCGGGTCCCACAGCTCGAAGGCCTCGACGGTGCCGTTCTTGACGTACTTGCGCATGTCGTTGGGGGTGCCGAGGCCGGTCAGCTTGACCTTGCCCTTGTACTTGGAGCCGGACAGGTACTGGGCGGCGGCCTTGATGCCGACGGTGGTCGGGGAGATGATCCCCTTCAGGTTCGGGTACTCCTGGAGCAGTCCCTGGGTCTGCTGGAAGGACTTCTGGGCGTCGTCGTCGCCGTAGGCGACCTTGACCAGCTTGATGTCCTTGTACTTGGTGTCCTTGAGTTCGTCCTTCATGAACTCGATCCAGGCGTTCTGGTTGGTCGCGGTCTGGGCGGCGGACAGGATCGCGATCTCGCCCTTGTAGCCGATCTGCTCGGCGAGCAGCTGGACCTCGGTGCGGCCCAGGTCCTCACCGCCGGCCTGCGAGACGAAGGCGTTGCGGCACTCGGGGTTGGTGTCGGAGTCGTAGGTGACGACCTTGATGTCGTTGCTCATGGCCTGCTTGAGCGCGGTGCACAGCGCCCCCGGGTCCTGCGCGGACACGGCGATCGCGTCGACCTGCTGCTGGGTGAGCGTGTTGACGTAGGACACCTGGCCGGAGGTGTCGGTGCCGCTGCTGGTGCCGACCTCCTTGTAGCTGGAGCCCAGTTCCTTCAGGGCCGCCTCGCCGCCCTTGTCGGAGGTGGTGAAGTACGGGTTGTTGACCTGCTTGGGCAGGAAGCCGACCGTCAGGCCCTTCTTGGTGGCCGCGTTCGGGTCGGCCTTGCCGCCGGAGGCCGCGGCGCCGGTGCTCTCGTTCTTCACGTCCTCCTTGGTGGTGCCGCCGCAGGCGGTGGCGGCGAGCGCGAGGGAGGTGACGGCGGCGAGGGCCGCGCAGGTACGGCGGAGGGATGACTTGCGCATGACGAAGGGTCCTTTGTGAGTACGGGGGGATGCGGGGGGCGGCTGGGGGGTCACGGGGCCGGGGCGGGTGTGCCGGCCGGCGGTGGTGCCGAGGCGGCTCGCCGGCCGGCCCGCGCGACGGCGATCTGGCGGGCGACGCGGGGGCCGAGCACCGAGAGGACGAGCAGGACGCCGGTGACGACGATCTGCGACTGGGCGGAGACGTCCTGGAGGCTCATCACGTTCTGCAGGGCGCCGAGCAGGAAGACACCGGCGACGGCTCCGCCCAGCGTTCCCTTGCCGCCGTCGAAGTCGATGCCGCCGAGCAGCACCGCGGCGACGACGGACAGTTCGAGGCCGGTGGCGTTGTCGTAGCGGGCGCTGGCGTAGTGCAGGGCCCAGAAGATGCCGGTGAGGGAGGCCATCAGGCCGGTCAGGGTGAACAGGATCAGCTTCTGGCGCTTGACCCGGATGCCGGCGAACCGGGCGGCCTCCTCGCTGGCGCCGATCGCGAACAGCGACCGGCCGAACGGGGTGGCGTGCAGGGCGACCACGGCGATCGCGAGGAGGACCACGAAGGGCAGGAGGGCCTGGGGGACGAAGGTGTCCCCGATGCGTCCGGCCGCGAAGTCCAGGTACTGGGTGGGGAAGTCGGTGACCGCGTCGGAGCCGAGCACGATCTGCGCGATGCCCCGGTAGGCGGCCATGGTGCCGATGGTGACGGCGAGCGAGGGCAGTCCGAGGCGGGTCACCAGCAGCCCGTTGACCAGGCCGCAGACCACACCGAGCAGCAGGCAGACCGGGATGATCGCCTCGATGGTCATGCCCTGGTTCCACAGGGCGCCCATCACGGCGCCGGACAGGCCGGCCGTGGAGGCGACGGACAGGTCGATCTCGCCGGAGACGACCAGCAGGGTCATCGGCAGGGCGATCAGCGCGATGGGGAGCGTGTTGCCGATCAGGAAGGACAGGTTGAGGGCGTTGCCGAAGCCGTCCACGAACGAGAAGGACAGCAGGAGCAGGACGACCAGGAGGGCGCCGACGACCGTGTCCCACCGGATGGCGCGGGCCAGCGACTCAGGCATGGCGGGCGTTCCTCTTCTTCAGGGCCGACGCCACCCGCAGTGCGACCACGCGGTCGACGGCGATGGCGAGGAGGAGCAGGATGCCGTTGATGGCGAGCACCCAGACGGAGCTGACGCCGAGGGCGGGCAGCACGCTGTTGACGGAGGTCAGCAGCAGGGCGCCGAGAGCGGCGCCGTAGACGCTGCCGGAGCCGCCGGTGAAGACCACGCCGCCGACGACGACCGCGCTGACGACGGTGAGTTCGTAGCCGTTGCCGGTGCCGGAGTCGACGTTGCCGAACCGGGCGAGGTACAGGGCTCCGGCGAGGCCGGCGAGGGCGCCGCAGAAGGTGTAGGCGACGAGGATCCGCTTGCGGACGGGGATGCCGGCGAGGCGGGCGGCCTCCGGGTTGGAGCCGAGCGCGTAGAGCTCGCGGCCGCTGCCGAAGTGCTTCAGGTAGTAGGCGGTGGCGACCAGGACGACGAGCGCGATCACCGCGAGCCAGGGCACGGCGGAGATGCCGCCGGCGCCGAAGTCGACGAAACCGCCGGGCAGGTCGGCCGCGGTGATCTGCCGGGAACCGACCCAGATGGAGTCGATGCCGCGGATGATGTACAGGGTGCCGAGGGTGACGACCAGGGCCGGCACCTGGCCGAGGCTGACCAGGAGGCCGTTCAGCAGGCCGAAGCCGATGCCGAGCAGGACCGCCAGCGCGACCGCGACGAGCGGGTTGCCGCCGTCCTGGAGGTAGACGCCGGCGGCGAAGGCGCTGATGCCTAGCGTGGAGCCGACGGACAGGTCGACGTTGCGGGTGATGACGACCAGGGACTGGCCGGTGGCGACCAGGATCAGGATGGTCGCGTTGAGCAGGAGGTCCTTGATGCCCTGTTCCGACAGGAACTCGCTGTTGCCGGCCTGCGTGACGGCGATCATCACCAGGAAGACCAGCAGGATGGCCAGTTCGCGCATCTTGAAGACGCGGTCCACCAGGCGGGTGCTGCTGGACTTGGCCACCTCGGCGGCGGGGGCTTCGGGAGTGGTCACCGTCATGCGGCTGCCCTCCCCGTGGCTGCGGCCATCACGGTTTCCTCGGTGGCGTCGGAGCGGGGGATCTCGGCGGTGAGCCGGCCCTCGTGCATCACCAGCACGCGGTCGGCCATGCCGAGGATCTCGGGCAGGTCGGAGGAGATCATCAGGACGGCGACCCCGTCGGCGGCCAGCTCGGACAGCAGCCGGTGCACCTCGGCCTTGGTGCCGACGTCGATGCCTCGGGTGGGCTCGTCGACGATGAGCACCTTCGGCCCGGTGGCCAGCCACTTCGCCAGGACGACCTTCTGCTGGTTGCCGCCGGAGAGCGTGTTGACGGTGTCGGCGATCCGGGCGTACTTCACCTGGAGCCTGACCGCCCAGTCGAGCGAGCGGCTGCGCTCGGCGCCGCGGTCCATCAGACCGGCCCTCACGGTGGTGCGGAGTCCGGTCAGGCCGATGTTGCGCTCGATGGACATGTCCATCACCAGGCCCTGGGCGCGCCGGTCCTCGGGGACCAGGGCGAGGCCCGCGGCCATGGCGGTGGACGGGGCACCGTTGATGAGGGTGCGGCCGGAGACCTCCACCTCCCCGGCGTCCCAGCGGTCGATGCCGAAGACCGCGCGGGCGACCTCGGTGCGCCCGGCGCCGACCAGGCCGGCGAGGCCGACGATCTCACCGCGCCGGACCTCGAAGGAGACGTCGGTGAAGACGCCCTCGCGGGTCAGCCGGCGCACGCTGAGGGCCACCTCGCCCGGATCGACGTGCTGCTTCGGGTACAGCTCGTCGAGGTCGCGGCCGACCATCCGGCGCACCAGGTCGTCCTCGGTCATGCCGTCGAGGGGCTCGCTGGCGATCCAGGCGCCGTCCCGCAGGGTCGTCACCCGTTGGCAGATCGCGAAGATCTCCTCCAACCGGTGCGAGATGAACAGCACGGCGGCGCCCTCGTCGCGCAGGGTGCGCACGACGTTGAAGAGGCGGGCGACCTCGCTGCCGGTGAGGGCGGCGGTCGGCTCGTCCATGATCAGGACGCGGGCGTCGAAGGAGAGCGCCTTGGCGATCTCGACGATCTGCTGGTCCGCGATGGACAGACCGCGCGCCGGGCGGTCCGGGTCCAGGTCGACGCCCAGGCGCCGCATCAGGGCCGCGGTGGCCTCGTGGGTGGCTTTGTGGTCGATGCGGCCGAGGGCGCGCCGGGGCTGGCGCCCCATGAAGATGTTCTCGGCGATCGAGAGGTCGGGGAAGAGCGTGGGCTCCTGGTAGATCACGGCGATGCCGGCGTCGCGGGCGTCGCCGGGGCCGTGGAAGACGACGGGCTCGCCGTCGAGCCGCACCTGGCCGGCGTCCGGTCGGTGCACTCCGGCGAGCGTCTTGATGAGGGTCGACTTGCCCGCGCCGTTCTCCCCGGCGAGGGCGTGCACCTCGCCGGGGAACAGCTCCAGGGAGACGCCCCGCAGAGCGCGTACGGCGCCGAAGGACTTGGAAACGTCCCTGAGCGCCAGCACCGGGGCCGGTCCCGTGTCGGACGGGTGGGTCATGGATGGCTCCTCGACGACGTCCGCCGACAGTCCCTGAGGGCCGCCACGACGTCGTGAAAGGTTTCAACTGGATTGCCGGGACGTTAGGCACGACGGACATGTCACGTCAATGGGTCCGCCTCGAAAAGTTTTCGATAGTCGAAGGTCACGCAACGGTCACGGAGGCCGAGCCTGGGCAGAGGGGTTGACACACCCCCGGCGGCCTCATAGCTTCCCGTTCTGAATCGTTTCATCCGGAAGCCTTTCCGGAAGCCGTTCAGGATGTCTTTCCGGACCGATGTCACAGGAGCACTGAGTGACCGACCTCGCCGCGGTGAAGGCCGCGCTGAAGACCCAGGCCGTAGAGACGCCGTCGTGGGCGTACGGGAACTCGGGGACCCGCTTCAAGGTGTTCGCCCAGGAGGGCGTGCCCCGCGACCCGCGGGAGAAGCTCGACGACGCGGCGAAGGTGCACGAGTTCACCGGCGTCGCCCCGACCGTGGCCCTGCACATCCCCTGGGACAAGGTGGAGGACTACTCCGCACTTGCGAAACATGCCGAGGACCGGGGGGTGAAGCTGGGGACGATCAACTCCAACACCTTCCAGGACGACGCCTACAAGCTGGGCAGCGTCTGCCATCCGGAGGCCCCGGTCCGGCGCAAGGCCGTCGACCACCTCCTCGAGTGCGTCGACATCATGGACGCGACCGGCTCCGCCGATCTCAAGCTGTGGTTCGCCGACGGCACGAACTACCCCGGCCAGGACGACCTCCGGGCCCGGCAGGACCGGCTGTCCGAGGCGCTGGCCGAGGTCTACGAACGGCTCGGGGACGGGCAGCGGATGCTGCTGGAGTACAAGTTCTTCGAGCCGGCGTTCTACTCGACCGACGTGCCGGACTGGGGCACCGCGTACGCCCACTGCCTCAAGCTCGGCCCGAAGGCCCAGGTCGTGGTCGACACCGGGCACCACGCGCCGGGCACCAACATCGAGTTCATCGTGGCCACGCTGCTGCGCGAGGGCAAGCTCGGCGGGTTCGACTTCAACTCGCGGTTCTACGCCGACGACGACCTGATGGTGGGGTCGGCCGACCCGTTCCAGCTGTTCCGGATCATGTACGAGGTCGTCCGCGGCGGGGGCTTCGGCTCCGAGGTGGCGTTCATGCTCGACCAGTGCCACAACATCGAGGCGAAGATCCCGGCGATCATCCGGTCCGTGATGAACGTCCAGGAGGCCACGGCGAAGGCCCTGCTGGTCGACCGGTCGGCGCTGGCCGCCGCGCAGGCCTCCGGGGACGTCCTGGAGGCGAACGCGGTGCTGATGGACGCGTACAACACCGATGTGCGGCCGCTGCTGCGCGAGGTGCGGGAGGAGATGGGGCTGGACCCCGACCCCGTCGCCGCGTACCGCGCGAGCGGGTGGGCCGAGAAGATCGTCGCCGAGCGGGTCGGTGGGGAGCAGGCCGGCTGGGGCGCGTGAGCGCCGGCCGCGTCCCGCTGTCCGCGGGCCGCGGGCGCCGCGGCCGACCGCGTATCCGCCGCGCGCGGGCCGGGGATCGTCGTTCCCGCCGCGCGGGCCGCGGGGCGTCGTGACCGGTCGCGCCCCCGTGGGCGGGCCGCACCGCGGCACGGCCCCGTGCCCCTGGAAGAACCGCACCCACCTCTCACTCACGTAAGGACTGGAAGTTCATGGCACCGCATCCCGAAGCCGCCGCACTCCTCGCCCGGTCGCACCGGCTCGGCGCTGACCCCCGCAACACCAACTACGCCGGCGGGAACACCTCCGCCAAGGGCACCGGCACCGACCCCGTCACCGGTGGGGACGTCGAGCTGATGTGGGTGAAGGGGTCCGGTGGGGACCTCGGGACCCTCACCGAGGCGGGACTGGCCGTGCTGCGGCTGGACCGGTTGCGGGGGCTCGTCGACGTCTACCCGGGCGTCGAGCGCGAGGACGAGATGGTCGCCGCGTTCGACTACTGCCTGCACGGCAGGGGCGGCGCGGCCCCGTCCATCGACACCGCCATGCACGGTCTCGTGGACGCCGCCCACGTCGACCACCTGCACCCCGACTCGGGCATCGCGCTCGCCTGCGCCGCCGACGGGGAGAAGCTGACCGCCGAGTGTTTCGGGGACAGCGTGGTGTGGGTGCCGTGGCGGCGGCCCGGTTTCCAGCTGGGGCTGGACATCGCCGCCGTGAAGGCCGCCCACCCGCAGGCCGTCGGCTGCATCCTCGGCGGGCACGGGATCACCGCCTGGGGCGACACCGCCGAGGAGTGCGAGCGCAACTCGCTCCACATCATCCGGACCGCCGAGGCGTTCCTGGCGGAGCGGGGCAAGGCCGAACCGTTCGGGCCCGCCCTCGAGGGCTACGGGGCGCTGCCCGAGGACGAGCGCCGGGAGCGGGCCGCCGCCCTCGCACCGTACGTGCGGGCGATCGCCTCGCAGGACCGGCCGCAGGTCGGGCACTTCACCGACGCGGACGTCGTGCTGGACTTCCTGGCCGCCGCCGAGCACCCGCGGCTCGCCGCGCTCGGCACCTCCTGCCCCGACCACTTCCTGCGGACCAAGGTGCGGCCCCTCGTCCTGGACCTGCCGCCCACCGCCCCGGTGGCGGAGGCGGTGGCGCGGCTGAAGGAGCTGCACGCCGCCTACCGTGAGGAGTACGCCGCCTACTACCGGCGGCACGCCGCGCCCGACTCCCCCGCGATGCGCGGCGCCGACCCGGCGATCGTGCTCGTGCCCGGGGTGGGCATGTTCTCCTTCGGCAAGGACAAGCAGACCGCCCGGGTGGCCGGCGAGTTCTACGTCAACGCGATCAACGTGATGCGCGGCGCCGAGTCGGTGTCGACGTACGCGCCGATCGAGGAGTCGGAGAAGTTCCGCATCGAGTACTGGGCGCTGGAGGAGGCCAAGCTCCAGCGGATGCCGAAGCCGAAGGCACTGGCCACGCGGGTGGCGCTGGTGACGGGCGCGGGCAGCGGGATCGGCAGGGCGATCGCGCACCGACTGGTCGCCGAGGGCGCGTGTGTCGTCGTCGCCGACCTGAACGGGGACAACGCGGCCACCGTCGCCGAGGAGCTGGGCGGGCCGGACAAGGCCGTCGCCGTGACCGTCGACGTCACCTCCGAGGAGCAGATCGCCGACGCCTTCCGGGCCGCGGCGCTCGCCTTCGGCGGGGTCGACCTGGTGGTCAACAACGCCGGCATCTCCATCTCCAAGCCACTGCTGGAGACCTCCGCCAAGGACTGGGACCTCCAGCACGACATCATGGCCCGCGGCTCCTTCCTCGTCTCGCGCGAGGCGGCCCGCGTGATGATCGCGCAGGAACTGGGCGGCGACATCGTCTACATCGCGTCGAAGAACGCCGTCTTCGCCGGCCCGAACAACATCGCCTACTCCGCGACCAAGGCCGACCAGGCCCACCAGGTGCGGCTGCTGGCCGCCGAACTGGGCGAGCACGGGATCCGCGTCAACGGCATCAACCCCGACGGCGTGGTGCGCGGCTCGGGCATCTTCGCGGGCGGCTGGGGCGCCCAGCGCGCGGCGACCTACGGGATCGAGGAGGAGAAGCTGGGCGAGTTCTACGCGCAGCGCACCATCCTCAAGCGGGAGGTGCTGCCCGAGCACGTGGCGAACGCCGTCTTCGCGCTCACCGGCGGCGAACTCACCCACACCACCGGTCTGCACATCCCCGTCGACGCGGGTGTGGCGGCCGCCTTCCTCCGGTGACGGCCGTGCAGTCGTACGCCGCGGTCGACCTCGGCGCGTCCAGCGGGCGCGTGATGGTCGGCCGCGTCGGCCCGGACACGCTGGAGCTGACCGAGGCGCACCGTTTCCCCAACCGCCCCGTGCGCGTGCCGGAAGGCCTGCGCTGGGACGTGCTCGGGCTGTACGCCGGGGTGCTGGAGGGGTTGCGGGCCGCCGGCCAGGTGGACTCCGTCGGCATCGACAGCTGGGCCGTGGACTACGGCCTGCTCGACGCCGACGGGGCCCTGCTGGGCAACCCGGTGCACTACCGCGACACCCGCACCGAGGGCGTCCCGGAGAAGGTGTGGGCGAGCGTCCCGGCCGGCGAGCTGTACGCGGCGACCGGATTGCAGTACGCGCCGTTCAACACGCTGTACCAGCTCACGGCGGCCCGCGACAGCCAACAACTGGCCTGTGCGCGAAGGCTGTTGCTCATCCCCGATCTGCTGTCGTACTGGCTGACCGGCGAGCAGGGCACCGAGCTGACCAACGCCTCCACCACCCAGCTCGTCGATCCCCGGACCCGCGACTGGGCGTACGACCTCGCCGCGCGGCTGGGCATCGACCTCGGTCTGTTCGCTCCCCTGCGGCGGCCCGGGGACGCGGCGGGAGTGCTGCGGGCGGAGGTGCTGGAGGAGACCGGCCTGGCCGGGCCCGTGCCGGTGACGGCCGTCGGATCGCACGACACGGCGTCCGCGGTGGCCGCCGTGCCGGCCACGGGCGAGCGCTTCGCCTACATCTGCACGGGCACCTGGTCCCTGGCCGGCCTGGAACTCGACGCACCCGTGCTCACCGAGGACAGCCGCGCCGCCAACTTCACCAACGAGCTGGGACTGGACGGCACGGTCCGCTACCTCCGCAACATCATGGGGCTGTGGCTGCTCCAGGAGTGCGTACGGGCCTGGGGCGACCCGAACCTGAGCGGGCTGCTGCGCGACGCCGCCGAGGTGCCGGCGCTGCGGTCGGTGGTGGACGCGGGGGACGCCGCGTTCCTCGCGCCGGGCCGGATGCCGGAGCGGATCGCCGAGGCGTGCCGTGCCTCCGGGCAGCCGGTGCCGGTCACCCCCGCCGAGGTCACCCGCTGCATCCTGGACTCCCTCGCGCTCGCCCACCGGCGGGCGGTCGAGGACGCCCAGCGGCTGGCCGGCCACCCCGTCGACGTCGTGCACATCGTCGGCGGCGGCACCCGCAACGCGCTGCTGTGCCAGCTCACCGCCGACGCCTGCGGGCTGCCGGTGGTGGCCGGTCCGACGGAGGCCGCCGCGCTCGGCAACGTCCTCGTCCAGGCCAGGGCGCACGGGCTGGTCGGCGACCGGCAGGACATGCGCGGGCTGCTCGTCAGGACCCAGCACCTGACGCGCTACGAACCGCAGGGCGGCACCGGCCGCTGGCGGGACGCGCAGGCCCGGCTCGCCCCGCGGTGAGCCGGGGCCCGTCCCCCGTCCGGCCGCCGGACTACCCTGCACCCATCCGATGACCGACCCCGAGGAGCCGCGATGCGTGTCGCACTGTTCCTGACCTGTGTCAACGACACGCTGTATCCCGACACCGGCCGCGCCGTGGTGAAACTGCTGACCAGACTGGGCGTCGAGGTCGACTTCCCGATGGCCCAGACCTGCTGCGGCCAGGCCCACTACAACACCGGCTACCGCCACGAGGCCGAACCCCTCGCCCGCCACTTCTCCGATGTCTTCGGGGAGTACGAGGCGATCGTGACGCCGTCGGGGTCGTGCGGGGCGATGGTGCGCGAGCTGTATCCGCGGATGGGTGAGCGGGCGCGGGCCGAGGGCCGCGGCGACACCCTCGCCGCGACCCTGGCGCCGGTGGTTCCGAAGACGTACGAGCTGACCGAGTTCCTGGTCGACGTGCTCGGCGTGACGGACGTCGGGGCGTACTACCCGCACACCGTGACCTACCACCCGACCTGTCACGGACTGCGCGGCCTCGGCCTCGGGGAGCGGCCCCGGCGGCTGCTCCGGGCGGTGAGGGGGCTGGAGCTGGTCGAGCTGCCCGGAGCCGAGGAGTGCTGCGGCTTCGGCGGGACCTTCGCGCTGAAGAACGCCGACGTCTCCGCGGCGATGGGCACGGACAAGGTGCGCAACGCCGAGTCGACGGGCGCCGAGGTGCTGTGCGCGGCCGACAACTCGTGTCTGATGCACATCGGCGGCACGATGAGCCGGCTCCGCTCCGGTCTGCGGCCGGTGCACATCGCGGAGATCCTGGCGAGCACGGAGGAGGAACCGGCCGTATGAGCGGGACGTATCTCGGGATGCCGGCGTTCCCGAAGGCCGCCCGCGAGGCGGTCGGCAACACGACGCTGCGCGGCAATCTGCGGCACGCCACGCACACCATCCGCGCCAAGCGCGCGGCGGCGGTCGCCGAGGTGTCCGACTGGGCCGCGCTGCGGGAGGCCGGCAAGCGGATCAAGGACCACACGCTCCGTCATCTCGACCGCTACCTGGAGCAGTTGGAGGAGTCCGTCACGGCGGCGGGCGGCACCGTGCACTGGGCGGCCGACGCCGACGAGGCCAACCGGATCGTCACCCGGCTGGTCAAGGAGACCGGTGAGTCGGAGGTCGTGAAGGTCAAGTCCATGGCCACGCAGGAGATCGGGCTCAACGAGGCCCTGGAGGCCGAGGGCATCCGCGCCTACGAGACCGATCTCGCCGAGCTGATCGTGCAGTTGGGCGAGGACCGGCCCTCGCACATCCTCGTCCCCGCGATCCACCGCAACCGCGGGGAGATCCGCGACATCTTCGCCCGCGAGATGAGCGAGTGGGGGCGTCCGGCGCCCGAGGGACTGACGGACACGCCGGCCGAACTCGCCGAGGCGGCCCGGCTGCACCTGCGCGAGAAGTTCCTGCGGGCCAAGGTGGGCGTCTCCGGCGCCAACTTCATGGTCGCCGAGACCGGCACCCTGGTGGTCGTCGAGTCCGAGGGCAACGGGCGGATGTGCCTCACCCTCCCCGAGACGCTGATCTCGGTGGTCGGCATCGAGAAGATCGTGCCGTCGTGGCGTGACCTGGAGGTCTTCCTCCAGACCCTCCCCCGCTCCTCCACCGCCGAGCGCATGAACCCCTACACCTCGACGTGGACGGGCACCACCGACGGTGACGGCCCGCGGACCTTCCACCTGGTCCTCCTCGACAACGGCCGCACCGACACCCTCGCCGACGAGGTCGGCCGCCAGGCCCTGCGCTGCATCCGCTGCTCGGCCTGTCTCAACGTCTGCCCCGTCTACGAGCGGGCGGGCGGGCACGCCTACGGCTCGGTCTACCCGGGGCCGATCGGCGCCATCCTCAGCCCCCAGCTCCGGGGCACCGGGAGCGAGATCGACGCCTCGCTGCCCTACGCCTCCTCGCTGTGCGGCGCCTGCTACGAGGTCTGCCCGGTCGCCATCGACATCCCCGAGGTGCTGGTGCACCTGCGGGAACGGGTCGTCCAGGGCGGGCCGGTGACGCGGGAGGGCAACAAGGCGGTGCTGAAGCCGGCCAAGGGGCACGCCGCCGAGCGGGCGGCGATGCGGGCGGCCCGCTGGGCGTTCAGCCGCCCCGGCGCCCTGCGCACCGGACAGCGGCTCGCCTCCCGCACCCGCCGGCTGCATCCGCGCTCGCTGCCGGGCCCCGGCAAGGCGTGGAGCGGCACCCGGGACCTCCCGGCCGTGCCGGCGGAGCCCTTCCGCGACTGGTGGCAGCGCACGCACGGCGGGAACGACGGCAAGGGGGCCGCGAAGTGAGCAGCAGGGAACGGATCCTGGGCCGGGTGCGGCGCGCGCTGGCCGACGTCCCGCGGGACGTCCCCCCGTACGAGGACGCCGTCGGGCGGGACTACCTGCGCGAGCACGGCGACCGGAGCGTGACGGAGACGGTGGAGCTGCTCGCGGAGAACCTGGCGGACTACCGGGCGGTCGTGCACCGCTGCACCGAGGAGGACCTGCCGGCGACGATCGCGGGAACGCTGGCGGCGCGGGGCGCGAGGACGGTGCTCGTGCCGCCGGGTCTGGACACCGGCTGGCTCGCGGCCACCGGTGCCGAGCGCCTCCCGGACACCGCCGCGAGCACGCCGCACGAACTCGACCGGATCGACAGCGTGGTCACGGCGTGCGCGGTGGCGGTGGCCGAGACCGGCACGATCGTCCTGGACGGCTCCCCCGACCAGGGCCGCCGCCGCATCACCCTCGTCCCCGACCACCACGTCTGCGTCGTGCGCGTCCCGGACCAGGTGGTCGCCTCCGTCCCGCAGGCACTCGAACGGCTCGACCCGGCGCGCCCGTTGACGTGGATCTCCGGCCCCTCGGCGACCAGCGACATCGAACTCGACCGGGTGGAGGGCGTGCACGGCCCGCGCACCCTGGAGGTGATCCTGGTCGGCTGAGCGGCCGCCTTACAACTCCTTGCGCTCCAGTGGCTGTTGGGCCGGGCCCTGGATGACCTTGCCCTCCACGTCGAAGCGGGAGCCGTGGCAGGGGCACTCCCAGGCCCGCTCCGCGCGGTTGAACGCCACCAGGCAGCCCAGGTGGGTGCAGCGCGCGGAGACGGCGTGGAGCTGTCCGGCCTCGTCGCGGTGGACGGCGCGGCGTTCCCCGGCGACGCGCACGACCGCGCCGTCGCCGGGGGCGATCCCGTCCACCGTCGAGCCGGTCCCCGTCGGCAGCCGGTCCCCCACGAAGTGGCGGGCCACGTCGGCCTGCTGCTTGAGGAAGGTGGCGCCCTCACGGACGACGGAGGCGATACGGCGCGGGTCGTAGAGGTCGCTCCAGGGGCAGTCGTGCCCGGTGATCCGGTCGCCGAGCAGCCGGCCCGCCATGATGCCGCCGCTCATGCCCCAGCCGCCGAAGCCGGTGGCCACGTACACGTTCCGGCTGCCGGGGTGCAGGGGGCCGACCAGCGGGACGGAGTCGGTGGAGTCGTTGTCCTGGGTGGCCCAGCGGTGGGTGAAGGTCAGGTCGCCGAAGTGCTCGGTGGCCCAGCCGGCGAGCTTGTCGAACCGCTCCTCGACGTCGCCGCCCGCGCCGGGCGTGAAGTGCTCGCCGGTCACGAGGAGGAGCCGCCGGCCGTCGGACAGGGGCGCGGTGCGCACGGAGCGCGTGCCCAGCTCGGGGGTGATGTACATGCCGCGCGGCGCGCGGGCGGCGTCGATCGGCGCGGCCAGCACCAGTTCGCGGCGCGGGGAGAGCCGGGTGAACAGGAGCGCGCGGTCGAAGACCGGGTAGTGGGTGGCGACGACGACGGCGCGGGCGGTCACCTTCGTCACGGACTGCGGGGACTCCACGGTCAGCTCGCAGGGGTCGCCCTCGTCCAGGCCGGTGACGCGGCTGTGCTCGTGGAGGGTGCCGCCGAGGCGCCGGATGGCGTCGGCGACGGCCAGGAGGTACTTGCGGGGGTGGAACTGGGCCTGGCCGGCGACCCGGACGGCGCCCGCGACCGGGAACGGCAGTTCGGTCTCGGTCACGTACTCGGCGGGCAGCCCCGCCTGGCGCGCGGCCTCCGCCTCGGCCTTCAGCAGGTCCGTGCGGGCGGGGTCCTGCGCGTAGGTGTAGGAGGCCGCGTCCTCCCATTCGCAGTCGATGCCCAGTTCCTCGGCGACCGCCGCGGCGTGCCGGACGGCGTCCGACTGGGAGCGGGCGTACAGCCGGGCTCCCTCGGGGCCGCGGGTGCGCCGCAGGTGGTCGTAGACGAGGGTGTGCTGGGCGCTCAGCTTGGCCGTGGTGTGGCCGGTGACTCCGGCCGCGATCCGGTCGGCCTCCAGGACGGCGACCGAGCGGCCGCGCCGGGCCAGTTCCAGGGCCGTGCTGAGCCCCGCGATGCCCGCGCCGACCACGGCCACGTCGACGGTGAGCGGCCCCTCGGGCGGGGGCGCCGGATCACCGGGCGGCGCGGTGTGCAGCCAGTACGACCCGTGCATGTCAGCCTGCTGTTCCATGGGCCCCGAGTGCCCGCGACGGGGCCGGTCACACGGCGGGCGGGCACGGCGGCGCGCGGCCGCGTTCCGGGGGTGGCCGGCGCGGGTCAGCTGTAGGTGATCGGGCAGCCGTGCCGCAGGGCGTACTGGGCGGCGCGCAGGTACACCGCCGCGTAGAAGGCGGTGTCGAGGTCGTCGGCCCACGGGCCCGGTCTCGCGGCGGCGGTCGCGCGCACCCCGTCCTCCGCGAACCACCGGCTCAGTTCGAGGTTGGCGCCCGTCGCCGGTATCGCGTCGAGGGGCAGGCCGAGGATCCGGGCCAGCCGCTCGCCGACGGCGAGGGCCTGCGGGGCGCCGGCGATCACCGTCTCGTCGGTGTAGGCGGAGCCGAACGGCAGCGTGATCGGCTCCGCCAGGGACAGGGGCACCAGGACGGTCCAGCCGTAGAGGGCGTCGCGCTCGGCCTCCGTCAGCCGGTCCCGGCAGAACGCGTCGAACCCCGTCATGGGCGGGGCGGCCTTCTCCTCGAACCAGCCGCCCGCGCGTCCGCGCCCGGACGCCGGCCAGGACCCCGGCGCGTAGGGCGGCAGCCCGCGTCGCCGCAGCTCGTCGTCGAGCGCCGAGGCGACGGCACCGCGTCCGCCCGACTCGTCCTCCTCATCGTCGTGCTCGGCGTGCTCTGCGTGCTCGCTGAACCATTCCCGCTCGTCGATGCTCACCAGGTAGACGCCCATGAGCGCAAACTACCGGGGGCCACTGACAACGCGGTCCGGACGACGAGCGGCGCGGACCGGGTGACAAGCGCGCTGAACAAGCGCTTAGATAGTGCCCGGATCCTGCTCCGTCCGCACCCGACCGCCGGAGGCCCCGTTGTTCACGTCCGTCGACGATGTCTCCGCCCGCCTCGCCGGGACCGGCTATCTGGCCTCGCCGTCCGTCGCCACCGCCGTCTTCCTCGCCGACCGGCTCGGCAAGCCGCTCCTCGTGGAGGGGCCGGCCGGTGTCGGCAAGACGGAACTCGCCAAGGCCGTCGCCCAGGTGGCCGGGGCCCGGCTGGTGCGCCTGCAGTGCTACGAGGGGGTCGACGAGTCGCGGGCGCTGTACGAGTGGAACCACGCCAAGCAGTTGCTGCGCATCAGCGCGGGGCGCGGCGAGACGTGGGACGAGGCCCGCACGGACATCTTCAGCGAGGAGTTCCTCCTCCCCCGCCCGCTGCTCACCGCGATCCGCGGCGACGAGCCGACGGTGCTGCTGATCGACGAGACCGACAAGGCCGACGTCGAGGTGGAGGGCCTGCTCCTGGAGGTGCTCAGCGACTTCCAGGTCACCGTCCCCGAGCTGGGCACGATCACGGCGACCCGCCGCCCCTTCGTGGTGCTCACCTCGAACGCGAGCCGTGAGCTGTCGGAGGCGCTGCGCCGCCGCTGTCTGTTCCTGCACATCGGTTTCCCCGAGGAGGAGCTGGAGCGGCGGATCGTCCGGTCGAAGGTGCCGGGCATCGACGCGGCGCTGACGGAGTCGGTCGTCCGGGTGGTGGGTGCGCTGCGCGCGATGGACCTGCGGAAGGTGCCCTCCGTCGCGGAGACGATCGACTGGGCGCGCACCCTGCTCGCGCTGGGCGCCGGCGCGCTCGACGCGGACCTCGTGCGCGACACGCTCGGCGTGATCCTCAAGCACCAGGACGACGTCCTCAAGGCGGCCGCGAAGCTCGACCTGGACGCCGTGTGACCGGCGGCACGGAGGTGGCGGAGCGGCTGACGGGCCTGGTCGCCGCTCTGCGCGCGCACGGGGTGCGGGTCGGCACCGGCGAGACGGTGGACGCGGCACGGGCGGCGGCCGTCCTGGGCTTCACCGACCGCGCGCTGCTGCGCGAGGGGCTGGCCGCGACGCTGCTGCACTCCGCGGACCAACGGCGGGTGTTCGACGCGGTCTTCGACCTGTACTTCCCGTACGGCGTCGGCGTCGGCGTCGGCGGGTCCCGGCCCGTACCGCCCGCCGACCGGGACGACCTGCGGGACCGGCTCGCGGCCGCCCTCGCCGACGACGACGCGGCCCTGACCGCCCGGTTGGCGATCGAGGCCGTCGACGGCTTCGGCGGGTACGGCGGTTCACCGGGGTCGGACGGCTGGTCGGCGTACCAGACCCTGGAACGGCTGCGCCCGCAGACCCTGTCGGCCCGGGTCAGGGACGAGGTGCGGCGGCGGGGCGGGGGCGCCGAATTCACCGACCGGCTGCTGGAGGACGAGGTGCGGCGGCGGATCGAGGCCTTCCGGGCGCTGGTCGCCGCGGAGGCGCGGCGGCGGGTGGCCGAGCGGCGGGGCCGGGACGAGATCGCCCGGCGGGCGGTGGCCCCGACCGCGGACCGGGTCGACTTCCTGTACGCGAGCCGTGACCGGCTGGCGGAACTGCGGCGCACCGTGCACCCGTTGGCGCGCAAGCTGGCCACCCGGCTGGCGGCGCGCCGGCGCCGGGCCGCGCGCGGTTCGATCGATCTGCGGCGCACGCTGCGCGGTTCGCTGTCGACGGGCGGGGTGCCGATGCGTCCGGTGCTGCGGCGCCGGCGCCCGGCCCGGCCCGAACTGGTGCTGCTGTGCGACGTGTCGGGCTCGGTGGCGGGGTTCTCCGACTTCACGATGCTGCTGGTGCAGGCGCTGCACGACCAGTTCGGCAAGGTACGCGTGTTCGCCTTCGTCAACCGCGTCGACGAGGTCACCGCCCTGCTCCGGCACGGCGCGGCCGACCCGGAGGGCCTCGGTGCCCGCATCCGCGCGGAGGCGACGCTGACCGGCTGGCACGGCAGCAGCGACTACGGCGTCGCCCTGGGCGAGTTCGCCGAACGGTACGGAGCGGCGGTCGGGCCCCGCACGACGGTCTTCGTGCTCGGCGACGCCCGCACGAACATGAGCGACCCGAATCTGCCCGCCGTACGGCGGATCGCGGCGCGGGCGCGCCGGGTGCACTGGCTGAATCCGGAGCCGCGCGCGCAGTGGGGCACGGGGGACTCGGCCGCCCCGGACTACGCCGAGCTGGTCGCGATGCACGAGTGCCGCACCGCCCGCCAGCTCGGCGCGCTGGTCAGCCGTATCCTCCCGGTCTGACTCCCGGTCCGGCTGCCGGGCCGGCCGGGCCGGTCTCAGTCGGCCTTCGCGTACTCCTGGGCCATCTGCCCGGCGAAGTCGTACGCCACCACCTGCTCGTCGCCGACCACCCAGGCGTCGTGGCCGGGCGAGCAGACGAACACGTCACCGGGGCCCACCTCGCTCTCGGCTCCGTCGTCCATACGGAGGCGCATGCGGCCCTGGACGACGTAGCCGTTGTGGTGCACCTGGCAGCTCTCGGTTCCGGCGATCGGTGCCACCGACTCGGACCAGCGCCAGCCGGGCTCGAAGGTCGCCACGGCGAAGTCCAGGCCTGTCATGTGGACGGCTTCGAGGTGCCCCTGCGGGAAATCGCGTCGCTCGTCCGGCTTGTCGAGCGTCTTCACTTCCAGCATGACGCTCCTCCCTTCCGGCCGCGCTCGGCCGCGGCCGGGGAACGGTCTCCCCGGCGGCACTGGAGGTCACCGGTAGGGGGCCGGTCCCCACACGTTCATCCTCCGCCCGCGACCCGGGGGCCGCCATTCGGGTGGTTCCGGCGTCCCCGGGCGTCTGCGGACGTCCTCGTGGATCTTCCTCAGGCGCCGTCCCGCGCGTCTTCGCCGCAGAGCCGCGCGAAGCGTCCGGCGTCGATGTTGCCGCCCGAGACGATCACCCCGACCCGGTCCGGCAGGGGTCCGGTCCGGCCGGAGAGCAGGGCGGCCAGCGGGGTGGCGCCGCTCGGCTCGACCACGATCTTCAGGCGTTCGAAGGCGAACCGCATGGCCGCGCGGATCTCGTCGTCGGAGACCAGCGCGATCTCGTCGACGAGCCGCCGGTTCACCGAGAAGGTGAGCTCACCGGGGGTGTGCAGGGCCTGGCCGTCGGCGATGGTGCGCGGCACCGGGATCTCGACGCGCCGCCCCGCCGCCAGCGACCGCCTGGTGTCGTCGCCGGCCTCCGGCTCGACGCCGACGATCCGGATCCCCTCGTACAGCGCCTTGGCCGCCGTGGCGCTGCCCGCGACGAGTCCGCCGCCGCCGACCGGCGCCAGCAGCGCCCCCAGTTCGCCCACCTCCTCGAAGAGTTCGAGGGCCGCGGTGCCCTGTCCCGCCATGACGTACGGGTGCTCGTAGGGCGGGATGACGGTCAGGCCCCGCTCGGCGGCCAGGGCCTCGGCGATGGCCACCCGGTCGCCGCCGTAGCGGTCGTAGGTCACGATCTCGGCGCCGTACCCCTCGGTGGCCTCCCGCTTGGAGCGCGGGGCGTCGTCGGGCATGACGATCACCGCGGTGGTGCCCAGTTCCCGGGCGGCGAGGGCGACGGCCTGGGCGTGGTTGCCGGAGGAGTAGGCGGCGATGCCGCGTGCGAGCTGCGCGGGGGTGAGCCGGGAGGCGGCGTTGTAGGCGCCGCGGAACTTGAAGGCGCCGACCCGCTGGAAGTTCTCGCACTTCAGGAGGACTTCGGAGCCGACGAGCGCGTCGAGGGTGCGGGAGCGCAGGACGGGGGTGCGGTGGGCGACGCCCTTCAGCCGGGCGGCCGCGTCGCGGACGTCGTCCAGGGTGATCGGCGGGGGTGCGGTGGTCACGGGCGGGCTCCCTCGGAGGTGGGGCGGTGTCCGGGCCCGACGGCCGTCCGGGCCTGGGACAGGTAGCTGTAGGCGGAGGCGCGGGAGATGCCGAGGCGGGCGGCGACCTGCTCGATCGCCCTGCGCACGGCGAACACGCCACGCTCGTCCAGGGCGCGGAAGAGCGCCAGGCGCCGGGACCGCTCCAGGCCGGCCCAGGTCCGGTCGCGCGGCAGGTGGGCGTCGAGGAGGGTGTCGACGACGGAGTCGATGTCGTCGCCGAAGGTGGTCACGGGTGCGTCCGCGGACGGACCGGCGGCCCCGGCCAGCGCGGCGAGGAGGGTCTGCACGCGGCCGACCTCCGTGACGTCCACGTTGACGCACAGGGCGCCGAACACCGCGCCGGAGGAGTCGCGCAGCACCATCGTCGAGGACTTCACCGTCCGGCCGCCGGCAGTACGGGTGACGTAGTTCAGTTCGTCGTCGGCGTCGTCACCGCGGGCGAGGACGCGCAGGCCGATCTCGCTCATCGCACCGCCGACGGCCCGTCCGGTCACTTCCCCGGCGACGGCGACCACGGAGTTCTCCGGACGCCGGTAGTCGTGCAGCACCACCTCGCACACCGGCCCGAAGGTGGCGGCGACGCCGTCCACGACGGGCACCAGGGCGCGCAGGACGGCGTCCCGCTCGGCATCGCGGGCATGTCCGGTCCGGGAGTCCTCGTCCACCGTGCGGTTTCCCCTCCGTGTTCCGTTCCCTCATTAGACCACAGATCCAAGTCTTGGACTGAAAATCCAGAAGCCGCTCGGACCCGCCGTCCTTCGAGGGAAGCGGGGGATCAAGGGGTGGCATCGTCAATTGCCCTGTCCCTAGGATGGGTTGCCGACCGCGCCAGCCCTCGGCGCGGGCCCGCACTGGGGGATGAGATGCAGTCTGGCAAGCAGCTGTCCACGTCGATCGATGCCACGGTTCCGACAGCCGCGCGCATGTACGACCACTATCTGGGCGGCAAGGACAACTACGCGGCGGACCGCGCGGCGTGCGAGGAACTCGACAAGGTCGTCCCCAGCACGCGCGCCCTCGCCCTGAACAACCGGCGTTTCCTGCAGCGGGTCGTACGGACCCTGACGCAGGAGTACGGAATACGGCAGTACCTCGACCACGGGTCAGGTCTGCCCACGCAGAACAACGTGCACCAGGTCGCGCAGGGCATCGACCCGACCGCACACGTCGTCTACGTCGACAACGATCCGATGGTGCTCGTCCACGGCCGGGCCCTGCTGGAGCAGGACCGGCGCACCACGGTGATACACGCCGACCTGCGCGAGACCGAGGCGATCTTCACCCACCCCGACACCGAGCGTCTGATCGACTTCTCGGAGCCGGTGGCCGTGCTGTTCAACTCGGTCTTCCACTGCATCCCGGACAGTGAGACCGACGGGCCGCCGGCCGTGGTCCGACGGGTGGCCGAACACCTCGCGCCGGGCAGCTTCCTGGTGATGTGCCAACTGGTCAGCGAGGACCCGGAGGTACGCGAGTTCGTCACGAACTTCATGGACCAGGCCACGCAGGGCCACTGGGGCCGGGTGCGCACGGAGAAGGACATGGAAGCACTGTTCGAGGGCCTGGAGATCCTCGACCCCGGTCTGGTGGAGGTGTCCACCTGGCGACCGGACACCGAGGTGGCGCCTCGTCAGCTCACCCAGGAGTGGATCGAGTTCGGCGGCGTGGCCAGGCTCCCCTGACCGACACCGCCGCCCCCCTGACCGCGGCGTCCGGGGTCAGGGGGTCCGGTAACGGGTCTGCGCCGTCTCGCGCAGGAGCGCGAGGGACTCGCGCGGATTGAGCGCCTCGTCGGCCAGCCGGTCCAGCGTGACCCGGTACTCCTCCGTCTCGTCCTGGTCCTCCAGGAAGGTGGCGCTCCTGATCTGCTCGAGGTAGACGACATCGGGCAGGTCGGAGCCGCCGAACCGCAGATAGGTCACCGGGATCGCCGGCGCGGACGCGTGGGTGACGTCCAACGGCACGACCTGCACGGTCACGTGGGGCAGCGAGGCCATCCGCACCAGGTGGTCGAGCTGCTCCCGCATCACCTCGCGGCCGCCGAGCACCCGCAGGAGCACCGACTCGTCGACGACGGCCCACAGTTGCGGGGCGTCCGGCCGCTCCAGGAGCTGGGTGCGGCGCATGCGCAGCTCCACCCGGCGCTCCACCTCACGGACGGGCGCCGTCGGCAGGCCGCGCTCGACGACGGCCCGGGTGTACGCCGGGGTCTGCAGCAGCCCCGGTACGTACTGGATCTCGAAGGTACGGATGGCGGTGGCCGCCTCCTGGAGTCCCACCAGACGGTCGAACCACTCGGGCATCAGCCGCTTGTCGTACCGCTGCCACCAGCCCGGCTCCCCCGCCCGCCGCAGCAACTGGAGCAGGACGGAGGCCTCGTAGGCATCCGTCCCGTACAGGTCCAGGAGCGCGCGGACGTCGGTCTCCGTGGGAGGACGGCGTCCCTTGCCCGCCTCTATCCGCGAGAGCTTCGCCGGGCTGAACCCGAGCGCCCGCGCGGCCTGGTCCTGGGACATCCCGGCACTCTCACGGATACCCGCCAGCTGTACGCCGACCAGCATTTTCAGCAAGGTCGGGGCGGGCTCGGACCGGTTCAGATACGGTTCGAGGCGGGAGACGCGAGGCGACTCGGCAGACATCCTGACTCCCCGTTCCGGCTTGCGTTGACGTGCGGACGACAGACTCCATTGTCGCACCCGGAGGCCACCGACCGCACGCCGCAGGGGAATTGGGTCCGTCCGCGCCGCTGCGGCACCGGTGGCCGGAGACCGTCACAGCAGGTGGTCGAACTCCCCGCCCTTCGCTCCGGCCACGAACGCCGCCACCTCGGCCGGCGTGTAGACCAGCGCCGGCCCCTCCGGGTCACGGGAGTTGCGCATCGCGACCCCTCCCCCGTCCAGAACGGCCACCTCGACACAGTTGCCCTCGGCATTGCTGTGACTGCTCTTGATCCAGCGGGCGCCGAGCGCGCTCGCCCGGACTCCGTTCGGCACTGACGACACAGCACTCTCCTCGCTAGTACGCGCAATTTCCCGTGAAATTGCACGAGGACATCGTCAGCGTGGATAATAGCCCTGTCGTCAACCGCACTTCCCCCGACCCGTATTGACGTTGCCTCAGGGAGATGCCGTGCCATCACCTGCGCAGTTCCGGATTCACGAGCCCGTCGTCCGCGACTCGCCCAGAACGGCCGTGCTGCACCTCTCGGGCTGCCGGGAGGGTTTCGCCGCAGCACGGGACTTCACCCACCGCACCCTGGACGGCTGGTCCCTGGAGCACTGTGCCGACGACGCCCTCACCGTCGTCACCGAACTCGCGGCCAACGCCGTCCTGCACGCCCTGCCGGACCCTTCCGAGGACTCCGCGGACGTGCGGCTCAGGCTCTCGCTGCGCCGTTCCCACCTGGTGTGCGCCGTCACCGACCCGAGCGACGACCTGCCGGTCTACCCGCGCGCCGGAGACCCCCTGCTGGAGCACGGCCGGGGACTGCACATCATCGAGGCCCTCTCGGAGCACTGGGGCTGGACCCGCCGCTGCCCCGTGGGCAAGACCGTCTGGGCCATGCTCCCGACCCGCACCCACACCTGACATGACCGCCATCAAGGGATCCGCGCCGCTCGAGGACCTGGGAGACGTCCCCTGGCCCGAGATGGCCGACTCGACCGGGTCCGCCGAAGCCATTCCGGTCCTGCTGACCACCGTCGCCCGCGGCGACGCCGACACCGCCGGGCCCGCGCTCGGCCAACTGCGCCGGCGCATCTGCCAGTACGGCTTCGTGGTGGGCCAGGCGACGGCCGCCACGGTGCCCTTCCTCTGGGAACTCGTCCGGCTCCCGCAGGTCAGCTGCCGCGTCGAGATACTGCGCCTGCTCAGGAGCATCGCGAACGCCCGGCAGTGGGAGACCACCGCCGCCGCCTACCCCAAGCTGCTGCGCCACCGCGAGAGGTACGTGGAATGGGAACGCGACGCGCGCCACGCCGTCCGCGCCCAGCGCGGCGTCCTGCGCCACCTGCTCGACGAACCGGACCACGAGATCGTCCGCGCCAGCAGGGAACTCGCCGCCGCCCTGACCGACCGGTGACGCGTTAGGTTGTGGGTCATGAGCAACCTTGACCGTGCGCCCGTGCCCAGCCTGTGCGGCGGACGCGGATTCGTCGTCGCCGAGCCCGTGCGGGAACTGCTGAGTCCTCGGCACGTCCGACTCGGGGAGTCGACCGAGGTGCGCCGACTGCTGCCGAACCTCGGCCGGCGCATGATCGGCGCCTGGGCGTTCGTCGACCACTACGGCCCCGACGACATCGCCGACGAGCCGGGCATGCAGGTCCCGCCGCACCCGCACATCGGTCTCCAGACCGTCAGCTGGCTGCACGAGGGCGAGGTGCTGCACCGCGACTCCACCGGCAGCCTCCAGACGATCCGGCCCCGCGAACTGGGCCTGATGACCTCGGGACGGGCGATCAGCCATTCCGAGGAGAGCCCCAGGTCGCACGCCCCCATGCTGCACGGCGCCCAGCTCTGGGTCGCGCTGCCCGACGCCCACCGGCACACCGACCCGCACTTCGAGCACCACGCCACGCTGCCCGCGGTCACGGCCCCCGGCCTCACCGCGACCGTGATCCTGGGCGACCTCGACGGCGCGACCTCGCCCGGCACGGCGTACACCCCGATCGTGGGCGCCGACCTGGCGCTCGCCCGCGGCGCCGACGTCCGGCTGCCGCTCGTCCCCGACTTCGAGTACGGCGTCCTGGCGATGTCCGGCGAGGTGCACGTGGACGGTGTCCCCGTGCTGCCGGGCTCCATGCTCTACCTCGGCTGCGGCCGCCGCGAACTGCCCCTGCGCGCCGAGTCCGACGCCGCGGTGATGCTGCTCGGCGGCGAGCCCTTCGACGAAGAGCTGATCATGTGGTGGAACTTCGTCGGCCGCACCCAGGCCGAGATCGAACAGGCCCGTCAGGACTGGATGGCCGGCACCCGCTTCGGCGAGGTGAAGGGCTACGACGGGGGCCCGCTGCCCGCCCCCGAGCTACCGCCGGTGCCCTTGAAACCCCGCGGAAGGGTGCGCTGACCTGGGGAAACTCCGGAGCCTGTTGTCCATGACGCCTGACGCCTCTCCACCCGGCCGACAGTTGCGGCCGACGGCGGAAGGCCACTCTCCGTGTTGCCGCGAGGCGTCGTGCGCGGCCTCCCGCGATTCCAGGGTGTGAGTGCCTGGGGACAGCTCTGGCCGAACGAGCGCTGACCCGATGCCGACTTCACTGACGAGTCATCAGCAGTCTCGAGGTCACTCCCGCACCACTACGAATCAGGTAGGGGCCCTCATCGCTTGCCCGAGATGCCTCCGCCCCTCGGCCTGTTCGGGGTCACCGACCCGGCGGACGTCGCATGGCTGCGTGCGATGCCTTCCGATCAGCCGGTGCGCTGTCTGCTGGAACCGGTCCGGCTGGACAACCCTGCCGTGGACTCGGTTCCGCGCACGCACCTCCACTGCGTCGGCGCGGAGCCGGAAGGCATCGTGCGGCGGCCCGTCCCGGCGACACAGCCCGACGGCTCCCCGGCACGGATACGGGAACTGCCGACCGGGCACGACTGCATGATCACCATGCCGGCGGACCTGAGCGAACTGCTGCTTGAATCCACCCTTCGGTAGCGTCCGGACCGGAAGGCCACGTGCCCGCCCAGGTCCCATGTGAAGCCGGCCGGACCGACCACGGACACGGCACGAGCCCGCCGCGCACGGGGGCGGCCTCCAGCAGCGTCCAGGCGCGGTGGCCAAGCCGCTTCAGCTCGGCGTGCAGATCGGACCGGACGGCCCGGCTCCGAGAATGACGATCCGGTCGGACGGCAACGAGTACGGGGCACGGGCCCTCCTCCGATCGGTGGACGCGCAGACACGGCCCGCGCCGGGGCGGCGGTGGGAGCACAAGGGGCAGAGCGGCTCCGCCGCCGGAGGACCAGTGCTGCGACGGTGTTCGCCGTGACTGCCGGCCGGCCCGGTCGTCGGTGCGGGTCACGGGTGGGCACCTTGCCGGTGTCAGCTTGTGGGCGCGTGGACTGCACGTGGTGCATGAGCGGTTCGTACACCGGTTCAACAGGTGGGAGCCGAGGGAGCCGGCGCCGGCGTGTGTGCGGGAGTCGATCGTTCCGCTGCAGCGCAAGAACGGCTGGATCCTGGCGGAGGAGGCTGGTCGCGCGAGCCCGGACCGTGTTCGCCGGATACCGAACCGGATCGACCGGGACGCCGACGAGGTCCTCGATGATGTGCGCCAGTACGTGGTCGACGACCTGGGCCACCGACGTATGCCGTCCCTCAGCTGCCGCCGTGTTCACACCGACGTCAGGCCTGCCCGGCGGACGGCCCGGCCTGACGTCCTGCGGCAGCCACGGCTCAACCCGGGCCCACCGGTGGTTCGTCGGGTCCCCACGCCCCACAGGGCTTGATGATCCACGATCAAGGTCTGCTTTCGCGGCAGCCCGGCGCGTCGACCGGTTCGGCGGAGCCCGGCGGGCAAGCCCGCCGGGCTCCGCCTCCGGCGTGCTGCGTCGTCAGCCCTGTCCCGGCGGCTCGGACATGGTCATCGGCGGCCGCGAACGACGTCCGGGGCGATCTCCTCGCGGAACCCGCCGTCCGCCGCTGCCGCGGTCCTGAGGGAGGCCGCCGTCGGGGCGGTGCCGCAGAACGTCGCTTCCACCGTCCCGCCCAACGTGGTGTTCACAGTCCCGTTGTTCGAGGTGTTGGCCATGGAGGTCATGGTGCGGCTGCCGTCAGGGGTACCGAAGGCCCAGGTGTAGTAACCCTGCACGGTGCCGGTGTGTCCGTAGACCGTCACACCGCAGGACAGCTTCCTGGCGCGCAGACCCAGACCGTAGGCCTGGCTGCCGTCCGCGTTGACGGGGAGCGTGGTCGTCATCTGCCGCAGAGCGCTCTCCGGAAGCAGCGCGCCGGAGAGCAGAGCGCTGAAGAACGTGTTGAGATCCTCGGCATTGGAGACGATTGCGCCGGCGGACTGCGCCCAGGAGACCGTCTGTTCCGTGGAGTCCACCAGGGGAAGCGTGGTGTCGTCCGGTCGCAGGTAGCCGCGTGCGGAGGACCCGGTGATGCCGACCAGGGGGTGCACGTAGGAGGTGTTGTCGAGCTTGAGCGGTTCGAAGATGCGCTGCTGGTACTGCTCGGCGAGCGGCTTCCCCGTGAGGTGCTCGATGATCTGGCCGATCACCACGAAATTGGTGTTGGAGTAGCTGTAACCGGATCCGGGCGTGATGGTCAGCGGGCGCGCCGTGGACTTGTTGATCAGTTCCTGGAGGCTGAATGTTTTGTTCCGCACCGCTTCGAAGCCCGGGACGGTGGAGTAGAACATGTCATTGGTGTAGTCGTAGAGCCCGCTGCGGTGGCTGAGCAGGTGCCGGACGGTGATGGAGCTGCTCGGCAGGGGAGTGGGCAGGTACGCGTTGGCGGGCGCGTCCAGGTCGACGAGGCCCTCGGAGACCAACTGCATGAGAACGACCGTGCTGAAGGTCTTGGTGACGCTTCCGATTCGGAACCGTCGGCCGGTGTCCATTCTGGCACCCGTGGCCGTGTTCGCCTTGCCGCTCGCGACGCCGTAGTAGGTGGCCTGGTCGTCGATGAGGGTCAGTGCGCCCGGTGCGCCCTGCGCCATGGCTTGTCGCTGCACGGTGCGGACGGCCTCGATGTTCGGTGCCGGCAAGGGCGCGGCGTGTGAAGGTGTCGCGAGGGTGGCGAGGGTGACACCCGCGAGGACGGTGCCCATTACTCGAATACGCATGTGAAACCTTCTCCGGGAAAGGGTCGGCGAGTGCCGAGCCGAGTTGGAAGGAGTTTTCGGTGCTGTTCGTCGTTCTGGTGGTAGTGGCGACAGCGGTGCGGTGGCAGGGCCGAACCGGTGATTCGCGTGCGGTCCGTCGAACCCTGATCGGCGTGATGGATCATTGACACCATAACGACCCTATTCACCTGGTGAGTTGTTCCGCGTCAATTTCGATGGGCGTTGTTCGGCCGATCGGAAATAGGGTGCCTTTAGGTCCTTCGCCAAGTCTGGGCCCGTCATGTGACGGCTCGTTCGGGGAGACCGGTTTTCACGGGAGGCTCCGTTACGGAGCATCGCGAATCCCCGGAGGATGAGGGGGCTTCGATCCGCACTTGCCCCGGTCGACGGGGGGGCGGACCCGTCGGGTCCCCTCTTCAGAGCCCGCATGTTCACGGAGTCGATCGCGCAGCGGGAGGCCGTCCCCTCCTGCCCCGGCACAGGCCCGTGTCCCACCGTGTGCGACGACCCGACCGCACCGCCCGCGAAGCAGCCCCCTGGGGAACCGTCAGCGGGTCGGGCAGGCCGCCTGGGTGACCTTGCCGGCCTTGGCGCCGGTCGTCGCGGGGTCCAGGGTCAGGCATTTCCCGGTCCACTGGTTGACGAAGTAGTAGGCGCGCACCCCGCCCAACTGGTCCACCGGGATGACGTTCCACAGCTGGCTTCCGGAGGACCACCGGGTTTCGCACGGCCACCAGAACATCTGCGTGCCGACGCCGGGCGGCGTGCCGTTGTTGTAAGGAACGGTGAGGCAGGAGCCGTTCCCCGCCTTGATCCAGTAGAAGCCCTTGCCGTCGTACGAGGGCTTGGTGGCGGTCCACTGGTGGCTGCTGGGTGCCGGGTTCGCGCAGACGCGCTGCGTGACCAGACCGCCCTGGCCGTCCGAGAACTCCTCGCCGCGCACCATGCACCGGTTCGAAGCGTAGGTCTCATGGGTCTGCCCGACGTACTGCTTGGCGGAGTTGACGGTCCACAGAGCCGGGTGCGGCGGGTAGATGTAGGCGTTGCGGTTCAGTTCCGCGACCACCGACAGCGGGGTGACGCCGGCGGTGTCGCTGTGCTGGTAGAAATTCACGGCCACGAAGTTCGGGTTCCGGCCCGCGGCGGGCCGGCAGTCGTTGTCGATCCGCTTCTTGAGGCTCGCTCCGTTGTCGCCCGGAGCCTTGGCTTCCGGATTCAGCACGCTCGAGTCGAACTGGTTCATGGTGAACAGGGGAGTCAGGGACGTGCCGGGCATGGGGTTCTGCCCCACCGGGTTGCCGTTGCGTGACGCGCAGCCGTTCGGCCGGCCGTCGTAGTCGTAGAGCGTCTCCACCGTGTGCGACCAGGTGTACATGAGACGCCCGTCCGAAGAGGACCGAACAGGCACGTCGTCGGCCCACTTGTCCTGGAAGACCACCAGACGCCGGTTGTCGGCGACCATGGTGCGCAGGAGCGGCCAGTTGCGCTTGTCGATGTCGTACTTGGTGGGCGAGAACAGCAGGTTCTGCGCGTGCTTGGCCGTCAGCACGTCGGTGAACGCCTGGGTGAGCGTCTCGCGGCTGGCGTAGTTCTCGAGGAAGATCGTGACGACTTCGTCCTCGTTGGCCTGCAGGAAGTCCACCACTCTGCCGAGCCCGCCCCGAAAGCTCTCGAAGCAGGCGGCCGTCGAGTGACACATCATGAGGTCGACGTACGGGTCGTCGGGGTTGACGGACACGTCGTAGGTGTCGAGCATCAGTCCGCGCACACCGTCGTCGAGCTGCTGGGAGATGTTGCGCGACTGGTTGCGGGGCGGCAACGCCCCCTCGTCGGCGTAGGAGTTGTGGGTGGTCAGCCACGACCACTGGTCGAGGCGGGCGTTTCCGTACGTGCTTCCGGACGCCGCCACCGCGGTCGTCGGGGTCGGCAGCGTCGCGGCCAGGAAGAGCAGCGTAAGAACCGGAAGAACCAGCCTTCGTAGCACACGGTGCCGACGGAAGAGCTCCGAGCGGGGCACGGCCCCCGGGGGCCTGGCCGTCACGGCGCGAGAGCCTCTTGCAAACATGTCGTTCCCCAGGGTGAAGAAGGTCATCGGACCCGGAGCGTGCGCAGGGGCGTACCTGCATGAGATACCGCTGCCGGACGGACGGTACGGGCGGTCCGGGAGCAGAGCGAGGCGCTCCGGTCCGGCCCCCGCCGCCCGATCCGCGTCAAGCCAACACGGTCGAAACGGACCGGGCCATGTGGTTTCACCAGCAGAAGTAACGTCTTGCATACTTCTGCCGGATGGTCCGTCGATCCGGTCGGACCCCACTGACCAGGGGAGATACGCAGGCATGAGCACCGGCACACCGGCCTCGGGCGGATTCGGCGAGCGCCTGCACGGTCTGCGTACGGCCGCCGGACTCAGCCAGGAAACCCTGGCGCACGCGTCAGGAGTGAGCGTCCGGGCGTTGTCGGACCTCGAGCGGGGCAGGTCCCGAGGACCTCAGCGCCGCACCGTACAGGCCCTGGCCGGCGCCTTGGGGCTGGATGCAGCCGGTGCCCGGGAGTTGGAGCGGGCAGCCGGCCTCGGCCGCCCGTGATCTCGCTCGACCCCCGCCACTCCTCAGAGCACCGCACAGCCCACCGACCCGGCCGCCGGCACGGCGGTGCTCCACAGGCTCGCGCTCCCCCGTGACCTCCACGACTTCACCGCCCGCGCCCCTGCCCTGGCCCGGCTGCGGGAACTGGCCGAGCGCCTCGATCCGGCCCACCCCCCGGTCGCCGTCGTCTCCGGGCAGCCCGGCCTGGGCAAGACCGCCTTCGCCGTGCACGCCGCCGAACAGCTGGCCGAGGAGGACGAGCCCGCGGAAACCGCCGCCGCGCAGGACCGGACCGCCAGATGGGTACTGCGCCGGACCACCGCCGCCGCGCTGCACTTCGACGCGGACCACCAGGGCGCGCCCGGCGACGATCCCGACCCGGCCACCGCGCCCGCGGACAACGAGCAGGCCCGCAGCTGGCTGGAGGCCGAGCGGGACCAGTGGCTCGCCGCTCTGGGACGGTCCCGGACAGCCGGCCGTCACCAGGAGGTCATCGACGCGGCCGAGGCGATGCACTGGTTCTCTGACCGCACCCTGCACTGGGAGCTGTGGGCGGAGGTCTTCCAACAGGCCGTCGATTCCGCTCGCGCACTGGGTAGCCGGCGGGACGAGGCCGTCCAGCTCAACTACCTGGCGTGGGCCTACAACCAGTGTCTCTTCGACCCCGACGCCGCCCTGTCGGCCGCGGAAGCCGCCCTGGAAGCGGCGCGCGAGGTCGCAGACCAGCTCCAGGTCGGCTGGGCGCTGATCTATGCGGCAGGAGCACTGAACCGCCTCGGGCGGACCGACGAAGCCACCGCCCGGTTCCAGGAATCCGCAGACCACCTCTCGAACCAGTCCGGCGCGCAGAGCCGCCTCGCCGAACTCACCGCCCTCAACTCACTGGGCCGGCAGCTTCGTCAGAGTGGCCGTGCGACCGAAGCACTGGCCATCCACCGGCGCAGCGAGGCCATCTGTCGTGCCGGCATCCCGGGGAAGCCGGCAGAGCTGATCGGCCTCTACCTGGCTTCGGTCCACCAGCACATCGGCAACGACCTGGCGGCCCTGCACCGGTGGGCCGAGGCGGAGGCGCCTCTCCGCTACGCGCTGTCACGGTTCGAGTCGGCACGGAAACCGGATGCCCGCGCTGCGGCGGGAGCGGGACCGGCTGGCCGCCGGGGAGCTGCTGCCGTCCCAGCGGGTACGGCTGCTGGAGTACGACCCTGCCGACCGGGACGCCTGCATCCGCGCCGACGAGCGCGTGCTGCGGGCCTGCGCGAGGTGGTGGCGATCTGGGACGGCACGGCCTCCGACGGCCGTGACACCACCGCCCACCTGGTGGCCTGCACACGCAGCCACGGCGTCGACGTCGAGGTGCTGTGGCCGGACGGCGCCGGGCGCGTGCCCGGGTACGAGGCGCAGTGGTCGTGACGCCGGTCGGCGGCCGCCGGGTCCGTCGGCGGTTCTGAGGCCACCGTCAGGACGGGGGTCCCCCCTGGGTGCGGGCGGCCTGCAGATCGGCGAGCAGTTCGGCCTGCCCGGCCAGCACCCCGGACAGGATGGTCCGCGCGACCCGGAGCAGCTCGGTGATGTACGGGCTGGTCAGCGAGTAGTACACGGTCGAGCCCTCTTTCCGGGTCACCACCAGGTTCGCCCGGCGCAGCACGGCGAGCTGCTGCGACAGATGGGCCGGCTCGATGCCCACCTCGGGCAGCATCTCCGCCACCGCGTGCTCGCGTTCGCTCAGCAGCTCCAGGACGCGGATGCGCGCCGGGTGGCCCAGCGTCTTGAAGAACTCGGCCTTCAGTTGGTACAGCGGCGTACTCATCGTGCCGTCCCCTTCCCGACTTCCCGGCTTCCCGGCGTTCCCGGCAAAGCAGCACGGCCGTACCGGCCGGTCCGCGGCGCGTCGCATCCACCCGCTCACAGCACCGCGCAGAGCGGTGACCACCTCGACAGTTGCCAAGATTAGCAACTCTGCACGGGACGTCATGGGGCCGTGGACCGGTCTTCGCCGTCCGGTCAGAGGGGAAGGGTGATCCAGATGCTCTTGCCCCGGCCGTCGGCGTCGGTGCGCACGACCGCGGTGCCGCCGAGACCGAGGGTCAGCTCCATGACGGTGGCCAGCCCGCCCGTCCCACTGGCGACCGCGCCGTACAGGAGGGGCTGGTGAGGATGGCGGTCGTGCACGGCGAGGGCCAGGGCGTCCTCGCCGGCCGCGTAGACGACCGTCAGCTGCGGGGAGAGCGCCGCGGCGTGCCGGACGCTGTTGGTGACCAGCTCGCCGAGGATCAGCAGGGCCGGGTCGACGGTGGGGTGGCGCAGGCTTATGCCCCACTCGGTCAGGGCCTGCTGGGCCGTCTGCCTGGCGGTGCGGACCGCGGACGGCACGGCGGGCAGCGTGAGCACGTGCCGGTGGGGCAGGGCTGCGAGGCGGGTGAACGTCACGACCGCTCCGCAGGGGCTGTGCGGAACACGGGCACCGTCGTGGGGCGCAGGCGCGACAGGGCGTCGTACGGGCCGCGGGTCCTGCCGGCGAGGGCGCGCCGCCCCGGTGTGCCGCCTTCCGAGGGCCGGGGGAACGTGGCACCGCGGACCTCGGCCGTTCGCGGTGGTGCGGGCGGGGCGCTCATCCGGCGGCCCTCTCCGATTCCCCGCCGAGCGGCCGGGCCCGCCTGCCGTGCGGGGACGGTATGAGGCCGACGCGCTGCAGGTAGGCGTGGGCGGCCCGGATCGCCTCCGGCGTGTCGGCGTACTCGCGGCCCTCCAGGCGCAGCAGTTCCAGCGCGCCGACCGAGTCCAGGACCTGCCGCTGGTCGGCGCGGATCCCGGACGTCATGACGACGATGCCGCGCCGGTGGAGCTTTTCCACCGCGTCCTTGAGGACGAGGGCGCCGGTGGCGTCGACGGTGGTCACGCGGGACATGCGCAGGATGACGACGCGCACGTCGGCGACCTCCGCCAGTTCCAGCAGGAAGCGGTGGGCGGCGGCGAAGAACAGCGGTCCGTCGATGCGGTACGCCACGATGTGCTCCGCGAGCAGCCGGTGTTCCTCGGCGCTGTGGTCGCCCCGGTCGAGCGGGACCTCTTCGAGGCGGGCCTGGTTGGCCACCGCGCGCAGGGCGAGGACGCCCGCGACGGCCAGGCCGATGATCACGGCGTACACGAGGTCGAGCGCGAGGGTCGCGACGGCGGTGAGCACCAGGATCAGCGCGTCGGAGCGGGTGGCCCGCGCCATCGCCCGCAGCGAGCCGACCTCGACCATGCGGACGGCGGTGGCCAGGAGCACGCCCGCGAGCGCGGCGAGCGGGATCGCGGAGACGAGGGGCGCGGCGGCGAACACGATGACGGCGAGGATCACCGCGTGGGTGAGGGCGGCGAGCCGGGACCCGGCGCCGCCGCGGACGTTGACCGCGGTGCGGGCGATGGCCCCGGTGGCGGGCACACCGCCGAACAGCGGGGCGGCCATGTTGGCCAGGCCCTGGCCGAACAGCTCGCGGTCGGGATCGTGGCGCTGCCCGACCGTCATGCCGTCGGCGACCGAGGCCGACAGCAGCGACTCCAGGGCGGCCAGGGCCGCGACCGCGACGGCCGGGGCGAGCAGGGAACCGAGGGCGCCCGGGTCGAGGAAGGAGAGGGAGGGCGCGGGCAGGCCGGACGGCAGGTCGCCGATCGGCTCCGCCGCGTCCAGGCCGGCCACCCGGGCCACGACGGTGGCCGCGATCACGGCGAGGATGGAGAAGGGGATCGTGGGCCGCAGGCGGGCGCCGGCCAGCATGGCGGCGGCGACGGCCAGGGCGAGGGCGGCTGCGGTCCAGTTCGGTGTCCTGGCGAACTCCGCCACGGCACGCCAGGCGACCACGAGGACGCGGTCGCCCTCCGGCTCGGGCACGCCGAGCGCGTTCGGTATCTGTTGCAGGCCGATCACGCAGGCGATGCCGAGGGTGAAGCCCTCGACGACGGGCGCGGGCACGTACTGCATGTACTTGCCGGCCTTGAGCAGGGCGAGGGCGACCAGCATCACGCCGGCCATGAGCCCGACGGCCAGTACCCCGGTGGGGCCGTGAGCGGCGACGATCGGCACGAGCACCACGGTCATCGCGCCCGTCGGACCGGACACCTGCAGGTTCGAGCCGCCGAACACGGCGGCGAGCGCGCCGGCGACGACCGCGGTCGCCAGGCCCGCCTCGGCGCCGAGTCCGGAGGAGACGCCGAATCCGAGGGCGAGGGGCAGCGCGACGATCGCCACGGTCAGGCCCGCGAGCAGGTCCCGGCGCGGATCGCGGCGCAGTTCCGCCAGGTCGGCGCGGCCGGGGAGCAGGTCGGTGATCCGGTGCCGGATCCGGGTGGGGACGACCGTCATCGTGCGGTGACCTCGCCTTCCCGCAGTTCGGCGAGCAGCTCGTGCTGTCCGGTCAGCACGTCGGTGAGGATCCGGCGTGCGGCCCTCATCAGGTCGGCGACGTCGCCGCCGGCCAGTTCGTAGACGACCGTCGAGCCCTCCCGCGTCGCGGTGACGATGCCCGACCTGCGCAGGGTCGCCAGTTGCTGGGACAGGCTGGGGGGTTCCACCTCGATGGCGGCCAGCAGGTCGCGCACCGGTGTGGGTCCGTCCTGGAGCAGCTCCAGGACCCGGATCCGTACCGGATGCCCCAGCATGCGGAAGAACTCGGCCTTGGCCTGGTACAGCGGAACGGACACGGGACCCTCGGCTCTCCTCGACGGCGCCCCACCGGGGCGGGCGCGGGCTGCGCCCGCCACTACCTGCGAGCGCAGTAAATCCAGCATCTAACCAATTGCGAAATTTTGCAATTCTGCATCCGGTGAGGCCGTCGCGGATTCCCCCGGGGAGGGGGTCAGCCCTTCTTGACCACGCTCGACTTCAGCTGCATCGCGCCGAACCCGTCGATCCTGCAGTCGATGTCGTGGCCGTCGACCCCGTCGACCAGCCGGATGTTGCGCACCTTGGCGCCGGCCTTGATGCCCGACGGACTGCCCTTGACCTTGAGGGCCTTGACGACCACCACCGTGTCGCCGTCCGTCAGCACATTGCCGACGGAGTCCCTGACGACCCGCTCCGCGGGGCCGCCGGCATCCGCGCCGCTCTCGGCGGGCACCCATTCGTGGCCGCACTCCGGGCACACCACCAGGGCGTTCATCTCGTAGGTGTACTCGCAGGAGCACTTCGGACAGGGCGGAAGGTTCTCGTTCACCGCGCCAGCGTATCCGGCGTCCGGCACGGCGCCGGGCGGGCCGACGGAACAGTAGCCATGTACATAATAGCCATGTACCGTATGGCACATGAGCACGGGTTCCGAAGGGGCCACGCCCGGCTACCTGGTGTGGCGGCTGTCCACGAAGTGGCGCGTGGCGGTGGACCGGGCGGTGGCACCGCTGGGCCTCACCCACGCGCAGTACACGGTCGTCGCGTCGCTGCACGGCATGCGGCGCGCCGGCGAGCGCCCCAGCCAGCGGCGTCTCGCCGACCACACCGGACTGGAACCGCTGTACGTGTCGAAGCTGGCCCGCGCCCTGGAGTCCGCCGGACTGATCGAGCGCACCCGTGATCCGCGGGATCCGCGCGCGGTCCGGCTGGCGCTGACCGAACAGGGCGAGGACGTCACCCGACGGGCCGTCGAGGTGGTGCACGCGCTGCTGGAACAACTGACGGAACCGCTCGGCGGCCTGGACAGTCCCCGCACCCGCACGTTCACCGGCGAACTGGCGCTCCTGCTCGCCGCGCCTCTGGAACCTCCGTACGACGGCGCCGCGGACACCACCGCGCAGGAGAACGACGACAGCGACCACCGGAACCAGAGCGACAAGGGGACGTCATGACCAGCACCGCACCTCCCGTCGACAGCCGCGTCATCGGCCTGGCCCACTACGCCGCCCGCGCGGTCCTCGAACGCGTCCTGAGCCGCCACGACGCCACGTTCCCGCAGCAGATCACCCTCCGGTCGGTCATCGTGGCCGACCGGCCCCTCGCACGGGAGGCGCTCGTCGCCCTGGTCGTGGCCTCCCTCAAGGCCGACCGGGCCGAGGTGCACGCCACCGTCGACCAACTCCTGGCCAAGGGACTGGTGTCGGCCGACGGCGGGACCGTCCGCGCCACGGACGCCGGGCGCGCACTGTACGAGACGGTGAGCGCCGAGTCGGGGGCGGTATCGGCCCGGATCTACGCCGGCATCCCCGCCGGGGACCGGGCCGTCGCCGGACGGGTGCTCGCCCTGATCACCGAGCGGGCCGACGCGGAACTGGCCGCCATGTGAACCCGCGGAGCACCCCGGCCGTACTGGTGGAATTTTCAACCATCGGTCGCGGTTGTGCGACGCGAAGGAGGCCACGAGTGGACACGACCTACGACACCGAGTACTACGCCCACGGAACGCCGGCCGAGCGCTGGGAGCGTGCGCGGTTGTTCTTCGACGCCAAGGAGTACACCGCCGCCGCGCGGGTCCTGGCCGGGCTGGTCGAGGAGGTGCCGGAGCAGACCGGACCGCGGCTGCTGCTGGCCCGCGCCTATTACCACTCGGCTCAACTCGGCCGCGCCGAGACCGAGTTGCGTGCCATTGTGGAGCGCGACCCGGTGGAGCAGTACGCCCGGCTGATGCTGGGCCGCACCCTGGAGCGGCAGGGCCGGCACGCGGAGGCGGGCCCGCACCTGCGGATCGCCTCGGCGCTGACGGGCGACTTCGAGGAGGCCTGACACACGGGCTCGCGGGTCATCGCCCGAAATCCTCACTTTGCCCAAGCAAGCGCATCCGTGAGGTCGGAGCCCCTGTTGTTCCTCTCCAA